>DYLA01000031.1:0-19362 GCA_020722265.1 Anaerolinea sp.
GTATCGGGGGACACCCCCGCACCCCCGTCAGGGGGCAAAGCCCCCTGAACCCCCTGTCCACGATTTACTGTGGTGCTACCACGTTTTGAGGGCGCGGACAAATTTAGACAATGGCGGCATCTTGCAGGTCATTTGACAAGCGGCTTTATTCGTGGTATCTTCGGCAATGGTATATATCATCCGACCAATCCTATGCCATTCGTCTTTCCTGCCCGGAGTTCTCATTAATGGCTGAACTTCCCTCCCACGCGCGCGTCGTCATCATCGGCGGCGGTATCGGCGGGTGCAGCATCGCGTACCATCTCGCGCAGATGGGCTGGCGCGACGTCGTCCTCGTCGAACGCAGCGAACTGACGAGCGGCTCGACTTTTCACTCTGCCGGTCTCGTCGGGCAACTGCGCTCCGACGTCAACCTCACGAAAATGATCCGCTACAGCGTTGACCTGTATCGGAAATTGAAGGACGAGACGGATTATGATCCGAACTGGCGCGAGGTGGGCAGTCTTCGTCTTGCCTCCTCCCCGGCGCGGCTCGAAGAATTGAAACGTCAGGTCGCGCTCGCGCGTTCCTTCGGCTTGCCGCTCGAACTCATCAGCACGCAGGAGGCGCAAAAACTTTTCCCGATTCTGAACCCCGACGGCGTGCTCGGCGCCGTCTATCTGCCGACCGATGGCATGGTGGATCCGAGCGGCGTGACGTACGCGCTCGCTGCGGGCGCGAAGAAATTCGGCGCGCGTTTGTTCACGATGACGCGCGTGCAGGCGATCGCCTTGAAAGGCGACCGCGTGGATGCGGTTGTCACCGATCGTGGCACGATCAAAACCGAAATCGTCGTGAACGCGGCGGGACAGTGGAGCGGCGAAATTGCGGCGATGGTCGGGCTGTACTTGCCGGTTACGCCGATGGCGCATCTGTACCTCATCACGCGCCCGATTCCCGGCCTCCCCAGGAATATGCCGACGATGCGCGATCCCGATCATCTCGTCTACTGGCGCGAAGAAGTGGGCGGGTTGATCGCCGGCGGGTACGAGCGCCAGCCCGCGCCCTGGGGGCTCGACGGCATTCCACCGGATTTCAACAATCGCCTCTTGCCGCCGGATTGGGATCGCTTTCAGCCGCTGATGGAAAACCTCATCAAGCGCACGCCGATCATCGAGCACGCCGAAGTGAACATGCTGCTGAATGGTCCCGAAGGATTCACGCCCGATGGCGAATTCTTGCTCGGACCGACGCCGGTGAAAGGTTTTTGGGTCGCGGCAGCCTTCTGCGCGCACGGCCTCGCGAGCGCGGGCGGCATCGGCAAGGCGATGGCGGAATGGATCGTCGCCGGACATCCCGAATGGAATTTGTGGCGACTCGATTTGCGGCGCTTGGGCAACAACTATGCGAGCCAGCGTTACACCGTCGCGCGCACGGTCGAGACGTACAGCAAATACTACGACATTCACTATCCGCACGAAGAACGCGAGACGATGCGCCCCCTGCGTCTCTCGCCGGTGTACTATCGCCTGCGCGAGTTGGGCGCGGTCTTTGGCGAAAAGACCGGGTGGGAGCGGCCGAATTGGTTCAATTCGAATGACAAATTAGGAATTGCAGATTACCAACCGAAGGGGTGGGCGTCACGGCATTACTCCCCCGCGATCGAAGTTGAACACTGCGGCACCCGCGCGCGCGCCGGGTTGTTCGACGAGACATCGTTCAGCAAATTCCAAGTGCACGGCGCGGGCGCGCTGGCGGCGCTGCAGTACTTGTGCGCCAACGACGTGGACCAGCCCATCGGCCGCGTTGTCTACACGCAGATGCTCAATCCGCGCGGCGGCATCGAGTGTGATCTCACGGTAACGCGCCTCGCGGCGGATCGCTTTCGCATCATCACCGGCACCGCGTTCGGCGAACACGATCGCTCGTGGATTCGGCTCAACCTGCCGGAGGGCGCGGACGTTCAGATCGAAGATGTGACGTCGCAGTACGCGTGCATCGGTCTCTGGGGACCGCGCGCGCGCGACATTTTGCGGCGCGTCACCACGTCGGATGTGTCGAACGCGGCGTTTCCGTATATGACCGCGCAGACCCTCGCGGTTGGCGAGGTGCCTGTGCTGGCGGTGCGTGTAACGTACGTCGGTGAACTCGGCTGGGAGTTCTACTGTCCGATGGAGTACGGGCAGCGGTTGTGGGATGTGCTGTGGGAAGCCGGGCAAGCCGATGGCGTCGTCGCGGCGGGCTATCGCGCGATGGATTCGCTGCGGCTGGAAAAGGGGTATCGCTACTGGAGCGCGGACATCAGCCCCGACTACACGCCCTACGAAGCGGGGTTGGGGTTCGCGGTGAAACTCGCCAAGGGAAACTTTATCGGGCGCGACGCGCTAGTGAAGCAAAAGCAAGAAGGCATCCAGCAGCAATTGTGTTGCCTCACCCTTGCCGATCCAACAGCCATCGCGCTTGGCAACGAGCCGGTGCGTCGGAACGATCGAGTCGTCGGTTGGATCACGTCGGGCGGGTACGGCTATTCGGTCGGCAAGAGCATTGCGTACGCGTATCTGCCGCGCGCGCATACTGCTATCGGTACCGTGCTCGATGTGGAACTGTTCGGCGAGCGCATCGGCGCGGTAGTTGAGCGCGAGCCGCTGTGGGATCCGAAGGGAGAGCGCATAAGAGCATAAGTAGACAAGGAGACACATCACATGACACCGAGCGTTCTGGAACGGCTGTTGCAGGTTCACCCAGCGATGGAAATGTGGTGGGATTCTTCTCCGTTGATTTTCAAAGCGTGGGTGAAGAAAATGGTGGACGCCGCGCCGCCGGCGAAGAAGGCGATTTTGGAGGAGCAACTCAATCGCATCTACGTCGCGGATGACCCGGCATCAAGTCTCGCGCGCGGCTGCACGACCAACCCACCACTCTCTCTGGCGGCGATCAAAGCCGATTTGGGTTTTTGGAACGAGTGGGTAGACAACTTGATTCGTTCCAATCGTGGTCTCAGCCCGCGCGAGTACGCCTGGTTGTTGTACAAAGAAGTCATCCGGCGTGGCGCGGCAATGATGCTGCCGATCTGGGAAGCGTCGGAGGGACGGTACGGCTACATCTCCGGGCAACTCGATCCGCGCCTGCTCACCGAGACCGACAAGATGATCGAGCAGGCGAAGGAAATCCGCGCCATCGCGCCGAATCTGATGATCAAGGTGCCGGCGAGTACGCAAGGCGTCGAGGTGGTGAAGGTGCTGACGTCGCTGGCGATTCCCACGAATGTCACCACTTGCTTCACCCTGCCGCAAATCTGGGCAGTGGCGAACGCGGCCAAGGAAGGAGTTGCCATCGCCGCGCAGAACCAGGTGGATATGTCCAAGTGGCGCGCCGTCATCACGATGATGATCGGGCGTCTCACTGAACATCCCGTACTGGACGAGCAAGCCGCGCGGCGCGGCATCACTCTGTCCTGGACCGACAAGCACTGGCTCGGTATCTACATTTTCCGCAAAGCGTTCAGATTGTTGCGCGATAACGGAATGCCGAGTAAAATGCTTGCCTGCTCGATGCGCGACGGTCCAACGGTAGGGGGCAGACATCATTTCTGGGACATCGAGAAACTGGCTGGCGATATCGTGTTCACGATGCCGCCGTACGTTCTCGAGCCGCTCTTTTTGCGCTGCGATCATCTCACTTTTCGTGAAGAGATTTTGTTTGACGATGTGCCTAAAGACGTGTTGCATAAACTCTGCAAGATTCCGTTCGTCTTGCAGTCGTGGGATGAGAACGGTATGGAAATTGACCAATTCAACTTGCATCCTTCAACAGTCTCTACCGCCGCAGCGTTCTCGCAGGCGTCCGCTGGTTTGGAAGCGTACGTGGGAGAGCGCATGGCGCAAATTTCAAGATAGGAGGAATCCGAATGTCTCTCGAAAACGCCAAAGGAATGTTAATCCGAGCCACCCAGGGCAAGTATGCTATCGGCGCATTCAACATCACCGATTTCACGCAGTTGGAAGGCATCGTTGAAGCCGCCGTCAACAAAAAGTCGCCGCTCATCATCCAGACGTCAGTCGAGCCGAGCAAGTTCTACGGGCGCAAGATGATGGCGGCGGCGGTCCGCGCGATTGCCGAGTCCGTGCCGATTCCAATTTGCCTGCATCTGGATCACTGCACCGACGTGGAGTATTGTAAACAGTGCGCCGACGCGGGCTACACCAACATCATGATTGATGCGTCCAAGTTCCCGTTCGAAGAGAACGTGCGGCAGAGCAAGGAGGTGGCGGACTATTGCCATCGCGTCGGCGATATTTCGGTCGAGGCGGAATTGGGCACCGTGTCGGGCGTCGAAGACCAGATCAAGGTTGTCGAAGACGAGGCAAGATTGGCGAATCCGAATCAGTCGGTCGAGTTTGTCGAACGCACCGGCATTGACCTGTTCGCGCCCGCGATCGGGACCGCGCACGGCGTGTACAAAACCAAAGACCCCAAAGTGGATTTCGAGCGGTTGGGCAAGATCGCGCAGTTGATCAACGGCAAAGGCGTGCGCGTGCCGCTCGTCGTGCATGGTGGCACCGGGCTTCCGCCGCACACCGTCGCCAAGTTGATCGAGGTAGGCGGTAGCAAGTTCAACGTCTCGACTGAACTCAAGTATACGCTGATTGACACGACCTTCAACTATATCACCGAGCATCGCGAGGAGTACAATCCGGGCAAGATCAACGTCGCGGTCAAGAACGCGATTCGCGCGGCAGTCGAGAAATGGATTGATCTGCTCGGCTCGGCGGGCAAGGCGTGATCACATCCGACCGCAGACCGACGACCGCTGACGACTTCCCTCCGCGGTCTGTGGTCGGCGATCTATTCTTCAAGGAGCCACTATCAATGACCAAACCGATTCAAGACTATTTCGCGCCGTGGATCAAACCGCTCAAGATGTACGTATCCGCGCACATTGACCTCGCGTGGCGCGAGCCCTCGTTGCATCGAATGATGTCGAACGAGAATCCATTGCCGCCCTCGCCCAAGGTGCTGGCGGCGATTGCCAAGTACGGCGCGATAGCAAACCGCTATCCAGACCAGGGCCTTGTCATTCGCAGCCAGATTGCGGCGATGAACGGGCTGGAGGGACCGGAGAATGTGGTGCTCGGCAATGGATCGAGCGAAGTGTTCGATATGATCTTTCGCAGTTTTCTCCAGCCGGGTGAGGAGGTGATCCAGCAAACGCCCTGCTTTGGGATTTACAAACTGCGCTGCGACGTGCTGGGCGGCAAACTCGTTTCCGTACCGATGATCTACAAGGACAAGCAGTTGTGGTTCGACACCGACGGAATTCTCCAGGCGATCACGGACAAGACCAAGATCGTCGTGATTGCCAACCCCAACAACCCGTCCGGTAATTTTATGGACGCGAAGGATTTTGTCCGCATTGCCGAGACCGGCATTCCGTTCGTGATAGACGAAGCCTACATCGAGTACGCTGGCTTGGGAATGTCGCAGGTGGCGCTGACCAAGCGCTACAAGAATGTCATCATCACGCGCACGCTCTCGAAAGCGTACGGACTCGCCGGGATGCGCTTTGGCTACCTGCTTGCCGATCGCGAGGTCGCGATGCAAATCGCCGCGACGCTCCTCCCCTGGAACGTCGGCACGATTGCGATGTGGGCTGCCCTGGCTGCGCTCGAAGACCAAGAGGGGTTGGCGGAGCGCGTCAAGTTCAACAACGAGCAGATCGCGTACATCGAAGAAATGCTCGGCAACATCCCGGGCTTGGTCATCTTCCATTCGCACGCCAACTACATCCTGTTCGATGCGGGCCCCGCCGGCAAAAAGGGCAAGGACATTATCGAGTTCGCGCAAAAGAAGGGTATCATCCTGCGCGGCGAGACGCCCAAGTACGGCAGCGACGGCTGGTTCCGCGTGACCATCGGGAGCGCGGAGGAAAACAAGTTGTTCGTCGAAACGATCCGCGAGTTCTTTGCGCAAGCGTGACCACCGACCCCAGACCGCCGACCGCCGTATGCGGTGCGTCGTGAAGATTCGGCGGTCGGTGGTCGTTTCCAAAGGAGAAACGCAATGGCAATCCAAGCCATCCTGTTTGACCAAGACGGCGTCATCATTGACACAGAACGCGACGGACATCGCGTTTCGTTCAACCTAACGTTCAAAGAGTTCGGCTATGATTTCGAGTGGGGTGTGGAGGAGTACCACGAGTTGCTGCAAATCGCCGGCGGCAAGGAGCGGATGAAGCACTATCTCCACACCAAGGGCTTTGGCAAGCCGGTCGAGCCGGCAGAAGAAGATGATCTCATCAAGGCGATGCACAAACGCAAGACCGCGCTCTTCGTCGAATTGATTGCGAGCGGCAAATTGCCGCTGCGCCCCGGCGTCAAACGCTTTATGCAAGAGGCAATCGCCGCCGGGTTGAAAATCGGTATCTGCACCACGTCGAACGAAGAAGCCGCCAAGGCGCTGACGACGCAAGTGCTCAAGGACATTCGCTTGGATATCGTCCTCGCCGGCGATATCGTCAAGAAGAAGAAACCGGATCCCGAAATCTACAACCTCGCGCTCGCCAAGTTGGGGCTGAAACCAACCGAGTGCATTGTCATCGAAGATTCGCGCAACGGCGTGCTTGCCGCCAAAGCGGCGCAGATGCACGTCGTCGCGACGACGAACCCGTACACCGAAAAGGAAGACCTGCACGAGGCGGACATCGTCGTGACCTGTCTGGGCGATCCGGACGGCGAGCGGGGCCAGTTGAAGCAAGGGGGCGCGGGGCTGCGGTACGATGGCGTGCTCCGCGTGCGCGATGTGGTCGAGTACTTTGGTGGCTAGACCGCGCGGGATCATTCTCGATCTGGATGGCACAGTCTATCGCGGCGGGCGACTCGTTGCCGGCGCGCGGGAAGCAATCGAGAGGATGCGCCAAGGCGGGCATCCTCTCGTCTTTGTGACGAACGCCATCGAGACGGTAGCGGAACACGTGGACAAACTCGCCGGGCTAGGAGTGGTCGCGCACCCGGACGAGATCATCACGTCGGCGCGCGTCCTCGTTCGCCAGCTCCAGCGCGAGATGCCGGGGGCGCGCGTCTTTGTCATCGGCGATCCGCCGCTGCGCGAACAACTCGCGCCGTACTTTCGATTGAGCGAAGACCCCGGCGAGATTGACGTGGTGATTGCGAGCGTTGACCGCGCCTTCGACTATCGCAAGTTGAACATCGCTTTTCAAGCCTTGCGGCGCGGCGCGCGCTTTTGGGCAACCAACGCCGATCCCACCTGGCCCCAAGGCGACGGCGAAATTCCGGACGCGGGGGCGATCATCGGCGCGCTGGAAGGGTGCACCGGGCGCAAGGTCGAAGTGATCGCTGGCAAGCCCTCGCCGCTCATCGTGGAAGCCGCGCTCGAACGTTTGGGGCGAACGGCGCGCGAGTGCGTGCTCATCGGCGATAGTCTGCCAGTGGATATCGCGATGGGGCAGCCAGCGGGGATGCGGACGGTGCTCGTACTCACCGGCGTCACGCGGCGCGAGGATCTGGCGCGCGCAGAAGCGCCGCCGGATGACGTGGTGGAGAGCATCGCAGAGGTGATGGATCGGTTGGGTGCGTAGAGTGCAAGCGCGCGATCCGCAGGAGGCGAGTGTTAGATCGGCATCCAGCCGGTCGCTCGAACGATGGCGAGCGCGATGAGCGCGACGGCGTTGTTCGCCGCGTGCAGGACGATGCCGGGATACAGCGAACCGGTTTTTTCGTACAGCCACGCGAGGAAAAGACCCAGGATGAAGATCGGAACGAATTGATCGAGCGTAAAATGCAGTAGGGTGAACAAGAGCGTGCTGCCCACTGTCGCGCCGATGACGCCGATGCGCTGGCGCAGCCCTCCGTACACGAATCCGCGAAAGAACACCTCCTCCACCACCGGCGCGAAGAGCGCCACCGCGACGAACGTCAGCAGCAAACCGCCGCGCGTGTCTAGCAGCGACACGACTCCCTGCACCTCAAGTTTGACCCCCAATCCCATCATCGTCACGACGTAACAGGCGCGCGCGACGTACGAGAGCACGAAAAGCGTCGCGCTCAAACCACAGCCCAAGGGCACGTCAAAGCCGCGCAAGCCCAGCGTGTTCCAATGCGCGCGGTGACGCGCGACGCTGAAGAGCAATGCCGCGCTCAGCACCACTAGGTCCTGCGCGATGACGAAGAGTGCAAGTGTGCTACCACCCGCGCGCAGTGATACGCCCGTGGCGAGGCTCAATCCCAGCACGGCGAGATTGAGCGCGAGGATGCCCAGCGCAGCCAAGACGATCGCGAGTATCAAGTCGCGCCAACCCCACGGGACGGCCGGAACGTTCGAATCAGTCGAGTGCATCGCAGCGATTATAGCCGGGAAAGGGGCACGGGGCAAATCTCACACTAGGGCGACTAGAACCAAATGGCGTCGGCGCATTTATGAGTTGGGGGAGAGGTGAGGCAATAATTTACAGAGATTTTACATCGCGCCGCACAAACCCTTTGACTGGGGTGCGTATTCGTCCTATAATCGAATGGGAGGGAAAACGATGCCGACACTCCTTTTGGTAGATGACGAAAAGAGCATCATCGAACTGGAGCGGATGTACCTCGAAAAAGAAGGGTATCGCATCGAGGTCGCGTACGATGGCAAGACCGCGCTCGAAAAATTTCGCGCTGACCCGCCGGTCGCGATCATCCTCGACTTGATGCTGCCGGAGATAGATGGCTGGGAAGTGTGCCGCCGCATCCGCCGCGAGAGCGACGTGCCGATTCTGATGCTGACCGCGCGCGATCAGGACGTTGACAAGATCGTCGGGCTAGAACTTGGCGCGGACGATTATCTGACCAAACCGTTCAACCCGCGCGAACTGGTGGCGCGCGTCAAAGCGATTCTTCGCCGCGCGAGTCCCACTTCCAAGACCAAACGACTCGCCGTCGGCGACATCACGTTGGATGTGGACCGCCGCGAGGTAACCGTTGGCGGTCGCCCAGTGAATCTACGCGCCAAAGAGTTCGATCTCCTCGCCGTGTTGATGCAGAACCCCGGCATCGTTCTGACGCGCGATCGCTTGTTGGAAATCGCCTGGGGCTTTGACTTTCCCGGCGAGACGCGCACGGTGGACGTCCACGTGGCGAACCTTCGCAAGAAACTCGCTGGCGCGCGGACGCAGATCGAAACGGTGAGTGGAGTGGGATATAAACTCGTGAGTGGCTAGTTTCTATGTCTCTGCGAACGCGCTTGATTCTGACGCATACCTTTGTCATCCTCCTCGCGTTGGCGCTTCTCACCGCGAGTCTCTTCTTTATCCTGCGCGATTATCAACGCCAGGTGCAATTGTCGCGCCTTGGCGACGCGGCGGTGCCGTTGGCGTTTCAAGCGCGCACACTCTTTGCCAGCAATGTGCCGTTCAGGGATGTACTCGCTCGGCTGCAGCAACAAGCCGGCACCACTGGTACCGTCTTCCTCGTCACCGAAAAGGGTGTGGTGCTCGCGGACACGACGTACGGCTTGGCGAATCGTACGATCAAACTGAATCCGCCGGTGCGCGCCGAAGTTACGCGCGGGTACTTTTGGGGCTCGCTGCAACTCAAAACCGGGCGCACGCTGCTGTACGTGGCAGTCCTCGCGGGGCAGGTGGGAGGGCAAGCGGTTTACGTCGCGCTGGCGAACATCGAGCGGCCATTGTTCGAAGTGCTCGACGAAATCGGTGCGAGTCTGTGTATGGCTGGCGGCATCACCCTCGTCGTCTCGCTCGTCGTTGCGATTCTGCTGGCGCGCTCGATCGCGCGACCCCTTGCGCAACTGACGGAGGCGACCGAGGCGATTGCGCGCGGCAAGTACGAGCATCGCGTTCAGGCAAAGGGGCACGACGAAATCGGACGACTGGCGGCGAGTTTCAACGCGATGGCGGAACGCGTCCAGCGCGCGCGGCAGATGGAAAAGGATTTCGTCGCGAACGTCTCGCACGAATTGAAAACCCCGCTCACCTCGATTCAAGGATTCGCGCAGGCGATTCTCGACGGCACTGCACAAGACCTGGCGGAAGCGCGCCGCGCCGCGCAGACGATTTACGACGAGACGGCGCGGATGGCGCATCTGGTTGGCGATCTGCTGACGCTGGCGCGACTCGAATCGGGACAAATGCCGATGGCGCGCGAACCGGTAGATTTGAGCGACCTCTTGCCCCGTTGGATCGAGCGCCTGCAGCCGCGCGCGCGGGCGCTGGAGACGCGCCTCGTCACGGCGATTGACGCTGCCGAGTACAGACGCCTCGCCGAGGCGTCTGTACTCGGCGACGCGGCGCGCTTGGAGCAAGTCGTCACGAATCTGGTGGACAACGCGCTCAAGTACAATCGTCCGGGCGGCTCGGTTACCATCACCGCCAAAGTCGAACCCGTCGAAAGCGCGGGGAGAAGCACGCTCATCGCGCGGCGCAAGATTCTACCGCAACTGACGCCGCAGTGGGTTCGCATCGCCATCACGGACACTGGCGAGGGGATTCCGGCAGAGGACGTGCCGCGTCTCTTCGAGCGATTCTATCGCGGGGACAAGGCGCGCGTGAGTGGCGGCACCGGGTTGGGGTTATCAATCGCGTGGGAAATCGTCACCGCGCACGGTGGGACGATCACGGTCGCGAGTGAGGTCGGGCGCGGCAGCACGTTCACGATTCACTTGCCGGTGAAAGATGGGGGCGCCAACGCGCGCGGATCACCCCCACTGCCGCTTTGACGCACGGCGCGTCGTCGCGCCCGCTTCGGTCTTGACGAGTTCACCGTATCCTCTAACCGGAACAAAACGGACGGCTTGGACCAGCCGCCCGTTTTCTCTTTCGATGTCCGGGTCACAGTTCGTCTTGGTCTTTGCGTCGAGTTTGCGCGTACAATACGACGCCCACCAAGCCGATCACCAATCCTAAGAAGGAAGCTAGGTACGCGATGAAATTCGATAGCAGGTTGGACTCCAAGAGATGGAGGAGCATCAGGAAAGGCAGGAGCACGCCGATGACAAGCAGAACAAAGCCGAGCCACATCAAGCGGTATGGAGTAGCGTATTTCATCGGAAGAGCCAGCACTCGACGAGATGCTTTGGGCGCGGCTCGAACGCCGGGGGTTCCTGCGTATCGCACAACTCGGCGATGGCGTGCGGACAGCGCGGGTGAAAGCGACAGCCGGGGGGAGGGTTGATGAGACTAGGTGGCTCGCCCGGCGGAACCTCTTTGAGGGTCTTGGCGTTCTTGGCGTCCGGGTCAGGAATCGCCGTGAGCAGGGCTTGGGTGTACGGATGAAGCGGCGCGCGCAAGAGATCGTCCACGGGGGCTTTTTCCACGATCTTGGCGGCGTACATCACAAAGATTCGTTCCGAGAAATACCGCACCGTCGAAAGGTCATGCGTGATGTAACTGACGGCGAGGTTGTGGCTTTTTTGGAGCGCGCGCAAGAGCATCAAGATTTCCACGCGCACCGACGCGTCGAGCATCGAGACCGGCTCATCGGCGACGATGAGTTTGGGGCGCAAGATCATTGATCGCGCGACGACGACGCGTTGTTGTTGTCCACCGCTGAGCATATGCGGGAACTTGGGCAAGAAATCGTCCACCGGCGTCATCCGCACCTCTTCCAGCATTTCGCGGATACGCTGGTAGCGTTCGGCGGAACTAGACACGCCGTTGATGAGGAGTGGCTCTTCCAGAATGCGTTGCACGTTCATAAACGGTGGCAGCGCGCCGTAGGGGTCTTGTTGAACATAGCCGACTTGGGAGCGGTACCAGCGCATTTCTTGCGAGTTGAGTTCGTTCAAGCGCTTGCCTTCGAAGACGACCGTGCCCTTGGTCGGCTTGTGCAAACCGAGAATGGTTTTTGCCAGCGTGCTCTTGCCGCATCCACTCTCGCCGACGAAGGCGATTGCCTCGCCATAGGGCAAATCAAAACTCACGCCATCCACCGCGCGCACAAAGCCGGCGCGCCCAAAGCCCCATTTCCGCAATTCGAACCAGGTGTGCAGATTTTGAACCGAGAGCAGGATGTTGTTATTGGTCTGGGGGGATGCCATCGTCGCTTATTTCTCCTTGCCCCGCTCGTACAGCCAGCATTTCACTTGGCGCCGTTCGCCCATATCAAACAGCGGTGGGTCTTGCGCGCATTTTTCAAAGCGGGCAGGGCAGCGCGGCGCAAAGCGACAACCCTGCGGCAGGTTGATGAGGCTCGGCGGCTGGCCGGAGATGAATTCGAGTTTCTTGGTTTGGCGCAGCGTCGGCACACTTGCCATCAGTTTTTGCGAGTACGGATGGAGTGGCGTCGAGAAGAAATGCTCCGCGTCGTTCAGTTCGATGATTTGCCCGGCGTACATTCCCGCCACGCGGTCAGCCAGTTCGCTGGAAGTGGCAATGTCGTGTGTGATGAGGATGAAACTGGTTTCGGTCTCTTGCTTGATGCGTTTGAGAACGTTCATAATGTTCGCCTGCGTCAGCACATCGAGCGCGGAAGTCGGCTCGTCCAGCAGGACGAGGTCTGGGCTGGTGACGAGTGACATAGCGATGGCGACGCGCTGGCGCATCCCCCCGCTCAACTCGAACGCGTAGCGGCTCATAAAGTCTACCGGTACGCCGACGCGTCGAAAGACGTCGCGCGCTTGATTGAGCGACTCTTTCTTCAACCCAAAGTGCGCTTCGGTCGGCTCTGCCACTTGATCGCCCACGCGAATGACGGGGTTCAACGAGTTCATCGCGGCTTGCGGTACCATAGACATTTTGACCCAGCGCACCTCGCGGCGGAAATCCTCATCGTTGAGGGTCATCAAGTTCTTGCCGTTCAGGTACACCGCACCGGCGTACTTGTGCACGTTGCGCGGCAAAAGTCGCAGGATCGCTTTGGCGAGCGTCGTCTTGCCACAGCCGGACTCGCCCAAGATGACCAGCGCTTCATTCCGCCCCAGATCGAAACTCACATCGTCCACCGCTTGAACGATACCCTTGGTAGAGCGGAAATAGAGATACAGATTCTCGACTCGGAGCAACGGGGTTCCGTTGATCGAAGGGGGGCTTGCGTTCATCGCTACAACTCCCGCAGCCGAGGATTGAAGATGCGATCGAGCGCAAAGCCGACGACGGCAAAACCCAGCCCCGTCAGCATCAGGAGAAATGCCGGTTCCAGGACCCAGTAATAGTACCCGTTGTAGAGCGCGCCGTTGGTATAAGCATCGTTCAGCACTTTGCCCCAGGTGGGCAGCAGCGGGTCGCCCAAGCCCAAGACCGAGAGGGATGCTTCCAGAAAGACGTACGAGGGAATCAGGGTGACGAACGATGGAATCAACACCGGCGCGATCTTGGGCATCATATAACGAAAGACGATCCGCAAATTGCCCGCCCCATAGGCGTGTGCCGCCTCGATGTACGGCATTTCCTTCACCTGCAAGAACATCGAGCGATACGTTTTGATGCCGAGACTGAAAATGCCAAGCGCGATGACGATGCCCAGGATGACCCAGATACTCCGCGTGTAGAACGTACCGACGAGGATGAGAATCGGCAAGGTCGGCAAGACCGAGTTGATCTCGGTGAGGCGTTGGATCACGGCATCCAGCCATCCACCGAACCACGACCCAATCGCTGCGATGGTGAACGTCGTCATCGTGGAACCGACGGCTGCCAGGAATCCAAACGCCAGCGCGATCGGCGTGCCCCACAACAGCGCGACCATAATGTCGCGCCGCCGATGGTCGGTGCCTGCCAAGCCATGCGCTTGACCATAGACGACGAGTTTGGCGTTCAGGTCGGACGCGGACTCGAACGTAAGCCCTTCGATGATGAGTTCGTATTTCCCTTTCTGTACGACCGGCGTTTCGCCTTTCGCGGTCGTGCCGGCTTGAGCGAATAGTCCCACCTCCGGCGCGCGACCGTCCAGTTTGAGCGACAAGCGTTGGTCCGTCGAGATAGCAAAGCGTTCGGCTACGCCGACGGTTGTGTCGCCCAGCGGGATACGTCTGCCGTCGGGAGTTTTCCAAATCATCGTGGCTTGGGGCTTTTTCTGCTGGAACTTGGCGGTCAGGAAGAGATTGATTTCGTTTGGAAAGCCGTCGGAAGTGTAATCGAATGCAAAGGTCATATCGGCTGTCCGCATCTCGTCCGTTACGACTTGGGATTCCTTGCGAACCTGTCCGGGGGTCTGGCTATCCAAGATGAGTGTGGTTGGCAGGGAGTTGCCGGCGAAGAGCCGGAACCATTCGGGTACGGCGTTGCGCGGGTAATCGCCCCACATTTCTTCGCCGGCGCGCCATCGCTGGATGGCTTCGTCGTACGGGATAGTGATGACGGTGTAGAGGGCAATGGCGAGCAATCCGCCGATGATCAGCAAACCCAGGAGGGCGGAGCGGTAATGCGTCAGTTCTTGGAGCACAGGGGGGATTTTCATACGCGTTGCTCCCCCCCCACCTTGACGCGCGGGTCGAGTAGGGCGTAGAGGATGTCCAGCAGAAAGACCGAGATGACCAACAGGTACGCGATGAGAACGACGTTCCCCACGATGACCGGCACATCGAAGATGCTGATGGCTTGGTACAGCAAGCGCCCGACGCCGGGCCACGAGAACACGGTTTCTAGAATGATGGCGCCTTGCCAGAGATAGATGAGAGTGAAGGCGAACGAGGTCACAATCGGCGGAAGCGTGGGGCGCAAGATGTAGCGGCGTTCGATCGTGCGCGCGGTCAACCCCTTGGCTTTTGCCATATCCACGTAATCTTCGCTGGAGTAGATGAGGAAAAAGGTGCGCCACTGATAAATGCCGACGAAGATCGAGTGGAGCACGATGGCGGTAATCGGCAAGATCATATGCTTGAGCAAACTGAGGATGTACGCCGGCATCGCCTCGGGCGGTGGCGTGTCCACCATGCCTCCGAAGGGCAAGACGTGCAAGAGCGAGGCAAAGATGAGGATGAGGAAGATGCCGTAGAACCACGCCGGCACAGAGGAACTGGGCGCGAGGGCGATGATCATTCGATCCAGCCGACTGCCGTATCGCCTAGAAAGAAAGAGCGCCACGAAAATCGCTGTGAAAAAGAGAGAGAGATTCGCGGTGGCGGAGAGTAACAAAGTCGCCGGAATTCGCTCGAACAGAATCAAGCGCACTTGGTTCGAGCCGCTGTTGCTCGTCAAATGTTCGGCGCGTCCCAAGTTCAACGTCAGTGCGTCTACCAGATAGTCCACGCTGCGGACGACGAAAGGTTGATCCAGACGCAGCCGCTGCATCTCCAGAATGACCAGATCGTCAATGTACTTGCGCAACTCGCTTGGTGGGAGGGTTTGCAGAGCGGCGTCGTTGAGCACTGCCGCGCCCACTTGTTCACGAATTTGCGCGATGCGAATCGTATCGAGGTACCCTCCCATATTCGCGATGAGCACGGTCAGGTACACGCCGACAACGACTGTCCCAAAGAGGGCAACGCCGCGATAGAGAACGTATTTGGCGATGCGTGTCAGCGTATCCGGGGCGCGCAACCCGATTTTGGGCGGGGCAAGCGCTTTTTCGGTAAGAACTCCAGAAGCCATCGGTTCCTCTTCCTGATGAATGTTGCTACTTGCGCACGACTACCCCTGTTTTTGAAGACCTGACCGGTCAGCGCGACCGGTCAGGTCTGTGCACGCTGGTTACTTGACGGTCACGAACGCCATAGACTCGAACGTGGGCTTGGCCACCAACTTGGAGACGACGATCACTTCCAAGCGGTTGGAGCCCGCCGCGAGTTTACCGGTTTGTTCTGCCGTAAGCGAAGCGGACCACTCGCCATCCTTGACGGCTTTGGCATCGCCAGTGAACGCCAGATTGCCGGTCGCGTCAATGACAAGGAACTTGACAAAGTCAATGTCCTTGACGGCGTACGGTTGTTTCTTGAAGGTGACGTTGATGGTAAAGTCTGCCTTTTGTCCAACCGTCACGCGACTAGGACCAGAGACCGCCGCTTCGGGGATGGGCGCCGTCGCAAAGCGCAGCCAGCGGTCCGCCGGATCCATAAAGTCCGGGAACTTGCGGAGGGTGACTTGCTTTTCGGTTGGGCGGACTTGGTACAGATAGAACGGACCATCGCCGACCCAGAAGTGTCCACGATCCTTGTAGAACTTGGCGAGATTCTCATACCGCGTCTTGGCTTCCGCCGCGGTGACGTACTGCCCCAGCGTCGGCGCGTACGGAATGTAACTCTTTTCCGTAGACGAGGTGAGATATTTCTCCAGGATCTTGAGACTGGGCCCGCCGATAAAGTTCATCTGCTCCATCTTCAGTTTGCTGGACTTGCCGCTGGTGAAGATGAGTTCCTTGGCGGCTTCGGCTTGGATGCCAAGCGACAAGGTGTGCCACATCCCGATGCCCTGAGAGTAGTACGGGTAGACATCGCGCGCGCTCGCGATCAACTCCGCATCGGGATAAATCGTGTCGCTGTATGCTTCGACGACGAGCGGATCCTTGGAGACGATCCTCCAGCCCCTAAAGTTGCGCATGAACGACTTGAACGCCGGCACCGCCGCTTCATCGAAGATTGCGCTCTTGGCGTTCGGACGATCGAAGGTCAGGATCATCCCCAGCACGAAATCGCCAATCGAAAGCGTGTTACCGTCGTGCAACTTGGTCTTGAAGAGGTCTTTGTTGTAGTAGAGGACGGTCTTGGTGTTAGCGGTAACGGTCTGGGTGAATTTTTCGCCTGCGGTAATGAACGTTTGCTTTTCGGCGTTCCAGTCTACCCACGCATCCTTGGGGACTTCGATGCTCTTGGCAAAGTTCAGCGTGACCCAATCGAGCGTCTTGCCGACCGGGAGACCCTCTTTCACGGTCACTTCGGCTTTTTCGATGCGATAGGGCCAGTAGAGGCCGGTGTACGGATCGGGCAACAGCGCGATTTCGCCGGTCGCGCGGAAGATCATCGTGTCGTAAATCCAGTTGCTTCCGCCGATGGGGTTCCACACGGTGCTGAGGATGCTCGGCGCGCCAAACTTGACGGTGCCACCGGCTTTGCCGCCGATGTTGATCGTTTGGGGCCAGAGCCAGGAGCCGGATTGACCGCCGGCGAGGTCGACCGCCGCGCTCACTTCGGGGCGATGCACGTTGAGACTGAGGCGGTTGATGAGCCAGACACGCGCCGAATCTTTCAGCGAAAGGTCCAGCGCTTCGGCGAACATCTTGGCGCGTTCCTCTGCGTCTTTGTAATCGCGGCGTGTCAAGCGTTCCGAAATCTTGTCGAATTCCGGCGAGGGCTTGTACGCTTGCCACAATGCCACGGAAAGTCCGCGATTGGTGTAATAGTAGGTAAAGTTGTTTGCCAGATCGCGATTGACGACGGTGCTGATCCAGCCGCCGGTGTAGATGTGCCACTTGCCTTCGCTGGGATCGCCGGTCAGCCAGATCGGGGTGGATTCTGCCGCCGTCTTGTACTGGCGCTCGGCTTTGAAGCCGATGTCTTCCAGTTGCTTGGCGACGTAATCGCCAATGGTGCGGCGTTCGTCTTCGGTGCGAATGACGAGGATGACCGTGACGGGATTGCCCTTGTACGTCCACACATTGTTGACCAGTTCGGCGCCCAGTTTCTTCATCTCGGCGTCAATCTGGGCTTTGGCTTTGTCTTTGTTGTAGGCGTACTTGATTTCCAACGCACGCCCCACAGCCGCCGTCTTGGCGTAATCGGGGAAGACCGGGTTGAGCACGGAGTACATCGGGATCGCCAGACCGCCGTAGATTTCTTTGGCGATATAGTCGCGATCCACCAGCCAGTTCATCGCTTCACGAATCGCGGGGACCGAGAACGGATTGAGGCGACCGTCTTTGAACGTGGGACCCACGGGATTGAACGTCAATTCCGAGGTCGAGCCGTACGATGGCTCGAACGTGGCGTTCTTGGAATCTTTCAACTTGGCGTAGATTTTGGGATCGGAAATGCCAAAGCCGTAGATGTGCATATCGCCAGCTTCGATCATACTGACCGCTTTGGCGCTATCCGGTTCCTCAAAGAACACCACTTCGTCCACCCAGGCGCCCTTGAGTGGCACTGGGGTAGCGGTGGGCGGGGGCTTGGTCGCGGTGGGAGGTACCGCGGTCGGTTTTGGCGCTTCCGTTGGTTTGGGCGCAGCCGTCGGCGCTGCCGTTGGGGCGGGGGGCTTGGTGGGCTCTGGTGTCGGCGCCGCGCACGCGGCTATCGTCGCCAGCACGACGAGCAGCGCGAGAATGTACAATACCTTTCTCATTTTTCTCTCCTTCTGTGTAATCGAATCCTTTTTGTAGAGTTGTCGAGTGTCTTGCAGATCTCCAACCGAAGACGTCAGTGATAGGGGAGGGAGTGAAGTCATCGCAGCAAGACCGACAGCGGGGACGTGCACGCGGGGTTGTCATCCAAGTGGCTGATGGGCAGTACAACTGGTGCGCGCGCAAGGGATACTCGCAGGCTTCATCCGCTGTTCGACCAGAACCGGGGGGTAGGCTGCGATTCGTCCGGAGGAGCATCTCCTAGAGGTAATCACCTCCTTTCGCGGTAGGCTGTCTGTCCATCGTTGGCGCTATTATATTGGGAATGGGGATAGTTGTCAAAGGCATACTGCGGGCGCCGCAACACACCCCAGACGAAATGATACAGCGCGTACAGTTCCCACGCGAACGGAATGTACCCCCCGTACCCCAACAATGGCATCTCGAAGATGTGTGCGAAATTGACGAACGGTACGGTGTAATACCACTTGGGCAGTGCGAAGATATTCCACATCTCCCAAAAGAATCCGCAGACGATTCCCGCCGCTGCCAGCGTGACGATGTTGCGCCAATCGCCGCGCGACGCCTGCTCTAGGAGCGACGCGCGCCCGCGCAGCAAGTTCAGCGCGTCCACGAACAAAAAGAGCCAAATCCACGTAAAGGGGAAGAAATAGCGCGGCAGGAACAACACCCCCGCAAACAGAAACACCGCGACGTACATCGTGACCCACGCCCCGCGCGGCGAGAGGGAAAAGCGCGGTCCCTGCCAGGAACCGGGCGCTGGGAAAACAGCGAACGTTCCCATCAACTCGCGCGTCTCGAACACCGCCGGGATGACCGTCGAAAAGTCGAGCGTGCCGACCAAGACCATTTCCCAGAACGAGAGTTCGCGCGCGCCGAGATAGTGCCAGTTCAGCAAAAAATAATTGTGAAACTCGAACACCCACCACACCGGCGCGCTCAACGCGAACAGCGCCAGAAATTCGCGCGGCGCGCGCGTCAACAGCGATGCGCCCTTGCGCCGTGCCACCAGTGCATCCACAACCAGAATGTACCCCAGCCACAGCGGAAAGAACGCGTACTCGCCCAGCGCGCCCAGCCGCGTCCACGACGCGAACCAGAAAATCGCGACGAGCGCGACGCCAATGACCCCATAAGCCGATGAGCCAAA
>DYLA01000031.1:19462-20772 GCA_020722265.1 Anaerolinea sp.
ATGAGCCAAATGGCAAATACTTGTTCTCGCTCTTCACCGCTCACCTCCGGTCTTTGTCTCCATTATACCACAACTCGCCGAATCGCCGATTGTGTGGTAGAATCTACGCGCGCTCGTGTGGCGTATTCCGTTTCACACGCTGCACGCGTAGGCAGGCAAAACGATGGCTGGCTGCCAACGGTTGTTCACGCATCACGTTTCACAAGGAATCTCGTATGCCCACACTCACTCTTCGCGACCTCCCACCCATCGCCGCCAGGATCCGCGCGAATATCGGCGCAGTGATCGTCGGTAAAGACACCGTCGTTGACCTCGCGCTCGTCGCGCTCTTGTGTGAAGGACACATCCTGTTCGAAGACGTGCCCGGCATCGGCAAGACGACGCTTGCCAAAGCGCTGGCGCGCTCGCTCGATTGCACATTCCGCCGCATCCAATTCACTCCCGATCTGCTCCCCAGCGATGTGACCGGGCTTGCCGTGTTCAACCAAAAGACCCAGGAATTCGAGTATCGCCCCGGCCCGCTGATGGCGCAGGTCGTCCTCGCCGACGAGATCAACCGCGCCACGCCGCGCACCCAGTCCGCGCTCCTCGAAGCGATGCAGGAGCGGCAGATCACGGTGGACGGCACGGCGAGACCGCTGCCGCGTCCGTTTCTCGTCCTCGCCACGCAAAATCCCATCGAACTGGAAGGCACGTTCCCGCTGCCCGAAGCCCAAGTGGATCGCTTTTTCATCAAACTGGCGCTCGGCTATCCCCGCGCGGACGAGGAGAGCGCGATCCTGCTTCGTTTCGAGCGCGCGGATCCGCTCGACACTCTGCCGGCAGTCGTCGGCGCGGAGACGATTCTCGAAATGCAGCGCGTCGTCCGTACCGTGCGCGTCGAAGCCTCGGTGCGCGAGTACGTCATTGCGATCACGCGTGCGACGCGCGCCCATCCATCGGTCCAACTCGGCGCGAGTCCGCGCGGTTCGCTTTACCTCTACCGCGCCGCTCAAGCGTACGCCGCGCTGCACGGTCGCGAGTTCGTCCTCCCTGACGATGTGAAATATTTGGCGCCCTTCGTGCTGACCCATCGCATCCTCATCAGCGCGCATACGCGTCTGCGCGGTCGCGACGCGGCGGAAATCGTGCGCGAGGTGGTGGAGCAGGTGCCTGCCCCCGTCGAACAGGCGTAAAAGATGTTCAACCAAGCCTGGCTTGCCTTCGCGTTCGTGATGATTCTCATCGGCTCGGTGATCCGATCTCCCGCGCTGATTCTCCTCGCCGTGATGTTGCTCACGATCATCCCGGTGGCGTGGGTTTGGAATCGC
>DYLA01000032.1 GCA_020722265.1 Anaerolinea sp.
CGCCTCGAAATGACAAAAAGGTGGTTGTCAATAGACTTTGCACATGCCGTGTTGGCTGGTGATTGTTACTCTGTCATTTTGCGCGAATGCCAAGACTATGCTATAGTCTCCTGCGTATGAAAGTTCTATCCGCCCTCTGGAACACCAAACGCGATGCCATGGTCGGGGCGCTCGTGTTCGTGCTCGCGTGCGCCCTGTACGCGCGCACGCTCGCGCCTTCCATTGTCTTTTTGTTCGACGACACGCTAGAGATTCACTACGTTGTCCCGCGCTTGGGCATCCTGCATCCGACGGGCTATCCGTTCTACACACTTGCCGCCAAACTCTTCACGCTCCTCGTCCCGGTCAACGACCCAGCCTTCCGGCTGAATTTGTATTCGGCGTTCGCCGGCGCGCTTGCCGTCGCGCTCGTCTATCTCGTCGCGCAGCGGATCACCGCGTACCGCGTCGCCGCCCTCGTCGCCGCGCTCACCTTCGCGGTGGGTGAGACTTTTTGGGCGCAAGCCGTCGCCGCCGAGGTGTACACGACGCAGATGCTTCTCGCCGCGCTCGTGTTGTACCTCTCCTTGCGCTACGCGGCGCGCGGCACGCCACGCGCGCTGTACGCCCTCGCCTTCGCGATGGGGCTGGGACTGACGCACCATCGTCTCATCCTCTTGCTCTACCCTGCCCTTGCGCTCTACGTTCTGCTTGCCCAGCGGTCTCTATGGAGGGATTGGAAAACTCTCGCGCGCGCCGCGCTCTGGTTTTGCTTGCCTTGTGCCTTTTATCTCTACCTGCCCCTGCGCGGTGCGGTCGGTTCCGCCGACGGGACGTACGAAAATACACTCGCCGGCTTTTTCGTGTGGGTGACCGGCGCGCAGTACACGGCTTTTCTCACCGACAACCCCTTCGCCATCCAGCGCGACGCGGCGTACTACTGGACGCTCTTTCAATCGCAGTTCACGCTTGCCGGGCTCGCGCTCGCGGCTATTGGTGGCGTGTGGCTGTTGCGAAAACCGCGCGAGTGGCTCTTGCTCGCGCTCGCGCTCGGCGCGGTGACGGCATTTGCATTCAATTATCGCACCGCCGATGTGCCGGTGCACTTTTTGACGACTTTTCTCCTGCTCACGTTGCTCGTCGCCGCAGGTATTGACGCGTGGTTAACCCTCGAATCCAGGATCCGTTTTTCGAGATTCGATTTTTTGCCTGCCGCCTACCGCTTACTGCTGACTGTCCTGATGTTGCTGATTCCTGCCCATCTCTTGCTCACGCACTACGCCGCCAACGATCTCTCCGACAAATGGGATGTTCACGATTACGGGCTCGATATTCTGAGCCAGCCCTTCGAACACGATGCGACGATCATCGGCATCACCGGCGAAATGACGCTCGTTCGCTATTTTCAAGAGACGCGCGGTTTGCGTCCCGACGTACGAACGGTTGCCGCCGACAAAGAGAACGCGCGGCTCGCCGCCATCGAAAACGCGCTCCAGCAGAATCGGGCTGTGTATCTCACGCGTCCGTTGAAAGGCGCGCCGGAAAAATATTCGCTGACTGCCTTCGGTTCGTTGATTCGCGTCCAGCCCAAGCCGGCGACAACCGCGCCGACGATGCCGCAGCGACTCGACGCGGATTTTGGTGCGGTGAAACTGCTTGGTTACGCGGTGGACGCGACGCGGCTGGACGCGATCCCGGGGCGATGGCACGCGGAGAACGGCAAATTCCTGCGCGTGACGCTGTACTGGCAAGCGATCGAGAAAATCGAAACGGACGCGATGGTATCGCTCAAAATCCTGCGCGGTGATGGGCGCGTCGTCGGGCAAACCGACCGGCGTCCCGTGCGCGACGCGTATCCAACGCTCGCGTGGCGCGCCGGCGAAATCATCGCCGATACGTACGACGTGCCGCTATTTCTCGGCGTGACGCCGGGCGAGTACACGCTTCACGTGACGATGTACGACGCGGCGAGTGGCGCGGTGCTGGGTCGGCGCGAGTTGCAGAAAATTACTCTCGCCGCCGATGTGACCGCGCCGCGCCGCGAAGCGTGGAACATCAAGCACACGCTCGATGCCGATTTCGGCGCGCTCGCGCTCGTCGGTTACTCGTTGGACGTGGATGCGCCGGTGCGTCCGGGTGACGCGCTGCCGCTCACGCTCCTCTGGCGCGCCGGCGCGCTGAAATTGCCAGATAACTTGATGATGCAACTGTGGCTGGAAGACATTTCGGGCAAACACATCGCTAGCCGCGCAACACCGCTCAGCGCCGGCTATCCCCCGTTCCAGTGGCAGCCGGACGCGTTCGTGCGCGACGCGCCGCTGGTGCGCTTGCCGGCGAACGTCGCCGATGGCAAGTACATCGTGAAACTTGCTATCTCGCGCGACAATCAACTGCTTGGACCCACGCTGATTCCGTTTTGGGACACGGTTGTTGATCTGGGCACGCTCGAGGTGAAGAATCGCGCGCGCGCGCTGACCGCTCCGCTGATTCCGCGCGCGTTCGAAGCCACGTTCGACCGAAAAATCAAGTTGCTCGGCTACGAGTGGAAAGCGGACGCGTCGGGACGCGCCGCACAGTTGACCCTCTACTGGCGCTCGCTCGCATTGATGGATACAGCGTACACGGTCTTCGTCCATCTGCTCGACGATGCGAATCGGGTCGTCGCGTCCGGCGATGCACCACCGGGGAACGGCGAATTTCCGACGACCGGTTGGATCGAGAACGAGTACATCACCGATGTCCACACGCTATCGCCCGCGCCGCCAGGGGTGTACGTCATCGAAATCGGTGTGTACGACCCAGCGACCGGCGCGCGCCTCAAGACCTCTGAGGGACAAGATCACGTCCTACTCGAAAAGATAACGCTTCGATAAAGCACGCGAGGAGAGTGAACGATGTTTCGACCAGAACCATTGGACCTGGTGTTGATCGCGCTCGTGGCGATTCTGATTTTCGGCGCGAATCGTCTGCCGGAGACCGCGCGCGCCATCGGCCAAGCCATTCGCGGATTCCGCGAAGGTCTCGCTGGCAAAGAGGACGGCGAGACGCCTACGCCGCCGAACGCATCGAGCACGAAGTAAAAAGGAATCGTTTTTTGCGTTTAGCCCGGTTTGGGCTATAATGTGGCGCGGTACGTCAACCGAGAATCGTGGCGACGACAAGTGAATCGCTTGAACCGTCTTACCAGGCAACTGAGTTGGAAGTGGCTGTACGTTGGTCTGGGGGTCAAACGCTGGGTGGTCTTGCTGGGCGTGGGCACTCTTGCCCTCGCGTTGGGCTTGGCGCATTGTTTGGTGGACGTTGCCGGCGCGACGCCGCCCACCTTCGCAGACTATATCACGCTGCGGGTTCTCGACCGCCCGACGCGCGTCGGCGTCTTTGGCGTCGTCGGCATCGTGCTGATCGCGATTGCCCTCGCCAAACTGACCGGCGCGCTCGTCTTTACCTTTACATCCGAGGATACGAATCTTGCCGAGGCGCTCTACCGCAAGCGCGCGCGTCCACGCGGGCTAAAGATCGTCGCGATGGGTGGCGGGACCGGGCTTTCGACGTTGCTGCGCGGACTGAAGGAGCATACCGATCGTCTGACCGCGATCGTGACGGTGGCGGACGACGGGGGCAGTTCCGGACGGTTGCGCCGCGAACTGGGTGTGCTGCCCCCGGGCGATTTGCGGCAGTGCATCGCCGCGCTCGCGCGCGCGGAACCGCTGATGACGGCGTTGTTCGAGTATCGCTTTGGCGAGGGGACGGGCTTGCAGGGACACGCGTTCGGCAACCTCTTCATCGCGGCGATGGCGCACGTGACCGGCAATTTCGAACGCGGCTTGCAGGAGTCGAGCCGTGTGCTGGCAGTGCGCGGCAGGATTTTGCCCGCCACGCTGGCGAATGTCACGCTGTGCGCGGAGACGCGTGGCACCGACCCGCCCATGCTGGAGCGCGTCGCCGGCGAATCGGCGGTCACGCAGCGTGGGCAGCGGGCGCGGATCGTCCGCGCCTACCTTGAACCGGAGGACGCCCCCGCGTACCCGGGCGTAGTGCGCGCCCTCCTCGATGCGGATTTGATCATCGCCGGTCCCGGCAGTTTGTACACCAGCGTCATCCCCAATCTGCTCATCGCGGAGGTGCGTCGCGCGCTCGAGGTGGCGCGCGCGCCCAAAGTGTACGTCTGCAATATTGCGACGCAACCGGGCGAAACGGACGATTTTTCGGTCGAAGACCACCTGGCGGCAATCGAACAGCACATCGGCGCGGGCATCTTTACGCGCGTCATCGCCAACGATAACTATGCGTTCGCCCTGCCGCCGAGTGCACGCAGTCAACTCGTGCGCGCACGCGGAGACGACGCGTCGCGCGCATGGATTACCTTCGCCGATGTCGTGGACGTGCAGAGGCCCTGGCGGCATGACCCGGCGAAACTCGCGCGGGTCATTCTCGATTGGTTCAACGCACAGCGTAATTCGGCATAATCCGTGAAACGAGAAAACTCACATCGGAGGTTTTAGCAATGGCAACGAAGGTAGGCATCAATGGGTTTGGTCGCATTGGACGCCAAGTCCTGAAAGCGATTCGCGACTATTATCCCCAGACTCTTCAGGTCGTCGCGTTCAACGATATTGGCGATTTGAAAACGATGGCGCACCTGCTCAAGTACGATTCGAACTATGGTCGCTTCAATGGCACGGTGCAAGTCGACGCGGACACCCTCATCGTGGACGGCACACCGATCAAGGCGTTCAAGGAAACCGAGCCGGACAAAATCCCCTGGGGCTCGCTCGGTGTGGACATTGTGATCGAAGGTACGGGCTTGTTCACGATCAAGGAAGATGGCGTGAACAAGAAAGGCAAGGTGGTCAAGGGCGCGGTCAATCACATCACCAAAGGGGGCGCGAAAAAAGTCATCATCACCGCGCCCGCCGAAGGCGAAGACCTGACAGTGGTGATGGGCGTGAATGACAAGATGTACGATCCTGCCAGACACCACGTCCTTTCGAACGCTTCCTGCACGACGAACTGTCTCGCGTCGGCGGTCAAGGTCGTCCACGACCAGTACAAGATCGTGCGTGGTTTTATGACGACGGTTCACGCGTACACGAACGATCAGAAGATTCTGGACTTGCCGCACAGCGATCTGCGCCGCGCGCGCGCGGCAGCGCTGAGCATCATCCCGACGACGACCGGCGCCGCCAGGGCGCTCAAACTCGTCATCCCCGATCTCGCCGGCAAGTTCGACGGCTATGCACTGCGCGTCCCCACCTCCACCGTTTCGGTCGTGGACTTTACCGCGCAGATCGAAAAGCCGACGACGACCGAGGAGTTGCGTCAGGCGTTCCGCGACGCGGCGGCGGGTCCGCTCAAGGGCATCCTCGCCGCCAGCGAGGAACCGCTCGTCAGTATTGATTTCAAGGGCGACGCGCACTCGGCGTTGGTGGATTTGCCGTTCACGATGGTGCTCGGCAAAGACAAAAGCGACTTTATCAAGGTCGTTGCATGGTACGATAACGAGTGGGGTTATAGCGTTCGCACCGCCGACCTCGCGAATCTGGTGGCGAGCAAGTTGTAATCAGCAGACCGTTGCGTAGAGGCAGGTATGAACAAGAAAACTGTGCGCGATATACCACTGACAGGCAAGCGCGTCCTGATGCGCGTGGATTTCAACGTGCCGATGGACAAGGGCGTGGTGACTGACGACAAGCGCATCCGTGCCGCGCTGCCGACGATTCGATACGTCCTCGATCAGGGCGCGGCGCTCGTCCTGATGAGCCATCTTGGACGCCCCAAGGGCGTGGGATTCGAAGCCGATTTCAGTCTCAAGCCGGTGGCTGACGCGCTCAGCCAATTGCTGAACCAGCCGGTCCAGATGGCGCCCGATTGCGTCGGCGCGCCCGTCGAGGCGATGGCGCAGGCGCTCCAGCCGGGCCAAGTGCTGATGCTCGAAAACGTGCGCTTTCACAAGGAAGAAGAAAAGAATGATGCGGCGTTCGCGCAAAAACTTGCCGCGCTCGGCGAGGTGTACGTGAACGACGCCTTCGGTACGGCGCATCGCGCCCACGCCAGCACCGCAGGAGTCGCCAAATTTCTGCCCGCCGTCGCTGGCTTTTTGATGGAACAAGAACTGGAATACCTCAGCCGCGCCACCCAAAACCCGGAGCGACCGTACATCGCGATCCTGGGCGGGGCAAAGATCAGTGACAAAATCGCCGTCATCGAAAACTTGCTGACCAAGTGCGATCAACTCATCGTCGGCGGCGGAATGGCGAATACTTTTCTCGCCGCCCAAGGGTACGCCATGCAAGACAGTCTCGTCGAGCCGGGTTCGATCGAGACCGCCAAAGCGATCATTACCCAAGCCGGCGCCAAGTTGCTCTTGCCGGTGGATGCCGTCGTCGGCGACAAGTTCGACGCGGCGGCGAACCGCCAGGTCGTGGACGTGGACAAGGTGCCTCCCGGCTGGCGCGTGATGGATATCGGACCCAAGTCGGTCGCGTTGTTCAGTGACGCGCTCAAGGGCGCGAAACTTATCGTATGGAACGGTCCATTGGGCGTGTTCGAAATGCCCCCGTTCGCGGAGGGAACGTTCGCGATCGCGAAGGCGTTAGCCAACAGCGGCGCGACGACAGTTATCGGCGGCGGCGATAGCGCGAGTGCGGTGAAAAAAGCCGGTGTCGCCAAGCAAATGACGCACATCTCCACCGGCGGTGGCGCCTCGCTCGAGTTTCTCGAAGGGAAGGTGCTGCCGGGAATCGCCGCCTTGAACGCCCAGTGATGAAAAACAGACTTGCCGGCGGCGTGGGCTGGCAAGTCTGTTTGTAGGGTCAGCGCATTTTGTAGATTCGCGTTTTTGTGCTATAGTTGCCCGTGCTGGCTCGATGTGATCCACCGCAGAGTTGCGATGTCGCTGGAGGCGCAGCACTTGTTCCGGCGAGCAGTCCTCTGCGGTGAATTTTTCTTCGGGCATCGAGAACCTTCAAAAGGAGAACGTTAGATGAAACGAATCGCGCTCGTGTGTCTGCTCTTGGTCGTCGCGTTGGTGTCGCTGGCATGCACCGCGCCGCCGACGCCTACCCCCTCGCCCACGCCACCACCACCTACCGCTGTGCCGACCAAGATTCTACCTACGCCCACGCTCATCCCGACGCCGACAGTCGTGCCCCTTTCGCTCAACGCGCTCAAGAACGCCGAGTACCCCTCGTCGTATCCCGCCGGCAAAAAGGCGAAACTGACGAATGGCGTGTACGAGGAGAAAATTCCCAATTCCACCGCCAAGATCTCGATCAAGATGTTCGACTTGTTCGCGACCGGCGATCTGAACGGCGATGGCGCGCAAGACGCGGCGGTGATTCTCGTCAGTACGACCGGCGGCAGTGGCAACTTTTACGATTTGTACGCGGTGCTGAACCAAATCGGTAACGCCAAGCCGATAGCCTGGACCTTGCTCGGCGATCGCGTCAAGATTAACACCATCGCCGTTCAGGGCAGCGAAATCGTCGTAGACTTGCTCACGCAGGGTCCCAAAGACGCAATGGCAAATCCCACGCTCGCCGTGACGCGCAAGTACAAACTGCAAGGCGATCAGCTGGTCTCGACGACGCCGGTGACGCCCACGCCCCCGGTGACGCCGACCCGCACGCGCGCGCCGGCAACGCCCAAGCCCGCTGCCACCAAGACGCCGCCCAAACCCCCGCTGCCCAAAGGCAGCCTCGTGTACCATTGGAACGACGCCGGCATTGATCGCCTTTCCGTCTTGAACGTAGAGACCGGCTTGATCACGCCGTACGTTGTTTCGGGTCCGGTGCTGGACATTGCGCAGAATACGAACGCCCCCATCGGCGCGTGGTCGCCGGACAATTCCAAGTTCGCCTACATCTTCGCCGGCACGCGCGATGCGCCCAACATCCTCAAAGTGATCGAACCCACCGGCAACATCCTGTCGCTGTACTCATCCGACGCGGGGGGTGGACTCTCCAGCCCAACCTGGTCTCCGGATGGCAATCGGATTGCGTTCGCGCGACTCGGCGGCGACCGCCAAGCATGGTCTCTCATCATCGTCAACGCCGATGCCACCAAGTGTACCGCCGGCAAGTTCGAATGTCTCGTCAAGCAAGTCGCCGGCGAGCAGTATCGCGGCGGCTTGATGTGGTCGAAGCAAGGCCTCCTCGCGCTGGCGTTCAACACGACCGGCAAGAACGACGTGTACACGATGTATTCGAACGGCGAAGGTGTTCGGAATCTGACGAACAATCCTGCCGACGACACAACGCCGGCGTGGAGCCCCGATGGCAAACAGATCGCGTTTGCCTCGAATCGCGACGGGCGTTCGCAGATTTACGTGATGAACGCCGATGGCAGCGGCTTGCGTCGCGTCAGCCAGAGCCCGTTCGCCGATTTCTCGCCGACTTGGTCGCCCGATGGCAAATGGATCGCCTTTGCCTCCACGCGCGAAGGACAGACCGATATCTATATGATGGATACCAACGGCATGAACGTGACGCGCCTCACCAAGACCGGCGGCGATCATCCGAATTGGTCGCGATAAGAAACGAGAACCCCGTTTTCGACGAGAAAACGGGGTTCTTGGTTCACGCCCTTGCCTAGGCTCACAGCGCGGCGCGGCGCACGAGGTCGAGCGCGCGTATGCTGACCCAGATTTGCGCCTGCTCGTTGATGCCGCCGACGGAATACGCGTGCCGAGTCGTCCGCGTCCCGGTCGCGACGGCGATGACACTTTGCCCGGTGTCCTCGCCGTACAGATTCTGCGCGGGATTCGTCGTCCCCAGCACTGCCAGCCCGATGTCCGCGCCGGCGACGTTGCGCAACTGCTCCGCGATGGTCGCTGCGTTTTGTTCGCTCAACTCGGTCACATTGTCGAGCAGCATGGCCGATTTGACGATGCGCGCGCCCTCCGGGCGTGCGCGCAAACGCTCGGCGATTTTGCCGGCGGTGTTCGTCTCGGCGATGGCGATGCGCCAGTTGCGCGCCGCCAGCAAGCGCGCGACCACTTCTTCGACGGTTTCGCTCCCCTCTCCGTAAATCCAATCGCCCAGCCGCTCGCGCACCTTTGCCTCCATCGCGGCGATGAGGGTTTCGGCTTCGGCACGCGTTTTGGCTTTTGCCGTCACCCGCACGTCGGTTTGTCCCGGATGTGCCAGCAAGCCGACCGTCGGATTCGTCGAGGTTTCGAGATCGGCAATCTTGGCGTCTACCATACTCTCGCCGATGGCGCAGGTGCGAAGGGTTTTGCTGAGGATGATCCATTCGCCGCCGGTTTTTTCGCGCAGCCAAGGCAGAATCCGCGTCTCCATCAGGTGCTTCATCTCGCGCGGCACTCCCGGTAGCGAAATGACGTACTTGCCCTCGGTCTCGACGATGAACACCGGGGCCGTGCCGACCGGATTTTCGATGGGGATCGCTCCGCGCGGGATGTACGCCTGCTTGACGTTGTTCTCGCTCATCTCTCTGCCCCACTTGGCAAAGCGGGCGCGGATTTGCGCGAGGAGTTCTTCGTCTAGCACGAGGTCGCGGTTCGTCGCTTGGGCAACCGCTTCGCGCGTCACGTCATCCACCGTCGGTCCCAAGCCGCCGGTCGTGAGGATGACATCGGCGCGCGTCAGCGCGTGCGTGATCGCGTCCGCAATGCGCCCGATGTTGTCGCCGACCGTCGTGCGAAAGTACAAATCCACGCCGACTTCGGAGAGGCGTTCCGCGATCCAGACGGCGTTCGTATCAGTGATGTGACCGAGCAAGAGTTCGGTGCCGATGGAGATGGTTTCTGCTTTCATGGTGCCTCTGCTTCAGCCAAGATTTCGCACCTGCACGTTTGGACAAGCCAGCGGACAGGCTCAAGCCCAAGATTGAGACGCCCCGGCGGGGCGTCTCAATCGCTCTTTCCTCTCGCTGGGTCTAGGGTGCGAAAGTTTGGCTCAGGGTTTGAATCGCAAACTCATCGAAAGAGATTGCTTATCAGGAAAATGACGTTCGCCGGGCGTTCCGCCAGACGCCGCATAAAGTAGGGATACCAGTGGGTGCCGTACGGGACATAGACGCGCATCGTGTAGCCGGCTTGTGCGAGTTGGCGCTGTAAATCGGGGCGAATGCCGTAGAGCATCTGAAATTCGAATCGCTGGGGGTCAATCTGGTGTGCGGTGGTGTACTCGCGCGCCCAGCGGATCACTTTTTCATCGTGGGTGGCAAGCGCGAGGTACGCGCCGTTCTGCTGTCCTGTGGGTCCCAGAAAGATTTCCGCAAGTTTGATCATATTCGCGTCCACGTCTTTTTTCTTGGGGAACGCGACCTGCGGCGGTTCTTTGTACGCTCCCTTGCAGAGACGCACATTCGCGCCCAGCGCCGCCAGCATATGCATATCGGCTTCGCTGCGGTACAGATACGCTTGCAGCACCGCGCCGACATTGTCGAATTCGGCGCACAGGGTCTTGAAAATGTCGAGTGTGATCTGGGTGTGTCCCGAATCCTCCATATCAATGGTTACGAAGGTTGGAATCGTCTTGGCTCGGGCGATGATTTGACGCATATGCTCAAGGCACAAATCGGGGCTGAGGTCGAGCCCCATCTGCGTCAGTTTCACCGAGACTTGGGACGAGACCTGACTTGCGGCGATGGCGTCGAGCGCACGCAGGTATTCGTCTTTCGCTTCGCGCGCTTCGCTTTCGGTGGTTACGCTTTCACCCAAGTGGTCGAAGGTGACGCTCATTCCTTGTCGGTTCAGTTTCTGGACGACATCAATCGCTTCGGGGAGCGTTTCGCCGGCGACAAAGCGTCGCGACACGCGCCGCGAGAGCGGAAACCCGACGACGAACGCGCGCATCAACGGGTTGGTGGACATCAGCAAGAAAGCATCGCGCAGCAGTGGCATAAGTCATCCTCCTTGATGGTATGCAGGCTACGAGACAAATATACTCCCAATCGGGCGAAAGCGCAAAAAATGCGTCGGAGGCGTTCATGCGAACGCCTCCGGCTCACACATCCAGATTCCGCACACTCTTGGCGTGTGTTTGAATGAACCGCTTGCGCGGTGCGACGTCGCTCCCCATCAGCATCTCGAACGTGCGGTCCGCTTCCGCCGCATCCTCCAGACTCACTTGCAAGATCGTGCGATTCGCGGGGTTCATCGTCGTCTCCCACAACTGCTCCGGATTCATCTCCCCCAGCCCCTTGTAGCGCTGAATCTCGAACTTGTCTCCCTTGGTTTTCTTGCGCAGCGCGTCGAGTTCCCGATCGTCGTAGATGTATGTTTCCGTCTTGCCGGCTTTCACCTTGTAGAGCGGCGGCTGGGCGATGTAAAGATGCCCGTGTTCGATCAGTCCGCCCATATAACGGAAGAAGAACGTGAGGAGCAGGGTGCGGATGTGGCTCCCGTCTACATCCGCATCGGTCATAATCACCACGCGCTTGTAGCGTAAATTTTTCAGATCGAATCCGTCGCCCACGCCGGTACCGATGGCGGTGATCATCGCGCGGATTTCTTCGTTCTGCAACATCTTATCGAGTCGCGTCTTTTCGACGTTCATAATCTTGCCGCGCAGGGGGAGAATCGCTTGGAAGCGGCGATCGCGTCCCTGCTTGGCGCTGCCGCCCGCGCTGTCGCCTTCGACGATGTACAATTCGGTCCTGTCCGCGTCTTTCTCCGAGCAGTCCGCGAGTTTGCCCGGCAGCGAGAGGGATTCGAGCGCGCTCTTGCGGATGACCAGATCGCGCGCTTGGCGCGCGGCTTCGCGCGCGCGCGCGGTCGTGAGGCACTTTTGGATGATTTCCTTCGCCTCGCGCGGATGCTCTTCCAGGAACGCGCCGAACGCTTCGGTGAAAACCGATTCGACTTGGGTTTTGACTTCGGCGTTACCGAGTTTCCCTTTGGTCTGCGATTCGAACTGCGGCTCTTGCAGTTTTACCGAGACGATGGCGGTCAGCCCTTCGCGCACGTCGTCGCCGGTGAGATTCTGATCGCTCTCCTTGAGCAAGTTCGTTTTGCGCGCGTAATCGTTCAGCGTGCGCGTGAGCGCGGCGCGAAAGCCGGTCAGGTGCGTGCCGCCGTCTACGGTGTTGATGTTGTTCGCGAAAGTGTAGACCGAATCGCCGTAGGCGTCGGTGTACTGCACCGCGATTTCGATTTGTGAGCCATTGACTTGGCGTGTGACCATAAAGGGCGCGTGCAGCGGCGAGCGATTCTTGTTCAAGTAGCGGACGAAGGAGGTAATGCCCCCTTCGAAGTAGAATGTCATCTCGCGCGCGTGACGTTCGTCGCGAAACGCAATCGTCAGCCCGCGCGTCAAAAACGCCATTTCGCGAAAGCGTTGCGCGAGCGCGTCGAACTTGTAATCAATCTCTTTGAAGATTTGTTTATCGGGCAAAAAGGAAATCGTCGAGCCGGTGCGTTCGTCTTCGGGATATTTGCCGACGATTTTGACTTCGGTCTTGGGCACACCGCGCGCGTAGCGTTGACGATAGATTTGCCCCTCGCGCCGCACATCGGCTTGCAACCATTCGGAGAGCGCGTTGACCGCGCTGACGCCAACGCCGTGCAAACCGGACGCGACCTTGTAGCCGCCTTGCCCGAACTTGGCGCCCGCATGCAACTTGGTCATCACCACTTCGAGCGCGGACTTGCCGGTCTGCTGATGCACATCCACCGGAATCCCGCGTCCATTGTCCACGACCTTGACGACGTTCTCCTTGTCAATCGTAATCTCGATGCGGTCGCACGCGCCGGCAAGCGCCTCGTCAATCGCATTGTCCACCACTTCGAAGACGAGGTGGTGCAAGCCGCGCACGTCGGTCGAGCCGATGTACATTCCGGGGCGTTTGCGAACCGCCTCCAATCCCTCCAGCACCTGAATCTTGGACGCGTCGTACGTTTCGACCGGAACGTTCTCTAGATTTTCGTTTGCCTTATTCTGCGCCATACGCTTCAACCTTCGGAATGGTCAGAGCCACTAGGCCCCGATGGACGAATCGAAAACACTGGGCTAACGCCGCTGGGTCTGATTGGCGGCGCCCGGCTTGCTCTGGGCGGCAAGGGTTTGTAGCCAAGTGATGCGGTCGTGATAGAACAGCATCCCGGCGGCGATCAGCCCGCTGCCCAAGAACGCGTTTGCCACCACGTCGAACACAATGCCCCAGGTCGTTTCTTCCAACTGTTGCCAGATCACCGCAAAACCCATCTGGATGATGTACGCCAAAAAGATAAAGCCGATGGCGTGCCAAAAGTTATGCCGAAAGATGCGGATGCTGTTGAACACGGCTTGCGCCGCCCGCGCGCCACTGACGAAGATGGAGGGAATGGCGAAGGCGAGGTACACCGTCGCCCACAGCATCACCAGCATCCCGCCGAACAAAATGGAGGACGCCAACCCCGAACTCAAGTCGCTCACCAGCGCCACGCCGAACGCGACGGCGAGAACGAGCCCGATCAACATCATCACGGCGAAGAACACAAAGGTAAGGAGCGTCACGTACGCGCGCAACACGCGCGGCACAAAAGTCGCCACGCCGGCGGGGTCGCCGCGCAACGCGCGCGCCAGCGTCTCCAGATACACGCTCGCGAGAAACAGCCCCACGCACCCCAGCGGCAGCAGCACGAGTACGAGCGACGGCTCATTCGGAACGACGAGCCATACCTGCCGCGTCCACGACGGTGTCGGTGGATAGATGCTGAACACCGTCGGTATCAGTCCCACGGAGAGCGCGCCAAATACGTTCGCCCCATCGCCCAACGCCTGCAATCCACTTTGAAACGTCTCGTAGGTTTGCAGCGTTTCGGCCGGCGCGTCCACGGGTGCCGCCGCGCGCATCGTCGCGCTGATCTGGTCGAACAGCGGCTTGGCGTTGATCTGCGGACCGAGCCACACGAACAAGTCGAGCGCGATGGGTATGAGCAAGACCCAGGGGCGACGCACCACCAACCCAAAACCGCCCCCAAGAACTTCGATGATGCCGAGCAGTTTTTGCTCTTCTCTTTTCATCGTGCGACATTATATCCGAACGCGTGTGCGAGGTCAAATAAAGTTGACGCTGGGCGCGGGGTCTGTTATACTCTCGATAGCCACATACCTGGGGAGTACGGTAGGAAGAGGTCGCGATGCCGTTCTGGAAACCAAATATCGCCGGACTCAAAGCCAAGCGCGATGTTGCCGGCTTGGTGCGCGCGCTCCGAGCCAAAGAGCCGCGCACGCGCGCAGAAGCGATTCGCGCGTTGGGCGAACTGAGGAACCCCGCCGCGCTCGGCGCGCTCGGCGAGGTGCTGCTGGACCCCCAAAGCGAAGTCGCCGTGCAAATCGAAGCGGCGAACGCGCTGGGCAGGCTCGGCGACGACGCGGCAATCGAACCGCTTGTCGGCGCCACCGCGCTCAGCCGCGCGCGCGAGCGCGCGCGGATTGACGACGCGCTCCATTCGCCCGAGCGCCGCTACCGCGAAGGATTCTACATCAACCGAATTTCGGCGGAGGAATACGAACTGCGCTGCGCCATTGCCGCCGCGCTGGCGCAGATCGGTGGCGAACGCGCGGTGCGCGCCTTGTTCGAGAGTCTTGGCTCCGAACAGGGGGCGATGGAAAGCGGGGTGAAGCGCGCGGTCAAATCCGCCATCGCCGACGCGTGCGCCAAGATGGGCGTCTCCAGCGTGCCGCTGTTGTGCGAGTGCCTCAAGGCTCATTCTGCCGACGCGCGACAGTGGGCGGCGCACTGCTTGGGCGAGTTCGGCGACGCGTCGGCGATAGGCGCGTTGCTCGGCGCGGTGTACGACGAGCGCGAAGAGTTCGCCGTGCGGCAGTCCGCGCTCATCAGTCTAGGGCGCATCGGCGACGCGCGCGCGATTTCTCCTCTGGAAGACCTGACGCAATTAGAACATCGCGGCTTGGCGCGCGAGGCGCAGCAAGCCGCGATGGCGATTCGAATGAGAACGCGCGTTGCCCCGCACGACGCGGGCGCATGACGTGCGGCGCGCTCACTGCGCGCTTTTACCACTCCCCTCCAGCCGCAATTCGCGATGGCGCAACAGGATGCTCTGCACCACGCCCTCGGCGAGATAGAGCGAAATGAGCGAACTCCCTCCCGCGCTGACGAACGGCAGCGGCACCCCTACGACCGGCACCAGCCCCAGATTCATCCCCATGTTCATATAACTCTGCGTGAAGATCATCGCCGTCACGCCAACGGCGATGAATTTTCCGTACGGCGTCCGGGACAGTGTGGCCGCTCGAATCGTTCGGAAAAGAATAAAGCCGATAAGAAAAATTACAAAAACCGCGCCGACAAAGCCCAACTCTTCGCCGATCACCGAGAAAATGAAATCGGTCTGACGGATGCGAAGAAAACGCAACTGGCTTTGCGCCCCGCTACAAAACCCCGCTCCCCACAACCCGCCCGAGCCGATGGCGATGAGCGCTTGGGTCACGTTGTAGCCCGCCCCCAGCGGATCGCGCGTGGGATCAAGAAACGTGAGGATGCGTTCTTGCTGATACGGACGCAGACTGGTCCACGCCAGCGGTGCCGCGATGACCGCGAGGGCGATGACGATGAGCACATCGCGCAGCCGCATCCCGGACGCGAGTGCCATCGTCCCCCACGTCGCGCCGAGCACAATCACGGTGCCCAAGTCGGGTTGCATATAGACGAGGAACATCGGCAGCGCGATGAAGACAAACGCGAGAGCGAGGAAACGCCCGCGCGACATCTCCTCCGCGTGGTCAGCCATATACTTGGCGACAACGAGGATCAGCAGGAGTTTGGACAACTCGGAGGGTTGGAACAAAAAGAGGCGCAAGTCAATCCAGCGCACCGCGCCGAACGTCACCTGCCCGATGATGGCGACGATGAGGAGGATACCAAGCGTGAACACCCAAATCGGCAGCCAGAGCGCGCCGAGCACGCGATAGTCCAGCGCGGTCAGCACTCCCATTCCCACGATGCCGATGCACGCGTAGAGCGCCTGGCGGACCGCAACGCTCTGCCAATCTACTGGCTCGCCGGTGAGACATTCGGTCGCGCTGTAGATCATCAAGATACCGAGGAGGGTAAGGAGCAAGGTCGCGCCGAAGAGCCAGAAATCGAAATAAACGAAACGCGGACGAGAGAGCCGTTCCATGCATCCCTAGGTTCGACGCGGTGCGCGCGCGCCAGCGGTGCGCACGCGCACCGTGCGCGTGCTGACCACCGGGATATTCGCTGTCAGCCGGTACCCTTCCGCATCGTTAGAAATCGTCACCTCGACGTTCGCGGCTTCTATCTCGATGTGACGGGAAATGGCAGAGACAATTTCGTCCTTGAGCACATTCAACGTTTCGAGGGAAATGTCGGTGCGATCTTGAGTGAGAATCACTTGCAACCGCTTTTTCGCAACCGACGCGCTGCTGGACGAACGACCGAAAATACGCTCGAAGACATCCATGTCGTCTCTCCTTACCGCCGCAAAAACTTGGACACCCGCTCCAGCCAGCCGGGCGATTCCGCGAACATCTGGAAGGGAACTTGTTCTCCCATCAATCGCTGCGCGATCCGCATAAACGCCGCACCCGATTCCGAATGGTCTTCCAACGCGACCGGCTGTCCCTTGTTCGTCGAAGAGATGATGCGCTCGTCCTCCGGCACGATGCCGATGAGTTCGACCGCGAGAATCTCCAGCACATCCGCCGTATCGAGCATATCGCCGCGTCGGATCAGCGCCGGGCGCAGCCGGTTGATAATCAATTGGGGCGTCGGCTTTTCGTACGCTTCGATCAAGCCAATCACGCGATCCGCATCGCGCACGGAGGAGACTTCGGGCGTGACGACGAGCAGCACCTGATCGGCAGGCGCGACCGAAGTCTTGAATCCACTCTCGATGCCCGCCGGCGAATCTACCAGCACGAAATCGAATTCCTTTTTCAACTCGCCGCACACCTCTTGCATCTGCGCTTCGTTCACCGCCGATTTCAAGCGCGTCTGCGCTGCTGGCAAGAGGTGCAACTCCGGCAAGCGCTTGTCTTTGATGAGCGCCTGACGCAATTTCGCGTTTCCTTCGACCACATCCACCAGATCATAGACGATGCGATTCTCCAGCCCCATCACCACATCGAGGTTACGCAGCCCGATGTCCGCGTCCACGCAGGCCACGCGTTGCCCGCGCCGCGCCAGCGCAACTCCGATGTTCGCTGTCGCTGTCGTCTTGCCGACGCCGCCCTTGCCCGAAGTAATCGTGATGACCTGTCCCGCCATATCTGCCTCCGTGTTGGAGCACTCTTCTCCTGCCGGTGGTGTCGAACCTGCGGGAGGGGGAGTATCACGCGACCCTACAACCCGCTCCACGGCTCGACGACGATGCGTCCCTCGCGCACCCGCGCGATCTCCGCCGTTACGCTGCGCGCGCGTCCGCGCTCCTCCGGCGCGCGCGCGATATAGCCGCCGATGCGTAACTGCGTCGGCGCGAGCACGAGCGCGCCGACGATTGCCGCGTCGTTCCCTGACGCGCCGGCGTGTACGACGCCGCGCAACTTGCCCCACACGATGACGTCCCCTTCGGCGATGATCTCCGCCCCCGGATTCACGTCCCCCATAATGACGATGGTGCCCGAATAACGATAACGCTGTCCGGAGCGAACGGTGCGATGAATCAGCATCGCCGTCGCGGTGTCCGCCGGCAGCGCAGCGGGAATCTCGGCGGTAGGCTCGACCTCGAACGTTTCGGGCGGAGGGGGAATTGTCGCGCGCACCTGTTCGAACGCGTCTTGCGAGTTCGGACCACCGATGACGGAGGTGAGCGTCATCCCATGCTGCGAAAGGAGCGCGATCAATTCTTCGAGTTCGATCACATCAATCGCGCGGGGTCCTGTGTCGAGCAGCACACGCGCCCCGTGAAAGAACGACTGCGCGCTGGGGCGTCCCAGTTGCGCGGCGAGTTCGTTCAGCACATCTCGCCACACCCCTTCGCCGAGAGTGATGGACAAGCCCTCGCGCGTCCCTTTGAATGAAACGAGTGCCATAAATTCAGCATCCTCCCGGCGGTTTGGCACCTGTGGGAGGCTTTCGGTAACTTTTTACTGCGTCGGCACGAATTGAATCGTGTAGCGCTTGTAAGGCGCAACTTCGATGGCAAACGGCTCCGAATCCGCCGGCGCAACCGTTCGTACGCACCAGCGCGCCGAGTCTTTCCAATAGACACCCCTAAAGTTGAACGCGCCGTTTCCATCTGTAATTTCGGTAAAGACCGCGGTGTTGTCGCACTTGTCCGCGATGACGCGCACACCGTTCACGCCGCGCCCATTCGCGTCCACGACGGTCCCGAAGATGCCAGGGAGTTCGCCCCAACTGTCCACGCCGACGAGCCGCCCGGCGTACTTGTGCGCGGGCGTTGGACCGGTCACGGGCGGCTTGACGACCGGCGGCGCGACCGGCTGCGTCGCGCTGACGAGCGGCGCATCGGCCGGCAGGCGAAAGTACGCGCGCAAAATATCGGCTGCCACCGGCGCGGCGACCTGCGACCCTTCGCCGCCGCCGACGATGAACACGGTCACGACCACCTGCGGATTCTCGTACGGCGCGAACGCGGTGAACCACGCGTGCGTCGGCAAATGACCGTTGACCTTGGGGCCATAGTACTCGGCGGTGCCGGTCTTGGCGGCGACGTTCACATCCGCCAGATTCACGCGCGTGGCCGTGCCATGTGTCACCGCGTTTCGCATCCCCTCGCGCACGATCGCAAGATGCTGGGGGTCAACCGCCACTTGGCGAATCACCTGCGGCTCGATACGCCGAACGAGACGCCCGTCCGCGTCAGCGATCGAGAGCGCGAGTTGTGGCTTGTACAGCGTGCCGCCGTTCGCCACGACGGCAGTCAAGTTCGCCACCTGCAGCGGCGTGACGAGCAAGTACCCTTGCCCAATGCCCATGTTGTACGTATCACCCACCGTCCAGATATCGCCGATGGTTTTGCGTTTCCACGCCGGGTCGGGTACGAGTCCGGTCGCCTCGCCGGGCAGATCAATCCCGGTCAACTCGCCCAAGCCGAACATGTGCGCGTACGCCGAGAGGCGTTCCTGCCCCAGCCCATTATCAAAGTTGGGCGATTCGCCCCCGGCGAGTTTGTAGAAGAAAACATCCGATGACCAGGCCAGCCCCTCGCGAATCGTGAGCGTGCCAAAGCCGAGTTTGTACCAATCGTAAAAGGGTTGTGCGCGCGTTGGGTCATCGGGATAGTACTTGTCCGGCACCCAAAGCGTTCCCGGCGTTTCCAAACGTGTGTTGATGTCAACGACGCCCTCTTGCAGCGCCGCGCTCGCAGGGACGAGTTTGAACACCGAGCCGGGCGGATATTGCCCGGTGATCGCCTGATTGACGAGTGGATGCAGCGGGTCTTGCGCGAGGTTCGTGTACTCTTCGATAGAGATGCCGGTGGTGAAGAGGTTGTTATCGTAACTCGGCAGCGTGACCAGCGCGAGGACTTGCCCATTGCGCGGGTCGAGCACGATGGCAACTCCCTGCTTGGCGCGCGCGGTGCGCATCCCCTTTTGCAATGCCTTCTCCACCGCTTGCTGAAAATCGGCGTCGAGCGTGAGGATGACGCTGTTGCCGGGAGTCGGCGCTTGTTCGCCCAAGCGCGCGACTTCGCGTCCAGCGACGTCAACCTGAATGTGCCGCTGTCCCTTGATGCCGCGCAAATCCTTTTCGAACGTCGCTTCGATGCCGGTCAAGCCCACCTGATCGGTGGGGGCGTAACCTTGCGCGCTGTACTCGGCGTACGTTTCGCGCGGGATGGGCCCCACATAGCCGAGAATATGCGCCAGCCGCGCGCCTTCGGTGTACTCGCGCACCGGTTGCAGTCCGACGACGACGCCCGGAAAATCGAGCCGATTTTCTTCGAGGTAGAACGCGACGTTGCGCGGCACGTTCGCCTTGACCAGCACCGGCGTAAACGGATCGCGCTGCGCTTGCGCGACGATTTCGCGCAGTCCCGGCTTGCGCTTGGGCGGGACGACTTGCCGCGCTACATCGCTGGGCAGCGCGCCGACCGGATCCGTGACGGTGTTTTCGATGACTGTGTCAATCGGAACGTCCAAGAGCGCGGACAATTCTTGAAAGATGCGTTCTTGCTGATCCGCCGGCAAATCGGCGGGGATGATGGACACGTTGAACGATGGGATGTTGCGAACGAGAATGTGTCCTTCCCGATCGTAGATGATGCCGCGGCGCGCCTCGGTCTGAATGAGGCGAAAGCGATTCTGGTCTGCGGCGCGGCGATAGTATTCGCCGTTAGCGATCTGAATCTGGGCGAGTTGGAGGACGAGGATGGCGAGCGCCGCCACAATACCAATGCGCATCAGGCGAAAGTTGCCGCGCGGTCTCTCCGCCTGCTCGGTGAGGGTCTGGGTAAACGAATATTCGTGCTCGGGTTGACTCACGCTGAGATTATACCCTAGTTTGAACGAAATGGCAATGCGAT
>DYLA01000033.1 GCA_020722265.1 Anaerolinea sp.
GGGCGCGCCGGCGTGTGCGCCCGGCGGGGCGCACCCCTGCTTTGCACCAGTCGTACTGGCGCTTGGCGTTCTTGACAGATTGGTTCGATTTCGTATAATTCGTCTTGTGACTATCCGAAGGAGGGGACGATGAAACACAGGGCAACCTTTGCCCAACACGACCGCGCCCTCCGCCGCGTACTCTCCGACTGGGGCATCGAGAATTCGCGCGGAATCGAATTGCTGCGGACTCTGATGGGCGCGGCGCGGCTCCTCGAAGCGACGGCGGACCACAACTTGCGCGCCGCTGGACTCTCGATGCCGCGGCTGCGCCTGCTCCTGTGGCTGCGCGTCGAAGAAGAGTGCGGCAACAGTGAGGGCGTCTCGCCGAGCCGGTTGAGCCACTTTCAGCACGTCAGCAAGAACACGGTCAGCGCGCTCCTCACCTCGCTCGAAGCGCAAGGGCTGATCGAGCGTGCCCTCTGCCGCGAGGACAAACGCAGTTTCAAGATTCGTCTCACCTCCGCCGGACGCGCGCGCGTGCGCGCCGCGCTCCCCCAGCACAGCGCGTTCCTGGCAGACACCTTCTCCGCCCTCACTCTCAAAGAACAGAACGCGCTGCTCAAATCGGTGCGGAAACTGAACCAAGCCCTGCTACACCGAATCACCCAAGCCGAAGGGCAACCGCCGCAGGAAGCCTAGATGAACCCGCGACCCTCTCACGAACACACAACCACTGCCGGACGACCGTCAATTGCCGCGCCGCGCCGCCGCGCCGATGGCGCGAATTATCGCGCGCTCGGACGCGCGGTGCGCTACCTGTTTCGCTACCGCCGCGTCGCCGGCATCGCGTACGCCAGTCTCTTCGTTTCGATCCTCGCGCAATTGATGGTGCCGCAACTCGTTCAGGGAACGATTGACACGATCACGCGCGGCGTGAGCCTCACCGCATTGGACGCGCGCGCCGGTTTGGAGATGTGGCTGATTGCCGCCGGCATCGGCGTCGTCGGCTTTGCCGCGCTGCGCGGGTTGTTCGCGTTCTCGTACGCGTACAACGCCGAGCGCGCCTCGCAAGGTGTCGCTTTCGATCTCCGCAACGAACTATTCGCCAAGATTCAGCGGCTCTCCTTTTCCTATCACGATCAGACCCAGACCGGGCAATTGATGGTTCGCGCAACCGACGACGTGGAAAAAGTGCGGATGTTCATCGGACAGGGGCTGATGATGGCACTGCAAGCGTTCGTCTTTCTCTTTGGCATTCTCGCGATTCTCCTGCTCTCCAACGTCCAACTCACGCTGGTCATTCTGCCGACCCTACCGATCGCGCTGGTTCTGTTTATGGGATTCGGCGCGATCACGCAGCCGCTTTTTATGCGCGTGCAGCAAAAACTTTCCACGCTCAATACGATTCTGCAAGAGAATCTTGCCGGCATCCGCGTCGTCAAGGCATTCGTGCGTGAGGCGAGCGAGCAAGCCAAGTTCACCCGCGCCGCGGACGACCTGATGCAACAGCACCTGGTGGTGTCGCGCGTCTTTTCGTTCCTCTTTCCGTCCGTCTTTCTCATCGCGAACCTGGGTCAAGCCGCGGTGCTGTACTTTGGCAGTCGGCAAATCCTTGCCGGTACGTTGACCCTGGGCGAATGGCAAAAGTTTTCGCTCTACTTGATGCTGCTGTTCTTCCCGCTAGGAATGTTGGGGATGATCATCTCACAAATGTCGCAGGCGTCCGCGTCCGCGCAGCGCATCTTTGAAATTCTCGACGCGCGGAGCGACGTGAGCGACAAGCCGGGCGCGCGCACCCTGCCGCCGATTCGGGGGCATGTGCAATTCGAGCATGTGACCTTTCGTTATTTCGGCAGCGCGGAGCCAGTGCTCCGCAACGTCAGTTTCGAGGCGCGTCCCGGCGAGACGATCGCGCTCTTGGGCGCGACCGGCAGCGGCAAGACCACCATCATCAACCTGATTCCGCGTTTTTACGATGCCAGCGAGGGACGCGTGATGATTGACGGACACGACGTCCGCGACGTGAAACTCGATTCGCTCCGTTCGCAAATCGGCATCGTCCTGCAAGACGCCACGCTCTTCAGCGGTACGCTGCGCGACAACATCGCGTTCGGGCGTCCCGACGCCACGATGGAGCAAGTGATCGCGGCGGCGCGCGCGGCAGAGGCGCACGAGTTCATCCTTGGATTTCCCGAAGGTTATGACACGCGTGTTGGCGAACGCGGCGCAACGTTGAGCGGCGGACAAAAACAGCGCGTCGCGATCGCGCGCGCACTCTTGCTCGACCCGCGCATCCTCATCCTCGATGATTCGACGTCGAGTGTTGATCTCGCGACCGAATATCAGATCCAAAAGGCGCTCGACCAACTGATGCAGGGGCGCACGAGTTTCGTGATCGCGCAGCGCATCAGCACGGTGCTCAACGCGGATCAAATTCTCGTGCTGGACCGAGGGGAAATCGTAGCGCGGGGTAAGCACGAAGAGTTGCTGGAAACGAGTCCGCTCTACGCGGAGATTTACCATTCGCAACTAACCCACTGAATACTGCCGACTGACGGGGAGGTCGAAGAACGATGTTTCATGGTGGCGGCGGTCCGCGTTTCGCCTTGCAGCAAGAAGCGCGCAAGCCAAAACAAGTCTGGGTCACGCTCGCGCGCTTGGCGAGATATTTCAAACCGTATGGAATCGCCCTAGGGCTGGTCGCGCTGATGGTGATCGTCAACGCGTGGGTGCAGGTCATCACGCCCGATTTGACCGGGCAGGTGGTGGATTGCTATCTCACCCCTGCCGCCGCGCCCGCGAGGCCGCAACTTGCCGCCGCGCCGATGTCGGGCGTGACGCGCGCGACGAATTGTTGGTACACCCGCGCCGATCCGGCGCGCTCGCTGGAAGAAACGCTCGCCGGGTTGAGCGGACTCATCGGGCTCATCGCTGGGTTGTACATCTTGGGCGCCATCGTCGGCGGGCTGATGTTCTTTTCGATGACCTGGGCGGGGCAGCACGTTCTCAAGCAACTCCGCGTCGAGATTTTCCAGCACCTCCATCGGCTCTCGCTGAATTTCTACGCCGAGAACGAAGCCGGCAACGTGATGAGTCGCATCACGAACGATACGGACACGTTGCAACAAACGATTTCGTTCGCGCTGGTGCAAGTAGTCAGCGGCGCGCTCTTGCTCGTCTGGATCGCCTACACGATGTTGAGCAAGAGTTTGCCCTACGCGCTGGTCAGTATGGCAGTGATGCCCGTGATGGCGTTCGCGACGCTGTGGTTTTCCGGACAGGCGCGCAAAGCGTTTCGGCAGACGCGTCGCGAAATCGGCAACGTGAACGCGGACTTGCAAGAGAGTATCGCTGGCGTGCGCGAGGTGCAAGCATTCAACCGCGAGGCGGCGAACATTGCTCAATTCGAGCGGGCGAGCGCGGCGTATCGCGATGCCAACATCCGCGCCGTCGCGTTCACCGCCGCGCTCGCGCCAACGCTCGAAGCGCTTGGCTATGCCGCGATTGCCATCATCGTCGTCGTGGGCGGCCTCGCGCTCTTGCGCGGACAGGACTTGTTCGGCACGACGATTTCGCTCGGCTTGATCGTCACCTTTCTCGGCTACGTCCAACGATTCAATCAGCCGATTCAGCAAATCTCGGTGCTGTGGACGAACATCCAGAGTGCGGTCGCTGGCGCAGAGCGTATTTTCGATTTGCTCGATACGGCACCGGACGTGACGGATCGTCCGGACGCGCGCGCGATGCCGCCGATTCGCGGCGCGGTCGAATTCATCAACGTGGACGCGGCGTACAAGCCGGACGAGAAGGTGCTGTGCGGCGTGTCGCTGCGAGCCGAAGCGGGGCAAACCATCGCCCTCGTCGGTCCGACCGGTGCAGGCAAGACGACGATCATCAATTTGATTCCGCGTTTCTACGACGTGACCGGCGGCGCGGTCAAGATTGACGGACTAGACGTGCGCGACGTGACGCGGGCCTCGCTGCGCCAACAAATCGGCATCGTGCTGCAAGACACGTTCTTGTTCAGCGATACCGTGATGAACAACATTCGTTTTGGGCGACCGGACGCGACGGACGATGAGGTGATCGCGGCGGCAAAACTCGTCCATGCCGATTCGTTCATCGAGCGCTTGCCCAAAGGGTATGCGACCGTGCTGGGGGAACGTGGCACGGGGCTAAGCCAGGGGCAACGGCAATTGATCGCGATTGCGCGCGCCGCGCTCGCGAATCCGCGTATTCTGATTCTCGATGAAGCCACCTCGTCGGTGGACACGCGTACCGAGCGATTGATTCAGCAGGCGTTGGACGAGTTGCTGCGCGGGCGCACGAGTTTCGTCATCGCGCATCGCCTGTCAACGATTCGCCACGCGAATCAGGTCATCGTGATCCGCGACGGCGAGGTAGTCGAGCGTGGCACGCACGACGAATTGCTCGCGCGCGGTGGAGTGTACCACGATTTGTATATGAGTCAGTTTCGGCGAGAGGCGCAGCCCACGACCGGGACACTCAATTGAACGCCCCTACGTGATCTCCAAAATCGCCGGCCGCGCGAGCCTCTGCCCATCCACCTCGACCGTGACGGTTGCCCACCCCTCGATCGGCGTCAGCACCTCGTTGCGCTCTGCGCCGACGAGAATCGTATCCTCCGATTTCGCGCCGGCGATGGATGGGTTCCAGGCGTACGCCTGCCCCGCCGCGACCACGTCATCGGTATGCGGCGTGACACGAAACTCCCAGCCCTGTGCGGCGAGACCTTCTTCGCGTTCGAGGCGCGGCGCTTCGATGTTGTTCGTGACGAGATAGCGCGCGGTCGGCGTGATGAGGAGCGACGCGGCGCCGGTTCTAGTCGCCGTGTTGACGTAGGAGGCCGCGCCACACGTTGCCCAAGCGAAACTGCTGACGCGCTGAAGTAGCAGCGCGTCGAGATTCTTTTCGGCGAGGAGGGCGCGGACGCGCTGTTGTTTCTGTTCGAACTCGCTCATTGGGTTGGGCTCTTTTCTCGCGGCGAGAAGCGAACCGCGTCCGCGACGATTTTGGTCGAATGGGTCGGCTCGTGCGTCACGTCAGAAAGCGAAACGTACTCGTCGCCGCGCGCGTCAAAGCGGAACACGCCGAGCGAGACCCACTGGTTGGCGTACAGCGATTGATTGACGCGGCGAAAATCGTACGTGCCGGCGTGCGCGACCCAGTAGCGCGCGTGACGCGTCGTGCCGATGCCCGCCGGGAGGTACACCGAGACCTCGTAATCCCCTTGCCGCGACAGGGGCGCGTACCAGCGCGCCCAGTTGAATTGCGCCAGCGCGAAGGTGTTGTTCATCACCCACAGCGCACTCGCGTCGTAACCGTTCGACGCGCTCTGCCAGCCATCGCCCGCACTCCCTTTGACGAAGTTTGGGTGCGACGGGCTGACGATGAGGTCGCCCGCTGGCAATGGCGCGGCAGACTCGAACTGCGCGCCGGGAACCAAGCGTACGATGAGGCGCGCGCTGCCCAGATGGTTGTAGTACTCGACGCGAAATTCGTGCTTGCCGGCGGCTAGGTAGACCAGCGCGGCGTGCGTCGTCGGCGCTTGGTCGTGCCATTCGTCAATCAGCATTTTGCCGTCCGCCCAGACGCGCACGCCATCGTCCGCCGTGGCGGCGAGGGTGTAATAGCCGGGCGCGTCAAGCGTGCGGGGCGCGGTGAATCGGGCTGACCAATTGCCGCTGGAAATGCCTTTGCCGGGAGGCGCGTTGCCCCAATCAAAGTTGATTTCCGTCTCGTTACGCGAGAACGCGGGCGTGCCGGTGAGACCGGAATTGTCAAAGTACTCGCCGCGCCAGATTTCGCTGCCCTCCGCGAGCGGTTCCCACGTCAGCCGCGCCGATCCGGGACCGCTCCCGTTGTAGTACTCGATCTTCAAAAGATGGTCGCCCGCCGCGAGCGCGATTTCGCCGCTCCAACTCGTCGGGGTCTGAGCGTTCCAATGGTCAATCACGAGTTGGTGATCTACCCACAGTCGCACGCCATCGTCCGTCGTCGTGGTAAAGCGATAACGCCCAGCCTCGAAGGCGTGGACGCGTGTCCAGCGCGCGGAGAAATTCTCGCCGGGAACGCCGCCCCCCGGACCCGCCGCGCCAAAGTCGAATTCGATGGCGCTGTCGTTGCGCGTGAAGGCGGGTGTTCCGGCAAGACGCGGATTGGCATAGTACTCACCGCGCCAATCGGGAAAATTGCCGGAGAAGATTTGCAAACGCGCTTGAGCGTTACCGCCGCGATCATAGTACTCCATCCGTACGAGGTGGAAGGTTTGCGTCAGGTTCACCGTGACGATACGGGTGGTGGCTGTCTGATCGAACCATGCGTCGAGCACGAGCCGGTTGTCCACAAAGAGGCGCGCGCCATCGTCGCTGGTGACAACGAAAACCCAAGCGCCGGGCGCGTCGAAAAAGACCCAGCGAACCCAACGCACCGAAAAATCGTCCACCGGCACCCCACTGCCCGGCGCGCCGAATTCCCACGCGAAATCAATGCTCCGGTCTTGGCGCGTCAAGACCGGCTCGCCTTGCAAGTGACGATTGGCAAAGTAATAGCCCGTCCACGCGGAGGTCGTTTGCGCGCCCGGCGCGGCGACTATAGGCGGCGCGCTGGTGATGCCCGCGAGACAGAGCAGAACGCCTGCGGCTATGCTTGGGAGGAATCTCATGGCTACCCTCCGACAGTATAGCGCGAATTCTGGAATTGGCAACAAAGTACCGCGTGCCAAGTTGCGGGCACGCGGTACGGAGGTGCGGCGCAGGTGCGCCGATTACCACATCGTACAGCGCGGCAAGTAACTCACGGCATCCACGACGATGATGGTGGAGAGGAATGGCTCTTGCGTCACATCGGAGACGGAGACGTACTCGCCGGTGGTGCCGCTAAAGTAGAACGTGCCGAGTGACAACCACTGGTTACTGTACGCCGATTGGTTGACGCGGCGTAGGTCGTACCTGCCGCCGTGATAGATCCAGTAGCGCGCGTTGCGCGTGGTGGCGATGCCGCCAGGGATGTACACCAAGACTTCGTAGTAGCAGGCGCGCGTCTGCGGCAGGTACCACCGCGCCCAGTTGTAGCGACCTTGCGCGTACGTGTTGTTCATCGTCCAGAGCGCGATGCCGCCGCGTCCATTCGGGACGGAGACCCAGCCCCATTCGTCGCCCCCCTTGCGAAAGTTCCAGTTGTTCGTTTCAATCGTAATGTCGCCCGGCTGTGGACCCGGCGTCGGTCCGGGCGGGATCGGGCCGGGCGAGCCCCCGGGAGTGATCGTCACGTAGAGCAGCGCGCCCCCCGTGTGATTGTAGTACTCGACGCGCCAATCGTGTTGACCCGCGTTGAGATAGACCGATGCCTGATACGTCGTTGGCGGTTGGTCGCGCCAGGCGTCAATCACGATGTAACCATCCACCCAGACGCGCACGCCGTCATCGGCAGTAGCAGTGACGAGGTAATACCCCGTCGCGGTCGCCGTGCGTTTGGCTGACCACCGCGCCGACCAGTTGCCTCCTTGCGAGATGCCGAGCCCTGGGGGATTCGTCCCCCAGTTGAAGGCGAGGTTCACGTCGTCGCGGAAGAGCACCGGCGCGCCGGCGAGATTGGGATTATCGAAATACTCGCCATGCCAGATGTCGGCAGGAGGAGGCGGCGGCGAGGGATTGTACGTGATTTGGAGATGCGCTTCGGCGATGCAGCAGTTCTGGTAGTACTCCATCCGGACAAGATGAAACGCCTGCGTCAAGTTGAGCATCGCGCTGTGCGCGGTGGGAGGCTGATCGTGCCACGCATCAATCACCAATTGATCGTCCACCCAGAGGCGCACACCGTCGTCGGTGATCGTTGTGAACGTCCAGTTGCCGGGGCGGTCCGCAAAGACCCAACGAAGCCAGCGCACGGAAAAGTTCGTGCCCGGAATACCGCCCCCAGGACCCCAACTCCCCCAAACGAAATCAAGATTCGGGTCGTCGCGGACAAAGACGGGACTGCCCTGCAGGTTCATATTGTTGAAGTAAAAGCCCGTCCACGCCGTCGCTTGCTGTGCGGCAGGCGCGGCGACCGCCGACGAGGCGCCCAGCCCTGCCAGCCACAAGGACAACACCAAGCCGCTGACCCACACTGTTCTCTTCATCGAGTCCTCCTTTCCCGCTACATAAGATTATACTACAAATCCCAGAATTGGCAACAGGGGTTCAATCCGGTATAATCTGTACCGACGAAATGCCCAGCGCGGCGGGTGACTGGGCGCGTAGGGTTGTTGTGAGGAATACTCGACGAGGAGGTCAAGATGATTCCCAGACTGATGAACGAACTCTTGCGCGATCTGTTGCCGGAACGCGTCTGGCAAACGCGGCGCAAGGAAGACCAGGGCAAGGTTTGGATCGAGTTCACGTCGCACGATGTCGAACTGTTGCATCGCTTGGGCATCGAAGTGGACAATCTCGGTCCGCGCCTTGTCGTTTGTATGTGGGATGAAAACAGCCCACTCGAACTGGGCGGCTATCTGGTGGTGGACAACGTGGCGATGGGTTTGCCTTCGATGGGCGGTATCCGGCTGTTGCCCGATGTCACGCCGGCGGCGATTCACAACCTAGCGCGTGGAATGACGATGAAGAACGCGGCAGCCGATTTGCCGTTCGGCGGTGGAAAATCGGGCATTGTCGCGAGTGCGAATCTATCGCCGCTGGAACATACTGCCGTCGTGCGCGGCTTTGCGCATCTTTTGCGTCGCTACACCCGACTTTACAATCCGGGTCCTGATGTGGGCACGAACGATCAGGACATGAAGACGATTGCGATCGAAAATGGCTTGGACGCGGTGCTTTCCAAGCCGGCGGATATGGGCGGCAATCGGATTGACCAACTGGGCGCAGCCGCGCGCGGGGTCGTCGTCGCGTTCCAGACCTTGCATCGCGAGGCGGAGCGTTTGCGCGTGCTGCCCCAGTTTCGCCATCTGGCGATTCCGCCGTGGGAGCAAACGACGTTGATCGTGCAGGGCTTTGGCGCCGTCGGCGCGAACGTGGCGCGTTTGATGCTGGAGCAGCAACAACACACTGGCGGCGCGCCGCGCGTCATCGGCATCAGCGATGCCTCCGGCTATTTGTACTGCGCGACCGGGCTGGACATTGCGCGCTTGCTCGCGCTGCGCGAACAGAATCCGCTCGTCGCCAAACCGTACTTTCTGGCGCACCCCGATCTGACAGGCAGCGACTGTCCATCGCTCAAGTTCTCCAGCGCGCGCGATGACTTGCTGCGCGAGAACGCCTTTTGCTTCGTCCCTGCCGCGCCGCAGGCGAACTACCTCGACGTGGACGAATCCTCGCATCCCTCGATGACGGTGGACAAGATGGGGCGCTGGACGATGATCGTCGAGGGCGCGAACACGTACTCGCCCGATCCCAAACGCCAAGCCGCGCGGCGACGTATGGAACGCGTGGTGTACCACGAACGCGGCACGCTGATCGCCACCGATTACCTCGTCAATGCCGGCGGCGTGATTTTTGCCGCGCACGAACGCTTGATTCCCACGCCCCCCGCCGTGCGGATCCCCAACGAGCTGCTGGGCGATCGCGAGGCAGTGGAACGCTGGCTCGCCGAGCACGCGGCGCAGTTTGCCGAACTCGCGGAGCAGCGGCGTATCGCGGCGGAGAAAAAATGCGATACGGTGATTCGCGAGAATATGATTCAGTTGATTGATGGCTTGATCGCGGACGACGACGCGCTCCCCTGCCGAGTGGCCGAACGCATCAGCATCCATCGCATCGTCCGGCGCGAGAGTCACCGCGTCGCGTCCGACATTATGGTCGAAATGGCGACGGTGCCCAGCGGTTGCTCGGCGCAAGACGCCGCGCGAGTGCTCATCGAAAAGAACACCGATATTCTTTCGGTTCTCGCGCCGGAGGGTCGCGTCGTCGGCATCGTGACCGATTGGGACATCACGCGAGCGGTTGCGCGCGGGCAACTGGTAGACGTGCCGGTGGAAGAGGTGATGAGCCGCGAGGTGATCAGTTGTTCGCCGCAGGACAGCATCCTCGCGGTGCTGCGCCGATTGGAACAGCACGACATTTCCGCACTGCCGGTGCTCTCGCGCGAGGGGCAGTTGCTCGGCGTCGTCTCCGCCGATATTCTCGCGACGCGGACGCTGTATCGTCTGCTGCTGGGCGAGAACGCGTAGAAGCGCACGCCGACCGGTTTGCGCGCGGAGCCAAGCCCCGTGGGCACCTATGGTAACGCACGCAGCGACAGGTGATTTTGCGTTTGGGGTTTTTCAAGGTATAATACGCGCCGCTATCTTTCAGAGGACAAGGAGTGATTCGTGAAAAGAGTCTACCAACCCAAACGCATCAAACGGATGCGGACGCATGGCTTTCGGGCGCGGATGCAGACCAAGGCAGGACGCCAGGTCCTCGCAGCGCGCCGTCGTCGTGGACGCAAGCACCTCAGCGTCAGCCGCACCCGTTCGTACCGCAAGCAGAAATAGTTTGGGCATCTTTGGGCAGATGCGCTGCAAGCCGAGCGACGCCATTCAAACCCCGTTCGAACTGGCGTGAGCAGTTCTGATGAACCGCCTCTTCAGTCTACACAGCGGCGCAGAGTTTCAACGAGTGTGGGATGAGCGGAGAGCCTGGTCGCATCCACTGGTGATTCTGCGCGCGCGCGCGAACGGGCTAAAGACCTGTCGCTTGGGTTTCGTGGCAGGGAAGAGTGTCGGCAAGGCGACGGCGCGCAATCGCGCCAAACGACTGCTGCGTGAAGTCATGCGTCAACGCCTGCCGAGGCTCGCGCCGGGATGGGACATCGTCCTGATTGCGCGCGGGAACGCGGCGCAAGCCCAACTGGGAGAAATCGCAGCAGCAGTCGAAATCCTGTTGCGGCGCGCCGGTCTCCTGCGCGCGGACTGACGCCGCGGCGGCACTATGAAACACTTGCTACTCGGTTTGATTCGATTGTACCAACGCTTGCTCTCACCTCTCCTCCCACCCAGTTGTCGGTTCGTCCCCTCTTGTTCGCAGTATGGGTTCGAGGCAATTACACGCTGGGGCGTCCTGAAGGGCGGATGGCTCGCGGTGAAACGCATCGCGCGCTGTCAGCCGTTCAACCCGGGCGGATACGACCCGGTTCCGTACGACTAAGTTTCCCACGGCATCACTCAACTTGAGACCTGATACTCGTTTGGAGGCGTTTACTTGAACACGTGGACTCGCACGCGGCGGGCGGTGATGCTTGCCGTCCTTCTCGCCGCTGTGTTTCTCTTGATGGGCTGCGGCGGTCTACCCGCCACCGGTTGGTCGGGCGCGGTCGTCTTTAACCAAGTTGTTTATTCTGCTGGCAGCGCGGGCAAACTGTACGCGCTCGACACGCGCGATGGTTCGGTCTTGTGCAAGTTCCCGGCGGACGACAAGATGCATCCCATCTACGCGACCCCTGTCCTTGCCGAGGGGACGCTGTTCGTCGGCACGTTCGACCCGAACGATCAAAAGGCGTACGCGCTCGACCCACAGACCTGCAAAGAGAAATGGTCGCAAGCCCTGGGCGGCACGGTCGTCGCCAGCCCGGCGGTGGGCGGGGGGCGCGTCTATTTTGGTGCGAACGACCACAAGGTGTACGCGTTCGATGTGGCGACTGGCGCGAAGCAATGGGAGTTTTCGACGCAAGGCGAAATCTGGGCTGACCTCACGCTTGCCGATGGCGTTCTCTACGTCGCGTCGCTCGACCACAAACTGTACGCGCTCGACGCGGCGACCGGCGCCAAGCGATGGGAGTTCGACGCCGGCGGCATCATCGTCACCAAGCCGGCGGTGGCAGGCGGCAGTGTCTTTTTTGCCGGGCTAGCCAAAATCTACGCGCTCGACGCGACGAGTGGAGCGCGACAGTGGGAGTTCCAAGCGTCGAACTGGGTCTGGGCGAATCCCACCGTCGTGGGTGGCGTCGTCTACGTGGGCACGCTCGATGGCCAAGTTTTCGCGCTCGACGCGACGACCGGCCAATCGAAATGGAACGCACCGTACCAAGCCGGCGGCTCGATCCGTTCGGCGATCGTCGTCGAGAATAGCGTCGCCTACTTTGGGTGCGACGATTTCAAGGTGTACGCGCTGGACGCCACGACCGGTCAGCCCCGCTGGACCCGCGCGACGAACGGGCGTGTGCTGGCAGCGCCAGTCGTGGCAGACGATTCGCTCTACGTTCCCTCGTTCGACCGAATGTTGTACGCGCTGAAGGTTGCCGATGGTGCGGTCAAGTGGGCGCTGGATTTGGGCAGCGGGAAATTGGCTACGCCGACGGCGGGCAAATAGGAGTTGTGTTTCGTATGAATCCATTCGACTTGTTTCTGCCGATTTGGAATCCTCTAGTCATCAACCCGATGATGAACGCCCTCTTGTTCATCTATGTCCTCGTCAGGAATTTTGGCCTCGCTATTATCGTCTTTACGATTCTCATTCGACTCATCACACTGCCTTTCTACTCGCAATCGCAAAAGGCGATGAAAAAGCAACAGGAGTTGATGCAGGGTGACGAATGGAAGGCGATTCAAAAGAAGTACGCCAAGGATCGCGAAAGGTTGTCGCAGGAGCAGATGCGTCTCTACCGACAAGCCGGCGTGAATCCGCTGGGCGGATGTCTCCCGGCGTTGATTCCTTGGCCGATTATGATCGGCTTGTACCAATCCATTATGATGGTGATGGGCGCGCAGCCGGAACAGTTGATGGAATTGGCCAAGCACCTCTACACGTTCGTGCCGATGCTCGCCGCGGCGATTCCGGTGAACAGCGATTTTCTCGGCTTGAACCTCGCCGCGATGCCGAGCGGCTGGGGATACGTTGTCCCTGCCCTCGTGCTGGCGACGACGTGGATTCAGCAAAAGATGATGACGGTGCCAACCACTGACCCGCAATCGGCGCAAATGAATCAATCTATGCAGTTGATGATGCCGTTGTTCATCGGCTATATCTCGCTGTCGTTCCCCATCGGTCTGTCGTTGTACTGGATCGTCTTCAACGTCATCGGCATCATCCAGCAGTACATGACGAGTGGGTGGGGGAATCTATTCAGCGGCACGCCCTGGGCACCGGCGAGTGCGAGCGCGGGCAAAGGGAAGAAGAATGTCGGAAGCAAATGAGTTTTCCGGGAAAACCGTAGACGAGGCGATTGACAAAGGTTTGGCGACGCTCGGCCTCGCGCGCGACGCGGTCGCCATCGAAATCGTACGCGAGGGCTCGCGGGGATTACTCGGACTAGGGGGCGAAGACGCTCTCGTGCGGCTGAGTCGCCTTGTCCCGCCGGCGAGCGAAGCCGAGCCCGCGCCGACGGTGGACGCGCGCGCGGTCGCGCGCGAGGTGCTCGAAACACTGCTGCGCGGAATGGGTATCCCGGCGCGGGTAGACATCGCGCCTCCGCCACCTTCCGAATCGCGCGCGGCTTTCGTGCTGGACATTATCGGCGATGACCTCGGCGTGTTGATCGGGCGGCGCGGCGAAACGCTGCGCGATCTGGAGTATCTGGCGCGCTTGCTCGTCGCGCAAAAGACCGGCAAGACCATCCACTTTAACGTGGATGTCGAAGGATATCGCACGCGGCGCGAGCGCGTCCTGCGCGAACTCGCCAAACGGATGGCGGCGCGCGTCCAAGTCAACGGACAGCCCATCACCCTCGAGGCGATGCCGCCGCACGAACGCCGCATTGTCCACCTCACCTTGCACGATCATCCACACGTCCGCACCAACAGCATCGGCGAGGGCGACCATCGGCGGGTGATGATTCTACGCAAGTGACAGGTGACAAAGGCAAGGGCATCTGTCACCGATCGCCTGTCATCCAGCCCTTCGTATGATTGACTTTCTCATCATCGGTCACATCGTTCAAGATGTCGTCCCCGGCGGTTACACCATCGGCGGCACCGCGACCTATATGTCCATCACGGCGCGCAATCTGGGGCGCAAGCCGGGCATTGTGACTCGTCTCGCCCCTGATTTTGTTGTACCATCCGTACTGCACGACATCGTTCTGCATCGCCTCCCCGCCGCACAGACGACGACGTTTCACAACGTCTACGAGGACGGGCGCCGCACGCAGTTCCTGCTCGCGCGCGCGGACGATTTGCAACCTGAGGATGTGCCGGCGGAATGGCTTGCTACGCCGATCGTGCACCTGGGACCCCTCGCGCGCGAGGTGGACGCGCGCTTTGCCCAGATGTTTCCGGGCGCGCTCGTCGGCGTGACACCGCAGGGGTGGTTGCGGCAATGGGACGGAACCGGACGCGTGCGGGCGCGCGGCTGGGACGAAGCCCCCGCCATTTTGCCGCACGTAGATGTGTTGGTGCTAAGCGAAGAGGACTTGAACGGTCAGAGTGACCGGATGGATGATTTCGCGCGGCTGACCCGCATCGCGGTGATGACGCAGGGCGCGCGCGGGTGCGTCGTCTTTGCGAACGGTCAAGCGCGCCATCTCCCCGGCTTTCCCGCGCGCGAAGTGGATCCGACCGGCGCGGGGGATGTCTTTGCCGCCGCGTTCCTCGTCCGCCTGGGCGAGACGAACGACCCGTTCGAATCGGCGCGCTTTGCCAACGCCACCGCGTCTTTCTGTGTCGAAGGTCCCGGCATCACGACGATTCCGACACGGGGACAGGTGGAAGAACGATTGCGCGCCCGCTGATGTTTTGATATGACCACCCTCTACACCTTCGCCAACCAAAAAGGGGGCGTCGGTAAGACGACCACCGCCATCAACATCGCCGCGTACCTCGCCGCGCGCGAAAAGCGCGTCCTCCTCGTGGACGCCGACCCGCAAGCCAACGCCACCTCGTCGCTTGGCGTGGACAAGCACGCGCCGATATACTCGATCTACCATGCCCTCGTGGACAACGTGCCGCTCGACCAAATCGTGATGCTGACCAAGCGCTTGCACCTCGACCTTATCCCCGCGTCGCCCGCGCTGGCTGGCGCGGAGGTGGAATTGGTCGCGCTGCCAGAGCGCGAGCGTGTCCTAGCGAACGTGCTCACCCCAATTTCCGCGCGCTACGATTATGTGTTCATTGACTCGCCCCCCTCGCTGGGGCTGCTCACCGTGAACGCGCTCGTCGCTGCCGACGCGGTAGTCATTCCGATTCAGTGCGAGTATCTCGCGCTGGAAGGTTTGTCCCAGTTGCTGCAGACGATTCAACTCGTGCAGCAAAACCTGAACCCGCGCCTGCGCGTCGCCGGGATGGCGATGACGATGTTCGACTCGCGGACGCATCTCGCGTTGCAGGTCGTCGAACAAGTCGCCCAACATTTTCCCGCGTTGATCTTTCGCACGGTCATCCCGCGCAGCGTCCGCATCGCCGAAGCGCCGAGTTACGGCGAGCCGCTCGTCTCCTTCGATCCCAAATCGCGCGGGGCGCAGGCGTACGAGGCACTGACGCAGGAATTGCTGGAAAGAGAAAGCCAACCAGTGAACGCGAACCTTGCTTCACCGAAATCATCCAACAAGGACTAGATGATGGAACTGATTTTGCAACTGATGGATTTCGTCTTGCACGTGGACGTGTACTTGACCGAAATCATCGCGCAGTACGGTGCTTGGACGTTAGGGATACTCTTCTTCGTTATTTTTATGGAAACGGGCTTTGTCGTGACTCCCTTTTTACCGGGCGATTCGCTCATCTTCGCGGCGGCGACTTTTGCCGCGCGCGGCGCGCTGAATCCCTGGGCAATTTTCATTCTGCTTTCGCTTGCCGCCATCGCCGGCGATACAGCGAACTATTGGATTGGTCATCGCATCGGCGCTAGAGCGTACACCGGCCAAATCAAGTGGATCAAAAAAGAGTATATGGAGCGGACCCACCGCTTTTTCGAAAAGCATGGCGGCAAAACGATTTTTCTCGCGCGGTTCGTGCCGATCGTCCGCACCTTTGCGCCGTTCGTCGCCGGCGTGAGCCGAATGTCGTACGGATTTTTCATCCGCTGGAACGTCATCGGTGGAATCTCCTGGGTCGCGATTTTTACCGCGCTGGGATATTTCTTTGGCAACATTCCGTTCGTCCAGAAAAATTTCGAATTGGTGATTGTCGCCATCATTCTCATCTCGGTGGTACCGGTATTCGTGGAAGCGTGGAAAGCCCGGCGCGAGTTGCAAATGAGCCAAGGGCAGTAAGCCGGCGGCGGTAGGCGGTTGAACGCCGCGCGTGGTCTGCCGCCGGCTTACCGCCCCTGCCTCCTGTGATCGAGGAGCGATGCGATGTCTCCACCCAAACATGGTCTTGGTCGCGGACTGAGCGCGCTGATTCCTCCCAGCGCGTCCTCCGCAGTAGCGGCGGCGGTGCGCGAGGTTCAAGTGGCTGCCATCACGCCGAACCCGCGTCAACCGCGCCACAAAATTGATCCCGACGCGCTGCGCGAACTTGCCGATTCGATCAAAGAGCACGGCTTGATCCAACCCCTCATCGTCACCCCCGCGCCCGATTCCACCGAACTCGCCCCGCGTTACCAACTCATCGCCGGCGAACGGCGTTGGGCAGCCGCCAAACTCGCCAGCCTCGCGATGGTGCCGGTCATCGTGCGCGGCGCGACACCCCAAGAGATGCTCGAACTCGCACTCGTCGAGAACATTCAGCGCGCGGATTTGAACATACTCGAAGAGGCGAACGCGTACAAGCAATTGATGGACGATTTCGGCTTGACGCAGGAGCAAGTTGCCGCCAAAGTGGGCAAGAGTCGCACGACGATTACCAATGCCTTGCGACTCCTCAAGTTGCCTGCCGAAATCCAAGCCGCGCTCGCGGACGAGTCCATTACCGAAGGACACGCACGCGCGCTCCTCACCCTCGCCGACGCCAAGCAGCAGCAAGTTTTGCTGCGGCAGGTACGTGAGCAGGGACTCTCGGTGCGCCAAACGGAAGAAGCCGCGCGGCGATTCAACGATCGCCGACCGCCGACCCCAGACGGCAAGCGGCCAGCGGCAGTCGTGGAGCGCGAGATGATGCCGGCGGCGACGCGCGCGCTCGAAGAGGATTTCCGGCGCGCGCTCGGTACCAAAGTGCAGGTGTTTCGTTCGCGCCAAGGGGGTAAGATCGTCGTGCATTTTTATTCGGAAGAAGAATTGGAAGCGATCTACGCCCAAATCGTGGGCAGAGGATAAACCGTCTATGACCTCTCTATTTCATCCCCTCACCAAAACCATCACGCAGCTCGATTTGCAATTCTGCGGACGCGTCGAAACCATCGCCGCCTACTTGTTCTACGATGGCGAAACCGCCGCGCTGGTCGAGACGGGCCCCGCCTCCACAGCAGACACTTTACTCGAGAGCGTCCAAGCCGCCGGGGTGCCCCTCGAAGCGCTGCGCCAAATTTTCGTGACGCACATTCACCTCGATCACGCGGGCGCGGCGGGCGTTCTGGCGCGCCAATTGCCCTGGGTGCGCGTCTACGTTCACCCTATCGGCGCACCACACCTCGCCGATCCATCCAAGTTGCTGGCGAGCGCGCAGCGCCTCTACGGCGATCTGATGCAGCCGCTGTGGGGAACGATTCTGCCAGTGCCGCGAGAAAACCTCATTGTGGTCAACGAGGGCGAGGAAATTCCCGTTCCCGGTTCGGTTCTGCGCGTGCTGGAGACCCCCGGACACGCGCGGCATCACCACGCGTACTGGGACACGGCGAGCGGCTTGCTCTTCACCGGCGATATCGGCGGCGTGCGCATGCCGGGCGTGCAGTACGTGCGCCCGCCGACCGCGCCCCCCGAACTCGACCTCGAGGCGTGGCGCGCCAGCCTCGCGCGTTTGCGCGCGCTGGAAGCGACTGGATTGTGTCTCACGCACTTTGGCTTGTTTCGCGGCAACCTCGCATGGCATTGGGACGATCTGGAGCAACGGCTCGTCGCGTGGGGAGAATTCGTGCGCCAGCAACTGGAGCGCGGCGCGGACGAACCTGCGATCCAACGCGCACTGGCAGCGCGCGCCGCGGCCGAGTTTGCGAACCTAGGCGTTGACCCGAGCACGTACGACGTCGCCATTAGTTTCGAGTCGGTGGTCGCGGGGTACGTGCGGTATTGGAAGAAGAAAAGTTGAACTGGCTCAAAAAAGATCGCCGCTGGCATACCCTTTTGCGGTATCCAGCGGCGGCCGCTCGTTCGTCTGCGATCAGTGTCAGGCGCGCTCCGCAAACGCCATCGTGTACAGCTCGAAATAACGCCCCCGCCGCTCCAGCAACTCCGCGTGCGTCCCCTCCTCTACGATCCGTCCCTTGTCAATCACCACGATCTTGTCCGCGCGCGTGATCGTCGAGAGACGATGCGCGATGACGAACGACGTCCGCCCCTTCCGCAGCCGTTCGAGCGCGGCTTGGATCACACGCTCGGTCTGCGTGTCCACTGACGACGTGGCTTCGTCGAGAATCAGGATGCGCGGGTCGGCGAGGAGCGCGCGCGCGAACGAAATCAACTGCCGCTGTCCGCCCGATAAAATCGCGCCCCCCTCGCCCACGAGGGTATCGTAGCCGTTCTCAAGTTGCATAATGAACTCGTGCGCGCCGACGGCGCGCGCGGCGGCTTCTACCGCTTGGTCCGGCGCATCCAGCGCGCCGTAGCCGATGTTCTCGCGCACCGTGCCGGAGAACAGAAAGGGGTCTTGCAGCACGATGCCCATTTGTCGCCGCAGTGAATTCTGCGTCACCGTGCGAATGTCCACGCCATCAATCAACACCGCGCCTTCCGTCGGGTCGTAAAAGCGGCTGACGAGGCGCACGAACGTGGACTTGCCCGCGCCGGTCTCGCCGACGAGTGCGACGGTTTGCCCCGCTTGCACGTGCAGGTTCACCTCCCGCAAAACCTCGGTGGGATCATCGGAGTAATGGAAACTGACATTGCAAAAATCCACATCGCCGCGAATCGTTGGCAGTTCGCGCGCGTTCGGCACATCTCGCACCTCGACCGGCATATCGAGCAGTTCGAAGATGCGCTCGCCTCCCGCCATCGTCGCCTGAAACGTGTTGTAGCGCTGCGCCAGATCGCGAATCGGATTGAAAAAGCGTTCGATGTACAGCGCGAACGCGACGAGGGTGCCAGCGGTGAAGGGAGGCGTGCCGGGGAATTGCAGCACGCCCAGCGCCGCCAGTCCGCCCAGCCACACGACGAGCGCGAGCGCGAGACTGCCGATGAAATCCACCGTCGGGAAAAAGACCGACGCGATGAGCGCGGCTTGGTTCACCGCGAGCAAGTGGTTGCCGTTCACCTCGTCGGCAAAGACGCGATAGTTGTACTCCTCGCGCGAGAACGACTGCACGACGCGCACGCCGACGATGTTCTCATTCAGCACCGCGTTCACCCAGCCGATGGCGGAGCGTACCCGGCGATAACTTTGCCGCGCGCGGCGCCGAAACATTTCGGTCGCGATGCCCATCAACGGCAAGACGAGGAAGGTGAGAAGCGACAACTGCCAATTCAACAGCAACATCGCGACGATGATGCCGCCGAGATCGTACACATCGCGCACGACGGCGATGAGTGCCCAGGTGACCATCTCGCGCAGCACGCTCACATCGTTGATGACGCGCGCGATGAGACGCCCGACCGAGTAGCGGCTGTAAAAGCCGAGCGACAATGCCTGCAAGTGGTCGAACAGTTTGCGGCGCAAGTCGAAGATGACGCTTTGCCCGGTGACCGCCATGACACGGACGCGCAAGAACGTACCAAGCCACATCGCGCCGGCGGAGACGAGGTAAAGCGCGACGGCGAGGGCAAGCGCGTTGCCATCGCGCGCGGCGACGCCGTCGAGCGCGACCTTGATGAGGTACGGTCCGGCGATGTATCCCGTCATCGAGACCGCCATAAAGATCAGTGCGGCGATGACCCGGCGGCGATACGGGCGCAAGTACGTGAGCAGACGCCGCGTGACCTGCGGATCGTACGCCTTGCCGATGATGTCATCGGTTGGCGGCGCGGTGGTGG
>DYLA01000034.1:0-17566 GCA_020722265.1 Anaerolinea sp.
ATTGCCGGCGCGCGAAAGTTCCGCAAGCGCAGCGAATTCGTCACAACGAACACCGATGAGAACGCCATCGCTGCCGCCGCGATGATTGGATTCAGCAACAGACCGAAGAACGGATACAACGCGCCGGCAGCAATCGGGATGCCAGCGACATTGTAAAAGAACGCCCAGAACAAATTGCCCTTGATCGTGCGAATCGTTTGTTTCGACAACGCGATCGCTGTGACGACGCCGCGCAAATCTCCAGAGACCAGCGTAATCTCCGCCGCTTCCATCGCCACATCCGTGCCCGTGCCGATGGCGATGCCAATGTCCGCTTGCGCGAGCGCGGGCGCATCGTTGATGCCATCGCCGACCATCGCCACTACCTCGCCCTGAGCTTGCAATTCCTTCACCTTGTCCACTTTTTGATGCGGCAGCACCTCGGCGAAATAATGCTCGATCCCAACCTGCTTGGCGATCGCGGCGGCTGTACGCCTATGATCGCCGGTCAGCATAAACACCTTCACGCCAAGTTGTTCGAGCGCAGCCACCGCCGCGCGCGAATTCGGCTTGAGGGTATCCGCGACCGCGATCAAACCAGCCGCTTGCCCATCCATCGCCACGAACATCGCCGTCTTGCCGGCGCCCGCCAGCGCGCGCGCGGTCGCCTCCAGATGATCGAGCGCGATGTTCTGTTCTGCTAACCACTGGGCATTGCCCACCCACACCTCATGTCCATCCACGCGCGCGCGAACGCCGTGGCCGGCCACCGCTTGGAATTCTGTTGGTGCGCTCAACGCCAAGCCAAGTTCCTCCGCGCGCTTGACGATGGCTTGCCCCAGCGGATGCTCGCTGTTTTTTTCCGCGCTAGCAACCAGACGCAAGAAAGTTTCAGGGTTTGAAGATGAACCCTGAAACTTGGAACTTGGAACCACCTCCGTCACCGCCGGGGCACCCTGCGTCAACGTTCCGGTCTTGTCGAGAATGATCGCCGACACCTTGTGCGCGGTCTCCAGCGCGCCCCCACTCCGAATCAGCACCCCATTCTCAGCCCCCTTGCCGGTGCCGACCATAATCGCCGTCGGGGTGGCGAGACCGAGCGCGCACGGGCACGCGATAATCAGCACCGCGACAAAGTTGACGAACGCGAAATCGAACGCGGGCGGCGGACCGAAGATCAACCACACGCCAAACGTCACCAGCGCGATCCCGACGACGACCGGCACGAAGATCGCCGCGATGCGATCGGCGAGTCGCTGAATCGGCGCTTTCGATCCTTGCGCTTCTTCGACCAAGCGAATGATTTGCGCCAGTGCGGTCTCTGCGCCGATTTTGCGCGCCTCGAACTTGAACGCGCCCATCTTGTTTAGCGTCGCGCCAATCACCGTATCGCCGATTTTCTTCTCGACCGGCAGACTCTCCCCGGTGAGCATAGATTCGTCAACGGATGAATAACCGGCGACGATAACGCCATCCACTGGAATCTTTTCGCCCGGCCGCACACTCACCATATCGCCGACGCGCACCTGCTCGACCGGAATCTCGATTTCCTGTCCGGCGCGCTCGACGCGCGCGGTCTTGGGCTGCAAGCGCATCAGATTCTTGATCGCCTCCGAAGTCTGCCCCTTGGCGCGCGCTTCGAGGTACTTGCCCACTTTGACGAGCGTGAGGATGACCGCTGCGCTCTCAAAGTACAGGTGCGATTCCAGCCGCGCCCCGAAGAGGGGGGCGAACAGCACGAGCACGCTGAACCAGTACGCCGCGTTCGTCCCAATCGAAATAAGCGCGTCCATATTCGGTGCGCCGGCGCGCAGCGATTTCCACGCGCCGCGGTGGTACGAGCGTCCGACGTAGAACTGCACCGGCGTCGCCAGCGCGAACAACAACCAATCGAAATACGGCGAGCCGAAGAGCGCGGACAGCCCCTCCATCTGCATCCAGACGGCCGGCAACAGATCGCGCGACATGGACAGCACGAAGAGCGGCAACGTGAACGCAATGCCAAGCCGCAAGTCGCGCCACTCGCGTTGGCGTTCTTCCTCCCGCCGCGCGCGCTCGCGATCGGCAAGTTCCACCGTGTCCGCGCCGGCGTCCAGCACCTCGTAGCCGACCTCTTCGACCGCGCGTTTCAAATCGGCAAGCGTCGTCGCCCCCGCGATCATTTCGACTGTCGCGCGCTCCGTCGCCAGATTCACGTTCACGTTCAGCACACCGGGCACGGTGCGCAAGCCGCCCTCGACGTGCGCGACACAACTCGCGCAGGTCATCCCGCCAATTGGCAGTGTGACCTTGTCCACAACCACGTCGTAGCCCACATCACGCACCGCTTCTACCAGTCGTTCTATATTCACCCGCTCCGGGTCGAACCGCACGGTCGCGCGTTCGTTCGCGAGATTGACTATCGCTTCCGTGACGCCGGGCACTCCCTTGAGCCCCCCTTCGACGTGCACGACGCAGCTCGCGCAGGTCATCCCGGAGACAGGTAGTGTAACTTGCTGGAGAGACATCAATACTCCATTTCAGTCAACCGTCTACCGACCACTGCTCACTTGATTTTCGCCGTCGCTTCGAACACATCCAAGAGTTCCTTGATCACGCGCTTGCGCTCTCTGGGGTTGTGGCTGCGGAGCGCGGTCGCGACGCAACTATCCAGGTGGCGTTCGAGCAAGCGCGCGTTGAGTTTGTCCAGTGCCTTTTGAACCGCTTGCGTCTGCTTGATGATGTCAACGCAGTACGCGTCTTCTTCGATCATCCGCGCCACCGCGCCCATATGTCCCTGAATGCTCAGCGCGCGATTCCGCAGTTCTTGTTTCTGGATCTCTGCCATGAGTCTCCCCCACCCGTTTAGGCTGCCCCACCCCCTACCGGAGGGGTAGCACGGAAAGAAGTATAGGCGCGTCGCGCTCGTTTGTCAAGTGGGGGAGCCAAAAAACGGGTGTGCGTCACGTTCCTGCGTGACCTGCCATTCCGTAAGGGGCAGATCCGTGTGTCTGCCCTGCCGGGCGCACCCACAGGTGCGCCCCTCCATCGTTGCCGCGCTGACCGGCCGGGTGCACACATCAAAAACAGACAGCCACCGACGCCCTGACGCCGGTGGCTGTCCGCCGGAAGTACTGCCTCGATCTGGAATGAATCAGGCCACTTTCACGACGTTGGAGGCTTGGGGACCCTTGGCACTGTCTTCGATCACGAATTCGACCTTGTCTCCCTCATTGAGAGTCCGATAGCCGTCTGCTTGGATCGCGGTGTAGTGGACAAAGACATCCTTGCCGCCCTCGCGCTCGATAAAACCATAACCTTTGGCGGGGTTGAACCACTTGACCGTTCCCCGAATACGATCTGCCATGCTGACGTTCCCCTCCTTTGCAATAGAATTTGGATAAACGATGAACTGCCAAGATAGAAATCGCCAAGGCAAAGTCCTTGCCTTGGCGAACAACGCCCACCGTACCAAACGCGCGACCTGCCCTACCGTGCGCGCATTATCGCGCTAGGGTAGGTGAAAAGTCAATAACCTAAAGTTAGGGTTTTTTAACTTGGCTACTTTTCCTTCCCCTCTCCGCTCTCCACCGCGTAACCGATGAACGGCTTGAGCAGGTTGGTGAACTCCATCGGGAAGATGTACTTGGTGGCTGGGCTGGCGCCCAACGCCTTGAGCGTATCGAGATATTGCAGACTCATCGTCTTGGCATCCACCCCTTTCGCCGCGTTGAAAATCGTCTCGAGCGCCAGCGCATACCCCTGGGCGTTCAGGATACGCGCTTGTTTTTCGCCTTCGGCGCGCAGGATGGCGGATTGCTTCTCGCCCTCGGCGACGGTGATGGCGGCTTGTTTCTTCCCGTCCGCCTCTGTCACCACCGCGCGGCGCGTGCGTTCCGCCGACATCTGGCGCGTCATCGCCTCCTGAATCTCGCGCGGCGGCAGAATCTCGCGGATTTCGACGGCGGTGACTTTGATGCCCCACCGCTCGGTCACCTCGTCCAGTTTGGTTCGCAGTGAGTTGTTGATGCGCTCGCGCTGCGCCAGCACATCGTCCAACAGAATATCGCCGATGACCGCGCGCAGCGTCGTCGTCGCGATGCCCTGCGACGCGCCAGCAAAGTTCTGCACCTGCACCACGCTCGCCACCGGGTCCACAACTTTCCAGTAGATTAGGAAATCCACCGAGATAGACGCATTGTCTTTAGTGATCGTCGTCTGCGCCGGCACTTCGAGGAAATTCTCGCGCAAGTCCACCCAGGTCGCCGTCTCGATGAAGGGAATCAAAAGGACCAAGCCGGGTCCCCGCCGCCCCACACACTTGCCCAATCGAAACACGACGAGCCGCTGGTACTCGCGCACGATCTTGATCGCCATCGAAAGCAGCATCACGGCGAACAAGAAGAAAAAGAATCCCACGCACAAGAGAAACGTCATAGTCGCATCCACACGCATTTCGCCTCCTTTGCGAGGACAGCCGCGCCGGCTGCCCTTACTTTTTCACCACCTTCAACCGCAATCCTTCCACGCCGACGACACGCACCTCCTCTCCCTTGCGGATTATGCCCTCTTGCGCTTCTGCCGTCCAATCCTCGCCTCGAACGTGCGCCATCCCGCTAGGCGCAAGATCGGAGATCGCAATGCCGGTCGCGCCACTCAACGCTTCCACCCCACTGAGCACTGGAAGATTCCGGCTCCGCACCGCCGCGCCGAGAACGAACAGAAAGAACGCTGCCATCGCGCCCCCCAAGCCGAACACAACCACCGGCGAAACCGAAACCTCCGGCATCGTCGGCGAAGGCGGAGTAAACGGCGTGAAGAGCAGCAGCGCACCGAGAACGAACATTACGAATCCGCCAGCGGTCAGCACAAAGCCGGTAACCTTGATATCAATGATGAAAAAGATGACCGCCAGCACGATGAGAATGACGCCGCCCCAGTTCACCGGCAAATTGCCGAGCGCGACGAACGCCAGCACCAAGCAAATGCCGCCCACCACAGCGGGCAGCGTTGCGCCGGGATTGTACAACTCGACCGCAATGGCGAGCAAACCGATGTTGAGCAAAATCAGCGCGATGTTCGGGTCAACCAGCGTATGGAGGAAAATCTCCGCCAGATTCATATCGAAGAGCACAACGCCGACGCGTTGCGTATGCAAAGTCACTTCGCCGGCAGCCGTCTTTACTTTTCTGCCGTCTAGCTTGTTCAGCAGGTCATTGACATCTGTCGCGAGCAGGTCAATCACCTTCAGGTCGAGCGCTTCCTGCGCCGTTGCCGCAACGCTCTCCTTGACCGCTTTCACCACCCATTCGTCGTTGCGTCCGCGCTCGCGCGCGATGCTCTGCGCGATCGAAGCGGTCATATTCCGCGCTTTTTCTCGCGCATCCGACGGGATGTTCTGTCCGCTCTGGTCAATCGGATGCGCCGCGCCAATGGTTGTGCCGGGCGCCATCGCCGCGACGTTCGCCGCCATCGTCACGAACGTTCCCGCCGATGCCGCCATCCCGCCCGGCGGATAGACGAACACGACGACGGGGACGCGTGCGGTCAGCATCCGCGTCGTGATATTCTGCGTCGCGTTCAGTGCGCCGCCGGGCGTGTTCAGCACGATGATGACCGCTTCCGCGGCGTCTTGCTCTGCCGCGCTGATGCCACGCTGGATATATCCCTCGACCCACGTATCAATCGTACCGGTGACTGTGAGTACCTTCACATGCGCACCCACCTGCGCGCACACAAACGTCGGTACAACGGACGCCAGCACGACCAATCCAATGGCGAGGATTCGCCACGCTCTTTTCATCCTATACCTCGAACGCACTCATGGGCTCACTGTGCCTTTTGCCAATCCACGATGACGTGACAGCCAAGGCTTGCCCCCCCCGGATACTGGACCTCTGCCGCCAGACTCACCGGCACTTTTCCATCTGCCCCCAGAATGACGACGTGCAACACTCCAGCCTCTTTACCCAAAATGAATTGATACTGCCCACTCGCGTTCGTGCGCGTGGTGGTCAGCGGAACGCCATCCGCATAGTACCCCACCCAGACTCCCGTGAGCGCACTCCCCACCGCGTCGCGCACCGAGCCGGCAATATCGCCGCTACCGTTGCACGGCAGGTCTGTCACGATCGTCTTCCAGAGGTAGGTTGCCGGCGCGCTGACGATAGGTGTAGGTGTAGCGACAATGGCTTGCTTGCAGAGCGTCATGGCCTGGGCGCGCGTGTCCGCGAGCGCGGCATCTCTAGTCAGCGCGAGCGCGCTATCGTACTCACGTACGGCGAGACACCAGGCGTTCTGCTTTGCCGCCAAATTGCCGTACTGGACGTGCGCGTTGAACAGTTGCGCTTTGACGTCGTGATAATTCGGGGCTTGTTGATAGAGCGCGGCAAACTTTTGCGCCGCCGTCTGCCAGCTGTAGCCAACCGCTTGCATCCCCTCGAGATACAGTACCGCCCAGTCGCGCTGTGTTCGCACTTGCGGGTCGCCATTGCGAATCGCTAGCGCGGCGTCGAAGCGTTCGCGCGCGAGTTGAATTTGCCCGCTCGCCTCTGCCGCCTTGCCGCCGTTCACGTAGGTCTGATAGAGCAGATCCGCCACTTCGGTTCGACGATAATCGGGATTCAGCGTTCGCAGTTGTTCCAGTCGCGTGATCGCATCGCTCCACTGCCGTTGTGCTGCGAGAGCGCGCGCCTCGTCGAGCAGCGTCTGCGCGACGCGGTCGGTTTGCGGCACCGGCGTTCCTGCCCCGACCAACGCGCCTTGCATCTCGCGGAGTTTCTCCTGCGCCGGCTCGAACGCGGCATCGTACTGGACGGCAATCTCGAACTCGGCGCGGGCGAGGTCGGGATAATCCTCCGCGAGATAGCCCAAGCCGCGATTAAAGTGAATGATCGCCGCCTCGTGGTTCTGTGCCTGCAATTGCTGGTAACCGACGAGAAAACCCAAACCGCTCGGCACGAGGAGCGACAGCGAGACACACGCGACGAGCGTGACCGCCAGGAACAAGGCGATCCAGAGATCACTGCGCGGCGATATGTCCGGTTCGTATGCTTCCCAATCGGTTTGCCAGTACGAATCGCTCTGCATCTTGTTGCTCTATACGGCGCACGGTCAAGTTGCGTTTTTCCGAGCGTCGGAAGGCGTAACCGCTGCCCGTGTGCAGCCTAATTATACCCCTATTACGCAAATAGGCAATACGAGCGTTTCCCTTGCGCCACGTTGACACGCCGCGTCGTGTGGGGTAGAATGGCAGCGGTCTTGCGAGATGATTTTCCCGCTTGTCTTTACGATTGCCTTTCTCATCGCCCTCGCCGTCACGCCGATTGCCGCGCGCCTCGCCGCGCGCACCGGCGCGGTAGACCAGCCCGCGGCGCGCCGCATCCACACCCAGCCAACGCCACGCTGGGGTGGCTTGCCCCTCTTTATCGCCTTTTTTGCCGCCGTCGGCGTCTCGCTAGTCTATCCGCGCAGCGATCCGAACGAAGCCGTCCGCCTGCTCGGCTTGTTCCTCGGCGGCGTGGTGATGTTCGCCATCGGCACGGCCGACGATCATCACGAATTGAAACCCCTTCCGCAACTCTGTGCTCAATTCCTCGCCGCCAGCCTCGCGATTGGCTCCGGCGTGTTGATTCGCGAGATTCCGAATCCGCTCGGCGGTTTGCTCACCTTCGAGATGTGGTTTGCGATCCTGTTCACGCTGTTCTGGCTCGTCGGAATGATGAACACGATCAACTGGCTCGATGGGGTGGATGGGCTGGCGGCGGGGATCGTGGCAATCGCCGGGCTGGTACTGTTCGCGCACACGTTTCGACTGGGCCAGGATTCGATTGCGCTGCTGGCGCTCGCGCTCGTAGGAAGCGCCCTCGGGTTCCTGATTTTCAATTTCCACCCGGCGAAGATTTTTATGGGAAGCGCGGGCGCGGGCGTGCTGGGTTTCGCGCTCGGCGTGCTCTCCATCATCGGCGGCGCCAAAGTGGCGACCGCGCTCTTGGTCTTGGGGATTCCGATTCTCGACGTGGCGTGGCAAATCGTCAGCCGCGTCCGCGCGGGGAGGTCCCCCTTCGTCGCCGATCGCGGGCATCTACACCATCGCCTGCTCGATGCGGGCTTGTCCGCGCGCACGATCGTCGTGCTGTACTATGCCTTCACCGCGTTCTTCGGCGCGCTCGCGCTGCTGCTCCCCTCGGGGCTTTACAAACTGATCGCGCTAGTCATCCTCGGCACCGGTGCGCTGCTGCTGCTAGTCAGACTGCGGCGGTAGAACCAAGACGGCGGACGCTATCGTCTCCTCACGCGATATTCGATGTGATTACCGCTCACCTGCTCGACGGTGCGCTCCAGAATCCACAGCGCGCCTGCGACCGCGCCATTGGTGACGACGGCGACACCGAGCGCGAAGGTCAGCGCGTCGAGCCCATTACGCGCGAGCGTCATCACCTCTGCCGGCACGCGCGGCGTCCACCCCAATAGAAACAGCATTGCCACGCCAACCCCAAAGACCATTAGCACGGGACCCCACGGCTCACGATCGGATTCGCTCGGAATCATTGCTGTACTGACCGCGAAGATCACGTACAAGTCGAACCACGTCGTCCAGTCGTTCGCATACGCCGCGACGCGCTGCCAGAAGAGTTCGAACGACAAACCGGTACTGAGCCACAGGTCGAAGCCCAAGCCGACGATCAACCAGATCGCGCCGACGCCGACGACGAACGGCGCGATGCCGATGAGGCTCTCCCGAATCGGATCGGTGCGCCGAATACTGACCGAGCCGAGACTGATCTGCTTTTTCTTTGTCGGGGTGATGCCAATGTGGATACCGTTCGTGGGGACAAGCAGGAGTTTGGCGGTGACATAGTGGCTGACTTCGTGCAGAAAAACGCCGGGCAAGAGCAGGTAGAACAACAAACGGATCGCGCACCCCGGCTGGCCAGTGAGCATCAGTGCGAAACTCTGAATGTGCCGGTGCAGCCACTGCTGTAGGAAGAGGGTGAGCGCGAAGACGACGACGAAGGTGAGGATAGACATACTGGGTTTCAGTTTACCCGTTTCTGATTGCCAGTTCGATCCAACGGGGAACCTGCAACTTACTCTACCGGACCGCCGCGCGACAAATCGCCGCGAAATCCGCCGCGACGAGACTCGCGCCGCCCACCAGCGCGCCGTCAATCTCCGGCTGCGCGAAAAATTCGGCGACGTTCTTGGGGGTGACGCTGCCGCCGTACTGGACGCGAATCGCCTGAGCGGTCTCCGCGTCGTACAGCGCGGCGAGTGTGCCGCGAATCGTTTCGCCGATGACCGCGTTCGCGCCCGCGCCGCTCGCGGCTCTGCCGGTGCCAATCGCCCAGACCGGTTCGTAGGCGATGACGATGCGGCGCGCGTCCTCGCGCGCGAGTCCCGCGCACGCGGCGCGCACCTGCGCGCGGACGACCGCCGCCGTCTCGCCGGCTTCGTTCTGTGCCAGATTCTCGCCCACGCAAACGATGGGCGTGAGCCGATGCGCGAGGGCGGCTTTGGTCTTTTTGTTCACCCCTTCGTCCGTCTCGCCAAAGTACTGCCGCCGTTCCGAATGTCCGATGATGACGTAATCGCACCAGCCGGTCAGCATCGTTGGAGCGATTTCGCCGGTGAACGCGCCCTTGGCTTCCCAGAACAAGTTTTGCGCCCCTACTTTGATCGGCGTGCCTTGAACTTGCGCGGCAACTTCGGGAAGGGCGATGAAGGGAGGGCAAAGAACGATTTGAACCCTGCCATCGGCGGCGAGACGCGTGAGATCGTCCCGCAGCGCGTTGACCAAGTCGCGCGCTTCGGCGATGGTCTTGTTCATTTTCCAATTGCCCGCCACGATCGGAATACGCATTGAACCTCTCCTCTGAACATACGGCCGCCGACGGCAGATGCTAATCCCCCGACGCGCAGCGGAGCGAGACCGCCGACCGCCGCAAAGACTTGTCAAACATTGGTGAACGCCATCAATGATCGGCGATCCAACGCAGATGCCACGCGTATGCGCCCAGCGCGAGAGTGAGCGAATAGAGGGCGCGTACGTAGACGTGCCAGCCGAACATCGCTTTCTGCGCCGCCGGCGCGTTTTCGAGATGATAGAGATCGAGCAAGAACAGAAATCCGCCGACGAGGAGAATCAACCCGCCCAGCGCAGCGGAAACGGAAATCACTTTGATCGGCTGAACGTGGTCGGGAGTTTGGTACAAGAACTGCATATAACGCACGTAGAGCAACATACCGTGAAACAAGACCATCGCAAAGAGGGTATAGACGTACACATCCCGCAGGAGCGTGTAACTCGCCGTCAAATCGAAATCCACGAGGTAAAGCAACAACCCGTACGCGACGACGTTGATCGCTACGGTGATCCCAACCGACCACACGGTCACGTTACTAAACACTCCCCACGCGCGCGGGTGGTCCCAGGTATCGGCGACGAGGCGCGGCGGCAAGAAGAAGGAGACCAGGTAGCCCATCAGCGCGATCCAAGTCACTAGTGCGATAAGCACGGCGGCTTCGTTCAGAGGGCGTCGTTGCCAAAAGTTGTAACTCGCCCAGCCCTCTTCGGCGTACAACAGCGCGAGCGCGAACGAGGACAGGATGGCAAAGGGGCGATGCTGCTTCAGAATGGGCAATAATTCGAGCGGGGACAAGGCTGCCTCCTGACGAAGGGATTGATGTTGCAACAATTATAGCATCAGTGCGTCGAAAACAAAAATGGGCAAACCGCGCTCTGGCGATTTGCCCCACAATGCGCTCGACGCATTCACGCGGCGGGCGCGCGCTTGGCTTTTTCTGCCTCTAGGCGTGCCGCCAGTTCTTCGCGTTTTTGGGCAGCGGCTTCCTTCCCTTCCTCCACTGCCTCCTGCAGACGTGCCTTTTGCTCCTCGAGGAGAAGGCGGCTGCGCTCCTGGGCTTCCTCCGCGCGGCGCCGCGCCTCTGCGGCTAATTCTTCCGCGCGTCGGCGTCCTTCTTCCGTCAAATCTGCGGCGCGACCTTTGAGTTCAATGCCACGCTCGCGAATCACTTCACGCGTCTCTTCGCCCGCTTGTGGCGCGAGCAGCAGCGCGACCGCGGCGCCGACTACCGAACCGAGCAAAAAGCCCGCTAGGAATTCCCAACCGTGACTTTCGCTAGACATAGGTAGACTCCTTTCCCTCCAGAAAGATTTCCTCACATGCTCTTCGCGTTATTTTCGACGGACCAAGATGCGGAGCGCCCGCGCGAGGCCGGAGGCAAAACTCGAGACGCGCACCATCGGTGTCACAAAGGTCTCGCTCACGAAGGTCGTCGTGCCGCGCACGGTACGCACCGTCTCGTCTGCCGAGTCCAAAATCGGCTTGATTTCCTCGCGCAGCAGTCTCGCCAGATTGCGAACTTCCCAGATCAAGACGATCAGGAGCACGCCGACGACGAGCGATTCGACCGCTAGCAGGATGATCGCCAGATCGCGCACAAAAGCCACCCGTCACCTCACTTTTGGAAACGATTATAGCACAAATCACGCCGGCGCGCAATCGCTACCCGAACAATCCGTCCACGAACTCGCGCGCGTCGAACTCGGCAAAATCGTCCAGCCCTTCGCCGGTGCCGACGAATCGAAGGGGTACGCCTAGTTCCTGCGCGATCGCCAAGGCGATGCCCCCCTTCGCCGTGCCGTCGAGTTTCGCCAGAATCAGTCCGGTGAGCGGCGTCGCCTGTTTGAATGCGCGCGCCTGCTGCAAGCCATTCTGCCCGGTCACCGCGTCGAGGACGAGAAGCGTTTCGTGCGGCGCGGTCGGGTCATTCTTTTGCAGGACCCGTGCGATTTTTTCCAACTCTTTCATCAAGTTGAATTTGGTCTGCAAGCGTCCTGCCGTGTCCACGATGAGCACATCGGCGCGCCGCGCGCGCGCGGCTTGCCACGCATCGAACGCGACGGCGCCCGGGTCCGCGCCGGGCTGATGCGCGACGACCTCCGCGCCGACGCGCTCTCCCCACACTTTCAACTGGTCAATCGCCGCCGCGCGAAACGTATCGGCGGCGGCGAGGAGGACTCGCTTCTCCTGCGCCTTGTAATAGTGCGCCAGTTTCGCGATGCTCGTCGTCTTGCCTGACCCATTCACACCGACAACGAGCACGACGTACGGCGTCGCGCTGGGACGGGGTGGGAGGGCGGGGACTTGGAGTCTCGCGAGCAACTCGTCCTTCAGCATTGCCTCGACGCGCGCCGCGTCGCGGCTGTGCTCCTGCTCGGCGCGCACGCGCAATTTCTCCACGACTTGTATCGTCGTCTCCACGCCGACATCGGCGGCGATGAGCATTTCTTCGAGTTCAGCCCAGAACGCTTCGTTGACCTCCGTCTTGGCGACGAGCGCGGTCAGCCGCGTCAAGAACGAGGCGCGCGTCTTGGTGAGACTCGCTTTCAGTTGGTTGGAACGCTTAAATAAAGAAACCAAGCCTCTCTCCCGGCAATCTATGCGGGCGCACCGACCACGCCCGGAGGTCAATCCTTCACTGCGCCTCCAGCGTGCCCCAGCCATCCATCAATTGGGTCAGCGATTCACGCAGCGCGAGGTAGTTGGTCTTGTGATTCGGGAAATCGAGTTGGACGATGCCCTGCGGATTCGGCACGTAGAACGTAAAGCGATCCTCGCCATCCGCGCTCGCGAGGAGTGTGAGCAATTCGCGCATCCGCCGCACATCCTCCTCCTGATCGTTGGTGCGTGTCAGGAAAAAACGCAGATGACGCGACGCAGAGGCATTGCCGTTCCCTCCCCCCGCAGTCTTGGGCGCGGGCGCGGCTTGAGTACAGGCGCCCCGCCGGGGCGTCTCTTCGGGCGCGGGCGGCGACGAACGCGCGAAATCGTCCGGCGGCTCTTCGGGAGGCAGGCCGCGCGCGTCGTCCGCGTACGCCGCGCGCGGCTCCTCCACCGCCAACTCGTCCGCGACTGCCGATTCCGCCTCGTCCGGCATCGCGTATTGCACGGGGGTTCTCGCGGCGGCGGTTGCCGGCTGATCTTCGGTCAAGAGGGGGTATTCTTCCGCTGAATCGCAAAGGATCTGTAACTTGCCGTTGCGCAGTTCAACTTTGCCCTTGACCAACAACACCGCGTCGGCGCGCCACAGATCGCGCGTACGTTCGTACGTCTTGGGAAAGATGGTAACCTCGATCGCGCCGGTGGGGTCTTCGAGTTGGACGAATGCCATCGCGTCGCCCTTTTTCGTCGTGATGACGCGCGGGGAGGCGATGATCCCGGCGAGGGTCACGACTTGCTTGGCCAAGGACTCGTCGAGTTGGTTGATCAGATGGGTAACGTTCTGGCGCGGCGCGCGCGCCAAACGCATCAAGGGATTGTCGGAGAAATACGCGCCGGTCAATTCCTTTTCGTCGGCAAGTTTGTCGCGGGGAGGGAGCTCCGGCTCGTCTGGCAGCGTGCCGAACGTGTCCGCGCTCAAAGCGACGCCTGTTGCGAACGGACCGAACATCGAAAGTTGTCCGCGATCGCTTGCCTGATGCGCCGCTTGACTCGCCGCCATCATCCGGTCGAGTACCTTGAGCAACTGGGCGCGTCGTCCAAAGCCGTCCAGCGCGCCGGCGCGAATCAACGATTCGAGGGCGCGACGGTTGACGAGGCGCAGGTCTACACGGCGACAGAAATCATCGAGCGATTGGAACGCGCCTCCCGGCGGACGCGCCCGGACGATCGCTTCGACGGCGCCCGAGCCGACGTTCTTGATCGCCCCGAGCGCAAAATGAATGGCGTCGCCGGTCGCCGCGATCGTGAACTGACTCGCGCTCGAGTTCACATCGGGCGGCAAGACAGAGATGCCCATTCGCCGCGCCTCGTTGACGAATTGCCCCACTTTTTCGACGTTACCCATTTCGGTGGTGAGGAGCGCGGTCATATACTCGATGGGATAGTGCGCTTTGAGGTAGGCGGTCTGGCAAGTTAGCACCGCATAGTCCGCGCTGTGCGCTTTGTTAAAGCCATACCGCGCGAAATGCTCCAGATCGTCGAATAGTTTCTCGGCGACCGCTTGGGACATTCCACTGTGTGTCTGACAACCTGCGACGAACCGCGCGCGCTCGTTGAGCAATTTCTCTTTATCTTTTTTGCCGACGGCGCGACGCAACAGGTCGGCGTCCGACGCGGAATAACCCGCCGCGTCCATCGCCATCCGAATGATCTGTTCTTGATAGACACAGATGCCGTAGGTCTCCGCCAGAATCGGTTCGAGGACGGTGTGGTCGTACTGCACGCGTTCGAGTCCGTGCATCCGGTTGATAAACGATGGGATGTACTCCATAGGACCGGGGCGATAGAGACTAATCGCCGCGACGACGTGCTCGAACTTGCTCGGCTTCATCTGCATCAAGACGCGGCGCAGTCCCGCGCTTTCGACCTGGAACACGCCCACCACCTCGCCGCGCGCCAAGAGGTCGAACGCTTGGGGGTCTTCGACGGGGATGTTGTCTAGCGTGAAGGTGGTATGGTGCCGCGCGGAGATTAGATCGCAGGCACGCCGCATCACCGTCAGCGTCGTCAGTCCCAGATAATCCATCTTCAGCAAGCCGACGCGTTCTAGGACCGTCATCTCGAATTCCGTGACCGGGAAGCCGGCGGCGTCTCCTTTCGTTGGACGATGCAGGGGGACGTACTCGACCAAGGGCTTGTCGGCGACGACGACGCCGGCGGCGTGTGTGCCGGCGTTGCGCGCGACCCCCTCCAGGAGCCGGGCGGTGTCAATCAACTTGCGGAGATAGTCGTTGGTTTCGTAGACTTGCCTGAATTCGGGAATCTTTTCGAGCGATTCGGCAAGATGAACATTGGGCCCGGTCGGCAAGAGTTTGGCGACGCGGTCCACTTCGCTCAACGGATAGTCGAGGGCGCGTCCCACGTCGCGGATGGCGGCTTTGGCGGCGAGCGTGCCAAAGGTGATGATCTGTGCGACGTTGTCGCGTCCGTACTTTTGCACGGTGTATTCGATGAGTTCGCCGCGGCGGTCGTCTTGAAAATCCAAGTCAATATCGGGCATCGTGACGCGCCCGGGATTCAAAAAGCGTTCGAAGATCAAGCCGTGTTCGAGTGGGTCGAGGCGAGTCATCCCACAACAGTACGCCGCCATCGAACCGGCGGCCGAGCCGCGCACGTTGTACCAAATATCCCGTTCGCGCGCGGCGCGGCACAAGTCCCAAACGATGAGAAAGTACGTGTCAAAGCCCATCTGGTGGATCACCGCGAGTTCGTATTCCAAGCGCGCGCGCGCGGCAGGGTTGCCGTTCGGATAGTGGCGCTGAAAGCCCTCTGCGCACAAGTGCCGCAGGTACGTTTCGGCGGTGAATCCTTGGGGAACGGGAAAGTGGGGCAGGTGATATCCCTGAAAATCCAAGTTGACGTTGCAGCGCTCGGCGACGCGGAGCGTATTCGAGAGCGCTTCCGGCAGTTCGTGCCATACGGCGTGCATTTCGGCGGACGATTTGAGAAAATAGTCGCTGCCATCCATCCGCATCCGTTTGCTATCGGTGATGACGGTGTTGGTCTGGATGCATAGGAGAATGTCTTGGGCGGAAGCGTCTTCGGGACGCAAATAGTGCACGTCGTTCGTCGCGATGAGCGGCAGGTCGAACTCGCGCGCGAGCGCGACGAGTTCCTTGTTCAGGTCTACCATCGTCGGGAGGCCGTGTTCTTGCAATTCGACGTACAGATGGTCGCGGAACACCTCGCGGTACCACGCCAGCGCGCGGCGCGCGTCTTGGCGGCGTCCGTCTTGAAGCAGGCGCGGAATTTCGGCGGAAGGGCAGCCGGTCGTGGCGATGATCCCCGCGCGGTATTTTTCGAGCAACGGCTTGTCCATACGCGGGTTGTAGTAAAAGCCCTCCAGTTCCGCTATCGAAACGAGTTTCAGGAGATTGTGGTATCCCTCATCGTTTTCCGCGAGGAGGAGCAAGTGGTACGCCTTGCGATCCTCTCGCTCGTCGCGGTCTTTCATCGAACGCCGCGCCAGATACGCTTCGACGCCGATGATCGGCTTGATGCCTTGCGCCTGGCACGCGTCGTAGAATTCGATGGCGGCAAAGAGCGCGCCGTGATCGGTGAGCGCGAGGGCGGGTTGTTTCAACTCTGCCGCGCGCGCCGCGAGGGCTTGAGGATGCGGCATCCCGTCGAGGAGACTGTATTCGCTGTGGACGTGAAGATGGACGAAATCGGACATAGGACATCAGCGGACAGACATCACAAGTCGAATTTTCAGACCGTTGACTTGCCTCTGCTATTATAGCACAGATTGTCTCGGTGCGACGCACGCAATTGGGCGCGTCGCGACATTCGTCGGAAGCGGAGTAGGCGCGCGCTATCCCAGTGGGGGCAGGCGCATCGGCGCGTACACGCGAATCGCCGCCGGACCGACCAGTGGACATTGGTACTCGCAAATGCCGCAACCGATGCAGAGATCGGATAGAACGCGCGGACGCTGCAAGTGCACTGTTTGTCCATTCGGCGCGACGACATCCACTTCATCGAGCCGAATCGCTTTTTGCGGCACCGGGCACATCTCCTCGCAAACGATGCACGGACGATAACTCGCCCAAGGAATGCACCGATTCTGGTCAATGTACGCCGTGCCGATGACGCGCTGGCGCTTCTCCTCAAGCGTGAGCGGCGGAATCGCGCCCGTCGGACAGATTTGCCCGCAGGCATTGCACGCGTAATCGCAATAGCCGAGCCGCATCGTCAGAATCGGCGTCCAGAATCCCTCTAGCCCGGCTTGGAACAAACTCGGCTGCAAGACGCCGGTGGGACACACCTTCGAACATTCGCCGCAGCGGATGCATTTGGAGAGGAAATCGTTCTCGCGCGCGCCCGGCGGTCGCACGAGGAACGGATCGTCGCGACGCGCGCTCGGCGCGGCGCGAAAGAGCGCGACGGCGCCGAGGCTCGCCAGCGCGCTGGCGACGAAATGTCGGCGCGACGGATCGAACGTCGAATGTCGGGCTTGGACGTCGCGCCGCAAGAAATCGGGCATGCCCCAACGAATCGAAATGACCGACTCGGGACACGCGGCGGCGCAATCCATACACATAACGCATTCGGCCGGGTCAACGCTGAAACCCTGCTGCGTCACCGCGATCGCGCCGGTGGGACACGCGCGCAGGCACGCCGCACAATGGCTGCAATCGTTCGTCGCGCGCGGACGCCACCACGCGAGCCTCGCCGGCAACGCGTAGAGCGCACCGAGCGGGCATAGGTAGCGACACCAAAATCGCGGCGCGACCCAGTTCAGCCCTATCACGCCAACGAACACGAGCGCGAACATCCAGCCGAGTTGATAGAATGTCTGTTGCGCCGGCAGAAGCGTACCACGAAAACTCTGCTCGATCCAATCGAGTAGGGGCTGGAGCGGTGGCGCCATCGGATAGAGGACGGTCTCGATGCCAACGACGACGACGTTGAGCGCGGGGAGGAACGCACTGCCAAACGTTCGGACGAGCAGCGTGATCGGATCGAGGATCATCAGCGAGAGATTACCGAGCAGCGCGCTGAAAAAGATCACCAAGAGTAGGGGCAAACCTATGTGTTTGCCCTGCCCCGTTTGTTTGCCCTGCCCCGTTTGTCTGCCC
>DYLA01000034.1:17666-19515 GCA_020722265.1 Anaerolinea sp.
CAAACCTATGTGTTTGCCCTGCCCCGTTTGTTTGCCCTGCCCCGTTTGTCTGCCCGGCTCGACGCGCCCACCCTTCCCCGCGCGCGGTGTGATCCAATCGAGTAACGCGCCGAGAGGACAGAGCCAGCCGCACCACGCGCGACCGAAGATCAGCCCCAGTGCGAGTGCGACGATGCCAAGCAGCAGCGCGGCGATAACCGCGCGCGCGGCGAGCATCGCCGCGAGCGCGGCAAGCGGGTCCACTCGCAAGTACAGGTCGAGCGGGACGAGCGACACAGAGCCGCGATAGGTGAAGAGCGCGAGCACAGAGAAGAGCGCGACACTCACGACCTGAACGATTTGCCGCGCGCGCCGCCAACGCGTTGCCGTCATCTCAGCCTCACTTTACCCTCTCGCCGGTGTCCCTCTTCAAAACCTGCGGGAGGTTCGTTGAACGTCCGCCACGCCTACGCCGTCACTTGTTTCACGCGCAGATTCTCCACGTCCATTCGCCCAATACCCATCGCCGCGCCAATCCTGACGTACCCCACCGATTCGGGTTTGACTTTCCAGAATGTTTGGATCGCGTAGGCGTCGGCGGCAACGATGTCGTGACTCGCGATGATCGTATTCATCACGACGTGATCCTGCGGATTCCAACTGGTCGGACCGTTCCGCACGAGCACACGCACGCCGTCAATCACGTTGAGCGTCGGCTTGATGACGGTACTCAAATCGGCGAGGCGTTGGTCAATGCCATTGTGAATCGAGGGGCGCTCGGTAATGACGCCCATCAATCCTTTCATCGCCAACGTGTATTTGGCAAGGTTGTGCGATTTGGCGATGGGGACGTTGATGACCACATCGGCTTTGAGAATGTCCTGATACACTTTCCATTTCTTGATGTCGCGTCCGTTGGGAAAGTTCGTGTCCACGTACTTCATCGCCGCCATAATTTCCATCTGTCCGCCTGCCTGCTCGACAGCGGCGCGGATGCCGCTTTTTTCGTACGCTGCGCGCGCGGTGCCGGCAAAGGGCTGATCCATCACGCGCACGCGCGCCGCGCCGGCTTGGAGGCAGAGCCGGACGAGCGTGGCGACCACTTCGGGATTCGTCGTCGTCGCGAGTTCGGGTCCCATCGAAGCGTTGCAAATGTTCGGCTTGAGGATGACATCGTCCCCCTTTTTGACGAAGCGGGAAATGCCGCCGAGCGCGTCAATCGCCGCGCGCGTGATCGCGGCGGGACTGGTGCCGCGCGCGACAGCGAGGTACGGCTGGGTCGGTGTTGGCGGCACAGGCGTTGCGGTCATCGTCGCGACGGGCGCAAAGGTAGGTACGCGCGTCGCGATGGGCGCGGTCGTCGGAGCCAGCGCATGCGTCGCGGTGGGAGGGAGCGTGGTCGCCGTGGGGGCAGCGGTGGGGGGAATCGGTGTGGCAGTGGGCGCCGGGCTGCACGCGGCGAGCGCGCTGCCTGCCAGCGTACCCAGAGTGTAGAGTATCGAATAACGTAGAAATTCGCGTCGAGTGAACATCGTCAATACCTCCTAAAGTCTTGTGTAGTGGTCATTTCGAGTCGCGCCTGTTGCGGCGAGAAATCTCGGCCATCCATGACGAGACTTTCACTCCGCGACGCTTCGTTCGAAATGACAACCCCGACACAGTATTTTGTCGCACGACTAGTTTGTTGGCTATGCAATTGTAGTATAAATGGCGCAAGTTGTGAAATCGTCCAAAGCGAGTCCGAATTTGGTACCGCCACAGACCTGGAAGGTCTCCCCGATCTTCCAGGGTCTTTAATTGGCGCAGTGGTTTGCTTGGTAACGCTACATTCAATCGTGGAGACGTCAAAACTGGTGCACTTGATGCCCCG
>DYLA01000035.1:0-2700 GCA_020722265.1 Anaerolinea sp.
ATGCGAATGGCGAATTTTCGGTGAAATTGCCCGCGAACATTTCGACTGAAGAGCGCAGCCAGATTTTCACGCTCGAAGCGACAGTAACCGACGAAGCGAACCAGCCCCAATCGGCGATTGCGCGTGCGATTGTGCATCGCGGCAATTTCTACATCGGAATGAAGCCGACGAACTATATTGCCGACAAGGGCAAGGAAGCGCGCTTTGATGTGCAAACGCTCGACACGAACGGCAAAGCGCTTGGGCGCGTCGCCTTGAGTTACGCGATTAACCTGATCAACTGGGATTGCCAGCGGCGCACCGACGACAAGGGGCGGCGCGTCTGGAAGTGTGAGGAAATCAAAACCGAAATCCAGCGCGGCGATCTGACAACTGACGCGAAGGGCAAGTATCAACTCGCCTTCGTGCCGCCGCGCGGCGGATCGTACCGCGTCGACGCGCAAGGCAAGGACGCGCGCGGCAATCGGGTGATGGGTCAAACGTGGCTCTGGGTCAGCGACCGCACGCAATTCTTGTCGTGGCGGTTCGACAACAACGACCGCATCGAACTCGTCCTCGACAAAAAGGAATACAAGATCGGCGACACCGCGAAGGTGTTGGTGCAATCGCCGTACGCAAAAGCGACCGCGCTCGTGACGCTCGAACGCGGCAAGGTCATCTCCAAACGACTCGTCGCGCTCGATTCCAACAGCGCGACCATCGAGATTCCAATTAGCGACGGTCACTTTCCAAATGTCTACGTCGGCGTGGTGCTGATTCCGCAGGGCGGTTTCCCCGATAACATTCCCAGTTTCAAGATGGGCTTGGAAAACATCAAGGTCGTGTCGGACGCGAAGAATTTGAACGTGAGCGTCGCGGCGGCAAAGGAAAAGTACTCGCCGCAAGACAAAGCCGCGTTCAACATCAAGACGACCGACGCGAACGGCAAGCCCGTTAGTGCCGAAGTGTCACTCTCCGTTGTTGACAAAGCGGTGCTCGCGCTCGCGCAGAATTTCGGTCCCGACATCGTGGAGGCGTTCTACGGCCAACGCGACCTCGCGGTCAAGACATCGCAGTCGCTCACCGTCTTTCTCGCGCGCGTCAATCAGCGCGAGGATTTCGGCGGCGGTGGCGGCGGCGGTGAAGAAATCCGCAAAGAATTTCCCGACATCGCGTACTGGAATCCCACCATCGTCACCGACGCAAACGGCAACGCGAGCGTCGAAGTGAAACTGCCCGACAACTTGACGACGTGGAGCGCGATGGCGAACGGCGTCACCGCGCAGACCCAGGTCGGCAAAGGCGTCGGCGAAACGATGGTCACGAAAGATTTGATCGTGCGCCCCGTCCTGCCGCGCTTTTTCAACGTCGGCGATCAAGCGACCATCGGCGCGATTGTTCGCAACTCGACGCCAGAGGCGCAAAATGTCACCGTCTCGATTTCTGCGACGAACATTTCACTCACTATGCCGGTGACGCGTGCGATCACGGTCGGCGCGGGGCAATCGGCAGTGGTGAATTGGAGTGTGGCGGTGCCGCAGGCGAACGCGCTGGCGTCGGCGTACTCGCCCACCGCGACGATCCCTCTCTCGACGACGATCACCTTGCGCGCGCGCGGCAGCGGTGTCAGCGACGCGGTCGAATTGTCTCTGCCGATTGAGCCATTCGGCGAAAAACGCGTCGTCGCAAACGCGGGACAACTCGACGACAGCGAAGCGCGCTTGACGATCAACGTTCCGAACGATGCAACCTTTGCAACTTTGAAACTCGGAACCTCGCCGTCGCTCGCGGCGGGGCTGATTGATTCGCTCGAATATCTCACGGGCTATCCGTACGGCTGCGTCGAGCAAACGATGAGTCGTTTCCTGCCGACCGTTCTGGTCAAGCAAACGCTCGACAAGTTGCGACTCAAAAATGCCAAGATCGAAAAGGAATTGCCGAAGCAAGTCGAAGATGGATTGACGCGCTTGTACGCGTTCCAACACGAGGACGGCGGCTGGGGTTGGTGGGAGTCGGATAGCTCGATTCCATACGAAACCGCGTATGTGCTGGACGGATTGTTGCAAGCGAAAAAGGCGGGCTACAAGATTGACGAGAACGCGATCAAGCGCGCCGCGCAATTCTTGAAGAGGCCGCTCGTTGACACGAATGACTATGATTTGAAAGTGTACCTCGCCTACGTCCTCGCCGAAGCGGGACAGAGCGATCCCGCGCTCGCGCGCGCGATGATTGACAAGCAAGACAAAATGTCGCTGAACTCGCGCGCGACGCTCGCGCTGCTGCTCAAGATGGTCGGCGAAGAGGCAAAGGCGAAAGAGATTGTGACCGCGCTGGAGAAACTCGTCGTCGAGACGAATCAGCACGCGCACTCGGTCGAATCGGACGCGCATCGCTATCGCTGGGAGTACTTTGTCAGCAACGGGCGCACCACCGCGACGATCCTGCGCGCGCTGCTCGCGCTCGATCCGCAATCGCCGCTCGTTGCCAAGACGGTGCGCTATCTGATGCTCAATCGTCTGGGTGGCTATTGGCGCACGACCCAGGAAACCGCGCAGACGATCATCGCGCTGAGCGATTACCTCGCGCAATCGGGCGAACTCGACGCGAACTTTTCGTACGAGGTGTTCGTGGATGGTAAGAGCGTTGCCCAACAATCGGTCAATCGGGAAAATATCGCGCAGCAGCAGACCACATCACTGCGACTCGCGTCGGGCAATCACG
>DYLA01000035.1:2800-19409 GCA_020722265.1 Anaerolinea sp.
CGCGTGTACTATGCGAGCGCGCTGACGTACTACAGCGCGGTCGAATCGGTGGGCGCGGCGAAATCGCTCGATGGGTTCACTGTCTCGCGCGAGTATCTCGATCCCAAGACGAACAAAACGCTCACGTCGTTCAAGGTCGGCGACATTGTGCGCGTGCAATTGACGGTGGACGCGCCGCGCGAAGGTTGGTATGTGATGGTGACCGACCCGCTCCCCGCCGGTTTTGAAGCGATCAACTACTCGTTGAAAACGAGCGGCATCCCGCCGACAGGAAAAGCGCGCTTTTACTGGTCACGCCCAGATTTGCGCGATGATCGCGCGGTCTTTTTCACGACGTACCTGTGGAAAGGCAAGCACACCTACGCGTACCTGATTCGCGCGACGACGAGCGGTACATTCCGTGCGCTCCCCGCCGAAGCCACGCCGATGTACGAACCCGAAGTGTGGGGGCGAAGCGCGAGCGCGGAGGTGACGGTGAGATAGTCGCGCGGCGTGCGATTAGGACACCAGACCTTCGAGGTTTTCAGAAACCTCGAAGGTCTTTTTACGTGGAACTCTTTTCCCTCGCACGGCGTCTACTAGACGAGCCAACCGCTGTGACGGTCGTCGGTCATTCCGAAAGGAGTTCCTATGAACACCAAACTACGTTTCGCTTTCGCGATTTTCACTTCTTGCGTGGTTTTCGCGATCCAAAGTTTCGCGCTCCCCGCTCCCCCTGCTTCCGCCGATGGGCTCATCATCGTCGAGTGTCCGCCGCTGCCCGTGGAGCCGCAACCCGCGCCCGGCATCTTGCCTCCCCTCACGCCGCGCATCGTTCCGCCGATTCGCCGCGATTGTTCCACCTACCTCGCCGTGAAAAACCACTATGTCACCGTCACGATTGAAAACCAAATCGCGCGCACGCGCATTGACCAGACCTTTCTCAACGAGAGCACGTACGCGCTCGAAGGTACGTACATCTTCCCATTGCCCGAAGACGCCGCTATCAGCGAGTTTGCGCTGTGGGTGGATGGCAAGAAAGTCGAAGGCAAGGTGCTGGACAAGAACGAAGCGCGGCGTATCTACGAAGACATCGTGCGGCGTCAGCGCGACCCCGCGCTTTTGGAGTACGTCGGGCGAAACGCGTTCCAGGCGCGCATCTATCCGATTCCACCGCAATCGGAAAAGCGTGTCGAGATCGAATACGCGCAAATTCTCAAAGCCGAGTCAGGGCTGGTGCGCTACGTCTATCCGCTCAATCCCGAAAAGCTCTCTCCCAAACCGCTCAAGAATGTTTCCGTCACCGTCTCCATTCGCTCCAACGCTGCCCTCAAGGCGATCTACTCGCCGTCGCACGACATCAGCGTCACGCGCAAGGGTGACTACGAAGCGCGCGTCGGCTACGAAGCATCCAACGTCAAACCCGATCGCGATTTCGTGCTGTACTACTCGGTTGCGCCGGACGAGATCGGGCTGAATCTCATATCGTACCGCGAGGGTAGCGAAGATGGCTTTTTTGTGATGCTCGTCGCACCCAAGATCCAGGTGGAGAGCACGCGCGTCGTGGACAAGGACGTGATTCTCGTTCTCGATGTTTCGGGTTCGATGCAAGGTGTCAAGATCGAGCAAGCCAAACGCGCGCTCTACTACGTTCTAGATCAACTCAACCCGAATGATCGGTTCAACCTCGTCGTGTTCAGCACGAGCACGCAGGTGTACGCCGCGTCCTTGCGTCCCGCGTCGGCGCGCGAGGACGCGCGCAACTTCGTCTCGCGGCTCCGCGCCGGGGGGTCAACCGACATCAACCGCGCGCTTTTGGAGGCGATGCAAAGCGCAGATCGCGAGCGTCCGACCATCGTCATTTTCCTCACCGATGGTTTGCCGACGACGGGTGAGACGAACGCGCAAAAGATCATCGCGAACGTGACGAACGCCGCGCCCAAGAACGTGCGGCTGTTCACGTTTGGCGTGGGTGACGACGTGAACACGATCCTGCTCGATTCGCTGGCGGAAAAATTGCGCGGCGCAAGCGGGTACGTCCGCCCGAACGAAAAGATTGACGAGGTCGTGTCTGCGTTCTATGCTCAAGTCTCCACGCCCGTCCTGGCCGATGTGACGATGGATTGGGGCAGTGCGCGCGTGTACGATGTGTATCCGTATCCGCTGCCCGATTTGTTCGCGGGGACGCAACTCATCGTTGCGGGGCGCTATCGCGAGAGCGGCGCGACGACGATTACGCTCAAGGGGAATGTGAACAACGCGCCGCAATCGTTCCGCTACGGCGATGTGACGCTGCGCGCGTCGGGCGGTGATGATGCGATCCCGCGCTTGTGGGCGACGCGCAAGATCGGCTACTTGCTGAACGAGATTCGTCTGCACGGCGAGAGTCGCGAAATCGTGAACGAAATCGTCGCGCTGGCGGTGCGCTATGGCATCGTCACGCCGTACACCGCGTTCCTCGTGGACGAAAGCAAGGACGTGCTGACGGAAAGCGGGCGCGCCAAGATCGCCGCCGCGCCGACCAAAGCGCCCGCGCCCGTTTTTGGTCCTGGCGCGGTGCAACGGAGCATCGAACAAAGTCAGTTGCGCGGCGCGAACATTGCGCCTGCCGTGCCCACTGCCGCGCCCAGCGGTTCGGGGGGGATGACGCAAACATCGGTCGCGCCGGTGCAAGCAGTGGGCAACAAGACCTTTTTGTTCCGCAACGAGGTATGGACGGACGCGCAATTCGATCCATCCAAGATGACGACGCGGAAAATCGAATTTGGCAGCGACGCGTACTTTGCGCTCCTCGCGAACAATCCCGACGTGGGCAAGTATCTCGCGCTGGGGGTGCGCGTCATCGTCGTCGTCAACGGCACGGCGTACGAAATCACGAACACAGGTGCGGGCGCCAGCGACGCGAGCGCCGTGCCGACCGCCGTGCCAGCGACGCCCACTCCCGCGCAGGTTTCGCGCAATGCCTCGGCGCCCACACCGACCGCGCGTCAATCCACGCCCGCCAGTCCTACCGACTTCACGTGTGGCGGTTTGTTGTTGGGCGTACTCGTGCTGGTGGGGCTGGGATGGCGCAGTTGAGGTACGCAGAAAAGGGACGTTCGCTACCTGTCCTTGGGGTGACGCAAGGGATGAACGTCCCTCTGAAACTTACCTGATGATTTGGTGAATGAGCGGCAGCGGAGGAGGCGCCGTATCGCTAAACTCGTATGCGGCGAGCAGACGCACCCGCGCCGCGTCGAACTTGGCGCGGTCGTTCGCGTGGAGGGTGAAGAGCGGCTCGCCGCGCGTCACGTGCGCGCCCACTTTGCGGCAGAACACGACGCCGACGGCGTAGTCAATCGCGTCTCCCTTCTGGGCGCGCCCGCCGCCCAAGTCCATAACGGTCAGTCCCACTGCCTGCGCGTCGATTCCCGCGATGAATCCGTCACGCGGCGCGGCGATTGGCTCGACCCAGCGCGCGCGCGGCAGAAGCGAGTAATCGTCCATCACGCGCGCGGTACCTCCTTGTCCCTCGATCCATTCGGCGAATTTTTGCAAAGCGCGCCCGTCTGCGAGCGCGGCGCCGAGTTTGGCGCGCGCGTCCGCCTCGTCCCGCGCGGCTTGCGCCAGCACCAGCATTTGCGACGCCACTTCCAAGCAATGTTCCGCGAAATCGGCAGGTCCGCGTCCTTTGAGCGTTTCAATCGCTTCGATGACTTCGAGCGCGTTGCCGACCGCGTCGCCGAGTGGCTGGTTCATATCGCTGATGATGGCGGCGACGCTGCGTCCGACCCCGCGTCCGATTTGCACCATCAGTTCCGCGAGGGCGGTGGCTTGCGCGTCGGTCTTCATAAACGCGCCGTGCCCCACTTTGACGTCGAGGACGATGATCTGCGCGCCTGCGGCGATCTTCTTGGACATGATCGAACTCGCGATGAGAGGGAGCGACGCGACGGTGCCGGTCACATCGCGCAGCGCGTACAGTTTACCATCGGCGGGCGCGAGGTCGTGCGTTTGTCCACTGACGACGATGCCATGCTGTCGGAGTTGGGCGATGAATGCGTCGGTGTCCAAGTCCGCGCGAAAACCGGGAATGGATTCCAGCTTGTCGAGCGTGCCGCCGGAAAAGCCCAGCCCGCGCCCAGACATTTTCCCGACCGGCAGACCGAGTGACGCGATGAGCGGCGCGACGACGATCGTCGTCTTGTCGCCGACGCCGCCGCTCGAGTGTTTGTCCAGCACGCGCGGCGCGACAGACGACAGATCGAGCACCTTGCCGGAATGAGCCATCGCTAGGGTGAGCGCGATCGTTTCTTCGTTCGTCATGCCGCGCAAGTACACTGCCATTGCCCAGGCCGCGGCTTGGTAGTCGGGAATTTCGCCGCGCGTAAAACCTTGGATGAAGAAATCAATCTCCTCGCGCGTCAGCGCGTCTCCGTCGCGTTTTTTTGCGATGATGTCTACTGCTCGCATAGCGTCTCTCCAGAGGGTTCAATACGCTCCCCGCGCCAAGAGCATTGTCGGAATCGTCCGCAGCAAAATCCACACATCCAGCCAGGGCGACCAGTTCTCGATATAGTAGATGTCTAGCATCACCATTTCGTCGAAGGTCAATTCGCTGCGGCCGCTCACCTGCCACAGCCCGGTAATGCCGGGCTTGATGTCGAGTCGGCGCCTATGCCAGTCGCGATATTGCTCGACTTCGCTGGGAATGGCGGGGCGCGGACCGACCAGACTCATCTCGCCGCGCAGAACATTCCACAACTGCGGCAGTTCATCGAGACTCGTGCGGCGCAGCCAGCCCCCCACGCGCGTGCGGCGCGGGTCGTGGCGAATCTTGAAGAGCGGTCCCGTCGCTTCGTTCAACTCGTTCAGCATAGAGAGTTCCTCTTCCGCGCCCACGCGCATCGAGCGGAATTTGTAGGCGGTGAACCGACGCCCGTTTTGTCCGACGCGTGTCTGCGCGAAAATCACCGGCCCCGGTGAATCGAGGCGAATGAGCAGAACGATGATGCCCATCACCGGCGCGAAAACCAGAAAGAGCGCGAGGCTGCCGACGAGATCAATCGCGCGTTTGGTTACCGAGTCGAGCCAGTTCAAGCGCGTTTCCCGTACGCCGATCAAGGGGATGCCGCCCACCTCGTCAATCGCCACGTGGCTGAGCGAGAGCTGGAACAAATCGGGCACGATCTTCGCCACTGTCCCGACGCGTTGGCACAGGTCCATCAACCCGATGATCTTTTCGCGTGCGCTCCAAGGGAGTGTGATGATCACGCTGTCAACCGATAACTCGCGCAGGAGCGTGGGCAAACCGTTCGTTCCGCCGAGCGCCTTGAAGCGTCCGATGTCGGTGTGGCCGCGCTCGGAATCGTCGTCCACAAAGCCGACGACCTGATAGCCGAGGTCGGGGCGCGCGACGATGTTCCGCATCAACGCGCGTCCCACTTCTCCCGCGCCGACGATGAGGACACGGTCTACGCCGATGCCCCACTGGCGCAGTCGCGCAAAGATCTGTCGCTCGATTAGACGCACCAGGCTGAGCAAGAGGATGATACCGAGCGCGGCGTAGACGTACATCGCGCGCGAAAAGACGAGGGGACGAACAAAAAAAGTGAACGCCATCACTAGCAAAATCGCCGTCGTGGTGCCATTGACGATGGTGTAAATCTCATCCAGCAGCGACTGCCCGCGCGCCAGCGGATACAATCCTTCCAACCGAAAGACAAACAGCAAAAGCAACGTCAGGAGCCCTGCCAGAGGCAGGTAGGCGGTGTAGGGGTGATAGAAGAATCCTTCGCCGAACGAGGGGGAGATTTCTAGTTCGTAGCGAATGTACCACGCAATAGCGATGGCGATGTTGATGAGCAGCGCGTCGAGCGCGGCTTGCGCAAGCAGCCACCGGCGACTATGCCACTGCATCGTCAACCTCCGGCGCGAGATTCAGGGTGGCGCGGTAGAGCGCGACCGTCTGGCGCGCCGCGCGCACCCAGGAAAACCGCGCGGCTTGCGCGAATCCGCGCGCGCACATCCGCTCGCGCAGCGCGTCGTCGGTCAGCGCGCGCACCAGCGCATCGGCGAGTGCGTCCACGTCTGTCGGTTCGACTTGCAGGGCGGCATCACCGACGACTTCGGGTAGCGAGGCCGCGTTCGATGTGACGACCGGCGTCCCGCACGCCATCGCTTCGAGCGGCGGCAGCCCAAATCCCTCGTACAACGAGGGATACGCGAGCAAGTCTGCCGCTTGGTACCAGCGCGGCAGTTCATCGGGCGGAACATAGCCCGCAAAGATCACGTCATTCTCAAGACCTTCTTGTTCGATTGTCTCGTCCACTTCGGCGTACTTCCACCCGCGCGCGCCGAGGAGGACGAGATGATGCGGCAGGCGCGCGATGCGTTTGGCGCGCGCGAACGCGCGTACCAGACGTGCCACGTTCTTGCGCGGCTCGATCGTGCCGACGAAGAGAATCATTCGTTCCGGCAGGTTCTGCCGCGCGCGCCACGCGGCAATCGCCACGCCATCGGACGCGGGCGCAAAGCGCGCGTCTGCACCGCAGGGGATCACGGCGATTTTTTCCGGCGGTACGCCTAGTCTCTCGACCAAGTCGCGCCGGGTGCTTTCGGAAATCGCAATAACGCGATGGGCGCGGCGCACCGAGGCGCGCGTTGCCCAGGTGAGGTAGAGACGATTCGCCGCCTGAAACGATTGGGGATAGCGAATGAAACTCAAATCGTACACCGTGACGACCCAGGGAATCGAAATGGTCAGCGGACCTGCAAACGCGAGCGCGTGCAACAGGGCAATTCGTTCGCGGCGGAGCGCCACGGGCAGGAGGATTTGCTCCCACGCGATTCGCGCCAGGGGCTGGTGGGTAGGCAGGCGCGAACGCGCAATCGTCAGACGTTCGAAATGCTCACGGGCGCGCGGTTCGCTGAGGAAAACGACATAGTCGAGTGTCGGCGTGGGGACGAGATTTTTGAGCAGGTGGTAGATGTACCAGTTGATTCCCGCGCTGCGATAATTCCCAGATAGATTGAGAAGGTGAGCGTTGAGTCCGATGCGGTGTGTCACGTCTGTATTATACCACAGGAGAAAGTGGAGACAATTCGCGATAGATCGCTGCGGTTTCTGCCGCGATGCGCGCGTGCGTGAAATGCGTCAGCACCCGCGCGCGCCCGCGCGCTCCCAGTTCCGCGCGTCGCGTCGGGTTGGCGCGCAGGGCGGCGAGATGCGCGCACAGCGCGTCCACGTCTCCTTCGGGAAAAATCAACCCGGCGTCGCCAATCACGTTCGGAATCTCGCCACAGGTCGAGCCGATGACCGGCACCGCGCACGCCATCGCTTCGATGAGGACGCGCCCGAATTGCTCCTTCCAATTCGAGCGCGTGCGCGAGGGGAGCACGAGCGCGTCGAGTTCTTGGTAGTACGCCGCCATTTCCACCGATCGGCGCGGCGCGTCGAAGCGTACGGGCGCGTCAATGCCGAGTTCGCGCACACGCGTCCGCAAGCGCGGTGCGTGCGGTCCGCTGCCCAGCACGCGCAGTTCCCACGCGCCATCGAGCCGCGCCACTGCGCCCAGCAAATCGTCCACCCCTTTCTCTTCCACCAATCGTCCGACATAGCCGATGCGAAACTGGGTCCGAGGGCGCGGCAGGGTAGAGGGCTGGAAGATTTCCGCGTCCACACCGAATTGCGGGAGAACGCGCGTAGGACCGCGATACCCCTTGTCGCGCAAAACCGTTTCGGCTGCCGCGCTGCCAGCGATCGCGTAATCGGCGTGGTTCAACACGTACGCCTCCAGCCACGCAAAGGGCGGCGGGTAGCGGCGCCGGAGATTCTGCCAGGTGAAAAAGAGGGTTCGCGCGCGCACGCGTTGCGCGGCGCGCAGTGCAAGGAACGTGGCGAGGTTGTACGGCTCTTCGTCAATGTGAACGACGTGCGGCTGCACGCGCGCGAGAATCTGCCCCAAGGTCGGATAATAGTGCAGGTGAAATTGCCCGTTGAAACGCATCGGCTCGACGAGGAGCGTATAGCCATGCGTGTGGGCGCGTTCGAGCGGAGTGATCCCGCGCTCGTCGCGCCAGAAGGGCGGAACGACAGCGACTAGTTCGAGGTCTGTCTGTTTCGCGAGTTCTTCGAGTTTCCCTTGATATTGCCCAACGACGAGGGCTTTGCTAAGCATGACGACGCGCATAGGGAATGAGCCAAAGGAGAGTCGAACGTGGGGCTTAGCTCCGAACCTTGGCGTACACTTGGTCGAATTTGGGGACGAGGGTACGCCAATCGTATTGTTCTACCGCCCGCGCCCGCGCGTTCCGACCCAGTTCGCGGCGGCGCTCTGGCGCGCGCAGAAGCGTGATGACCGCGCGTGCGAACGCCGCGGGCGCGTCGGCAATTACCACGTCGCGGTCGGGTACGAGTTCCAAGCCTGCGATGCCGCGCGCGGTCGAGACGATGGCTTGCCCCATTGCCATCGCTTCGAGCACTTTGAGCCGCGTACCGCTTCCCATCCGCAGCGGGACGACGTACACGGCGGCATCGGCGATGAACGGGCGCGTGTCCGGCACCGCGCCGGTTACCTGCACGCCCGGTAACGCGTCGAGTGCGACGACGCGCGGCGCGGGCTTTTGCCCGACGATGACGAGGCGCGCGCGGGGAAGCTCGGCGCGCACGCGCGGCAGGATGTCGGCGACGAACCACGTCATCGCATCAATGTTCGGACGAAAGTCCATTTTGCCGGTGAAGACGAGCGTCGGTTCATCGCGCGCAGATTCGGTGGGTGTGTAGAACTCGGTATCCACGCCGTTGGGAATCACCGAGATTTCGGATTGGGGCTCGAGCGCGGCGATGGCGTTTTTGTCCGCGTCCGAACAAGCGACGATGTGATGGGCGGCGCGACACAGCGCGCGTTCGTAGCGTTCGAGTTTTTTCCATTGAATCAGCGAGTAGAGCGCGGCGTGCCAGCGCGTTGGGTGACGTGCGTCCGATGCGAAGGCGGTGCGCTGCAAAACGTACTCGGCGTTGTGTTCGTCGAAGATCAAGCGTGAATGGACCATCGGCGATGGCGAATCCAGCGCATACCGCGCCATCTCGATTCCCTCGACCTGAATGACATCGAACGTCTCCGCGCGGATCAGTTGTTCGAACTGAGCGCGCATAGCGTCCGATTCGAGGCGCAGCGCCATATCCGGCAGCGGCGAGGTGAGGGTGTCGCGCACGCGCTGCGCGAGCGAACGCGCGGGATGCGGCGCGAGCGCAATGTGCCGGCAGAGGGCGCGGAGGGGCGCGGCGTTGTGCAACTCGTCCGGCGTGCCGAAAGAAAGGAGCGTGATGTCGTGACGCGGGGCGAGGTGTTTGATGAGATTATAGTTGCGAATCGTCGTGCCTTGATGCGGTGGGTACGGGAGTTGGGGAGTGAGCAGTAACAGTTTCATTGGCTCATTGGTTGGTTACTTGGCGATAGACGGCGAGCGTCTCGCGCGCGGCACGCTCCCACGAAAAAGTCGCCGCGCGCGCCAGCCCCTTGTCGCGCATCTCGCGGCGCAAGGTCTCGTCGCTCAGCACGCGCCACATCGCCACCGTCAGCCCTTCGACATCTTCGGGTTCGACCAAGATGCCGGCGTCGCCAACGACTTCCGGGAGCGAAGAGACGTTCGAGACGATGACCGGCGTGCCGCACGCCATCGCTTCGAGGGGCGGCAAACCGAATCCCTCGTAGAACGACGGGAGGACGAAGAGTTTCGCCGCGTTGTAGAGATACACCAGTTCTTCGTTCGGGACGCCGCCGAGAAAACGCACCGCGTCGCTGAGATTCAGTTCGTCGAGTACCTGGTCCACTTCTTGCGCGAGCCAGCCGCGATTGCCAGCGATCGCGAGAATAGCCGGCGACTTGTACTGGTCGCGCAGACGACGGAACGCGCGGAGGAGGGTCGGCAAGTTCTTGCGCGGCTCGATCGTGCTGACGAAGAGGATAAAGTCGGCAGGCAAGCGGTACCGCGCGCGCACGCGGTCGAGCGCGTCGGTGTCGGCAATCGGCGCAAAGAGGGGGTGTGCGGCTTCGTAGATGACGGTGACTTTGGCTTCCGGCACGCCGAGCATACGAATCGTATCGCGCTTGGTGCTTTGCGAGACGGCGATGATATGGTCGGCTTGGCGCGCGGCGAGGTCCACCTGACCATAGTAACGCGCGCTGCCGCGCGTCAAAAAGCGCGGGTAGAGCAAGAAGGCGAGGTCGTGCATAGTGATGACGGAGGGAGCGCGCGTCCAGGCAGGTGGGATGAAATCGGGCGAGTGCAGGAGATCGAGCGCGAAGGGTGCGAGTTCGAGAGAGAGTGCCCAGCGTTCAAAGCGGTGGTGGCTTGGTGTCCAGAGATGCTGTAGAGAAAAATTGGCTTGGTCAACGATGAGGGTTTTGTCTTTGCGGCTCTTGAAGATGACAAAGTGGTCGTCAGGATCAATTCGTGCGAGGGCTTGGGTAAGTCGCAGGATGTATTGGCCGATGCCGGCTTGGTGATAGTAGACCAAGCGCGCGTCAATACCGATACGCATTGGTACTCCTCGTTGGAATGAGTTCTCTGCGGGGGATTATATGCGCGAAGGGGGAAAAAGCCAAGTCGAGTTTGCGCGATGTAGCGAGTGGTGCTATCATTCGCATAGGCAGGGCGATATGAGAATTGAAAACGTCGAAAAATTTAGGAAAGGGAAAAACGCTATGCGAACCTTCCGCGTCGCGATGCTTTGCCTCGCGCTCATTTCGAGCGCGTGCGCGCCCTCGTCACGTTTCGATGCCGCACGCGCGTTCGCCCACGTGAGCGCGCAGATGAATTTGGGCGCGCGTCCCACCGGCAGCGCGGCACATCGCGCCGCCGGCGATTACATCCTCGCGCAATTGCGCGCCGCGAACGCACAGACCGAAACAGACGAATTCGTTTTTCGCGGCGTGCCGATTCGCAATCTCGTCGGCAAGATCGCCAAGGGCAGGGGGGCAGTCATCCTTCTCGGCGCGCACTACGATACCCGCGCGCGCGCGGATCAGGACAAATCGAACCCGAACGCGCCGGTGCCCGGCGCGAACGATGGCGCGAGCGGCGTCGCGGTCTTGCTCGAACTCGCGCGCGCGCTCGACGCGGCGAAACTGCGGAACGAGGTGTGGTTTGTCTTCTTCGACGCGGAGGACAATGGCGCACTCGACAGTTGCGCGTTGCTGCCACCGCCGTGCGACGCGACCCCCTGGCCTTGGTCGGTCGGCGCGGAACACTTTGCCGCGCATCTGCGCGTCACACCAGCCGCCGTCGTGATCGTGGATATGATCGGCGACGCGGAGCAAAACATCTACTTTGAGCAAAACTCGGACGCGGAGTTGCAGCGCCAACTCTGGGCGATTGCCGCGCGGCTCGGCTACGACAAGCAATTCATCGCCGAGCCGAAATGGTCAATGGAAGACGATCACACGCCATTCTTGCGACGCGGCATCCGCGCGGTGGACCTCATTGATTTTGACTATCCGTACTGGCACACAACGCAGGACACGCTGGACAAGATTTCGGGCGCGAGTTTGGAGCGCGTGGGGCGGGTGGTGCAGGCGTGGCTAGAGGGCGATTAGGTTCCCGAGCGGATGTGCATCTGCTTGTAGGCGTCGCGCTGGTCTCTGCAGCGGGGCTGTCATTCGAGATTACGCTGACGCGGCTCTTTGCGATTTCGCAAGGATATCACTTTGGTTTTCTCGCGGTCAGTCTCGCGCTCCTCGGTTTTGGCGCGAGCGGGAGCGCGCTTGCGGCGTATCCGTCGGTTACACAAGACGACGACGCGATGACGATGCGGCGGCTGGCGCACCTCGCGTTCCTTTTCGCGCTCACCCTCGTCGCGAGTTACCTAGCGGTCAACTACCTCCCGTTCGATTCGTACCGCGTCGGCTGGGAGCCGATTCAACTCTTGTACCTGTTGTTGTACTATCTCGCGCTCGTCGCGCCGTTTTTTCTTGGTGGACTTGGGCTCGGTTTGCCGTTGGCGGTGTTCCGCGCCCAGAGTGCGCGCGTCTACGCGGCGAATCTGCTGGGGTCGGGGGTGGGCTGCCTCGCCGCGCTCGGAGCGCTGGCGCTGTTCGGCGTGACCGGCGCGGTGTTCGGCGCGGCGATGCTGGCGGCGTTTGGCGCGCTGGCGTTCGCGCGCGGCGCGCGGCAGCGCGTGGCAACCGGCGCGAGTCTCGCGCTCGCCGCTGTTCTGGGCGCGTGGCTCATCGCCTCTCCGGCACTGTTCGATGTGCGCATCTCGCCGTACAAGGGCTTGAGCCAGATTCTGCGGTTTCCCGACGCGCGCGTGGTGCTGCGCGCGTGGAACGCGTTCTCGCAGGTCGAGGTGGTGGAGAGCGGGGCGGTGCGCTCCGCGCCCGGCTTGAGTCTTGGTTATCGCGGCGCGATGCCATCCCAGCGCGCGTGGTTCATTGATGCGGAAAGCCGCGCGCCGCTGACCGACGCCGCGCCCGCTGAACTGCTCGACGCGCTGCCGGTGACACTCGCGTACCGCTTGCGCCCGAACGCGCGCGCGCTCGTTGTCGAACCGGGCGGCGGTCTGGAAGCGCTTGCCGCGTTGAACGCGGGTGCGCGCGAAATCGTCGTGGTCGAAGATAACCCGCTGATCGCGCGCGTAGCGCGGCAGTTCGCGCCGCGCGTTTTCGGAGATGCGCGCGTGCGTGTCTCGACGGAGGGGCCGCGCAGTTGGCTCGCGCGTTCGCGTGAGCAGTTCGATATCGTGCACCTCGCGCTCGCCGATCCGTTTCGCCCGGTGACGGCGGGGGCGTACGCGCTCGGCGAGAATTACGTGTACACGCAAGAGGCGTTTGCCGAGTACCTGCGGCATCTCGACGACGAGGGCATCCTCGTGGTGAGTCGCTGGCTGCAACTGCCACCGACGGAGGAGGCGCGTGCTGCCGCGCTCGCCCTCGCCGCGTTGGAGGAGCGTGGAGCATCATCCGTGAACAGCGAGCAATGTGTTCTCGCACTGCGCTCGTTCAACACGCTGCTCCTGCTCGTCAAACGAACGCCGTTCACCGCGCGCGAAATCGAAATGGCGAGGACCTTCGCGGCGGAACGCCAATTCGATTGGGTGGCGTATCCGGGGCTGCGCGCGGAGGAGGTCAATCGGTTCAATGTGCTGCGCGAGGAGGAGTACGCGCGCGTCTTCGCGCACCTCTTCGATAGGACGCGCCGCGCGCAGTTCTTCGCGGCGTATCCGTACGACATCACACCGCCGACCGACGACCGTCCCTTTTTCTTTCACTTGTTCAAATGGGAACAGACGCCGATGGTGCTGCAATTGCTTGGCAAGTTGTGGCAGCCGTTCGGCGGGAGTGGCTATTTGATTTTGCTCGCGCTGCTGGGGCTAAGCCTTGCTGCATCGGCGGGGCTGATTCTCGCGCCGCTGTTCTCGCGACGCGTGGTGGGGGGACCCAACGCGCCGCGCGAGTTGCTCTACTTTGGCTGTCTCGGCATCGGCTTTCTCTTCGTCGAGATTCCGCTGATTCAGCGATTCATTCTCTTTCTCGACCAGCCGGTGTACGCGTTTGCGACGGTGCTGTTCGCACTGCTCATCGCGTCGGGAATTGGCAGCGCGCTTTCGGAACGACTGCCGCACCGCGCGACGCTCGCGCTCCTCGTCGTCGCGATTCTGGTCTATCCGCCGCTTTTGCCGTTGCTCTTTCGACTTTTGCTTGGCTGGTCTCTGGAGGCGCGCATCGTCATCGCGCTCGCGCTGGTCGCGCCAGTGGGGTTTCTCTTGGGCGTCCCTTTTCCAAAAGGGCTGGCGGTTCTCGACGCAACGGCTCCCCACCTGGTTCCGCTGGCGTGGGGCGTCAACGGCTGCGCGTCCGTGATCAGTTCGATTCTCGCGACGATGGGCGCGCTGTCGTTTGGCTTTACGCTGGTGATGGTCGCCGGCGCGGCGATGTACGCGTTGGCGATGGCAAGCGTCATTTGCCACGCGTCAGCGGGACGAACAACACGCCCATAATATTTTCCGAGATCACCTTGTCGCCGCGCTTGATGATGCGCCACAAGGTTTGATAGCCGCCGGTCGGACCGACGGGGATGATCAGTCGTCCGCCCTCTTTCAACTGGGCGATGAGTGGGGGCGGGACGTGGTCAGGCGCGCAGGTTACCAGAATCGCATCGTACGGCGCGTGCTCCTGCCAGCCGTTGTAGCCATCATCGTTCTTGACGACGACGTTATAGCCCAGGCGTTTGAGTGTCATCTCGGCGCGCGCGGCAAGTTCTGGAATGATCTCCACCGAATAGACCTCATCGGTAAGCCTCGCGAGCATCGCCGCTTGGTAGCCCGACCCGGTGCCGATTTCGAGGACGCGGTCGCCGCGCTTGATCTGCGCGAGTTCAGTCATCACCGCGACGATGTACGGCTGGCTGATCGTCTGTCCGTAGCCGATGGGCAAGGGATGGTCTTCGTATGCTTCGTCAATCGTTTCGGGCAAGACGAATTCGTGGCGCGGCACGGACATGGCGGCATCCAGAACTTGGGCATCGTTGACGCCGCGCGCGTGAATTTGATCGGCGACCATTTCTTCGCGCTGCGTGGTGAATCGTTCGATCGGAGGGCTGGCGGCAGGACGTGTCAGCGCGAGTGCACCCACGAGCGCGACGAGAACGAGTGCGAGCGCGATCAGAATCAAAAGGGCCTTGCGAGAGAACATCTTTCACCTCCGGCACAATACCGGTTTCTCCGCATACGATTATACCACCCTCGCGACTTGGCAACAACCCTGTTTTCAGGGTTGACCTTCTTGGGGTTGGTGATAAAATACGATCGAGTGCGCGTCGCTTTTCCGTCCTGCCTTAGCCAAGATTTCGCACCTGCACCCTGGGAAAGCCAACTGACAGGCTCAATCCCAAGCAGAGACGCCCCGCCGGGGCATCTCAACCACTCTTCCATATCCACTGGGTCTAGGGTGCGAAAGTTGGCTTAGCGGCTCGAAAAGGAGGAAACGATGGATAAGTTATTTCTCACTCGCCGCGAGTTGCTCCGGCGCGCCGTGTGGATTCTGGGTGGTAGTGTGCTGTGGACGCCGGCGGTGCGGGCATTTGCCGAAAGTGTGGGCGTGCAGATCGTCGCCGTGACGTTCACGCCGATCACCCTCCGCCCCGGCGAACTCTTGAACGTCAGCATCGTCGTCCGCAACGATTCCGGCGAAACGCTGGCGACACAGATGCCCAATCCCGGTTTTGTCTACGAGGAAGGCGAAACGTTTCGCGGACTCGGTTTTCGCGAGGTGGTCGGTGCTTACCGCGTCGGCGTAGATTTCGACGGGCGTAGCGGGTGGGATCACCCGTATCGTTGGGGCTTGGGCGCGCCGCTCGCGCCCGGCGAGACGCGCACGATCACCGGCGCGATTCGTTTGCAGACACCGCGCGCAGTCAACTACTGGGCAGGACTCGTGCACGAGTGGGTCGCGTGGCAACAGGACAACGAGGGGACGCAGCGCGTCACCGTTTCGCCTTCGAGTGTTCGCCCGCGCGTCGTTCATATGCACAGCGACGCGGCGACCACGTGGACAGGGCAGGGGGATTACTGGAACTATGTCAATCAAGATGTGGTGAATGATATGGTCGAGCGCGGGATACTCGCGCTGACCGGCGCGGCGAACAGTGCGGAGGCGTGGCGCGCGATTCTGCCGCATTATCAAGCGGGGCAGGGGATCGCGATCAAAGTGAATTTCAACAACTCGGGCAACGGCAGGCTGGACGCGCTCGTTCAGCCGGTCAATGCGATTGTGCGCGGGCTCAAGCAAATCGGCGTGCGCGAGGAGGACGTTTGGGTCTTTGACGCGATCCGTCCGATCCCTGATCGTTTCGTCGCCGCCTGCCAGTTCCCCAACATTCGCTTTTTCGATAGCGAAAAGCGTACCCGCGCCACATTCAACAGCACCCATCCAACCGCGACGATTGCGTTTGCGCCGCCGCCCGGCGCGCCGCCGCCCGCGACGACGAAAATCGCCGACCTGCTGCTCGATGCGACGTACGTGATCAACCTGCCGCTCCTCAAGGCACATCTTGGCGGCGCGGGCGTCACGCTCGGTTTCAAGAACCATCTCGGCTCGACGAACAATCCCATCGCATTTCACGATTACGGTTTTCCGGGGCAGAATCGCTTTCGCAGCGATTACAACTCGCTCGTGGATTTGTACCGCAATCCGAACATCGGCGCCAAGACGGTGCTGACGCTTGGCGATGGTTTGTTTGCTGGCAACACCTGGGATGCGCCAGCGATGACGATGCAAACGTTCGGCAACAAGCCGCCGAACAGTCTCTTTTTCGCAACCGACCCGGTGGCGATTGATTGCGTGATGTGCGATTTCCTCGCTGCCGAGTGGGACATTCCTCTAGGCGCGGACAATTACCTGCGCCTCGCGAGCCAACAAGGTCTCGGCGTGTTCGAGCGCGGTGATCCGTTCGGCGCGGGGTACACGGCGATAGAGTATCGCAAAATCGAGATGTGAGTATTGCTAGCGCCGCGCCCCAGTGAAAAGTTGACGCGGAGGATGGTTGCCCAGCCATCCTCCGCCAGGAGAATAGCCATCCCAAAATCAATCACCTTTCCATCCTAACCACCGATTACAACGGACAAAAGCGAAAAGGAACGGACGGAAAT
>DYLA01000036.1:0-7488 GCA_020722265.1 Anaerolinea sp.
GGCTGGAATTGTTCAGCCGAGCAGTTTACCGCTCGGCAAGATCTTCCGTCAATGACTTGCCAGCCGTGTGCGAACTATAAGGGTGCGCCGCCTCCGAGCCACGCTGATCGAAAGCGGCGCATCACCAAATTGAGGTCATCTCATTCGCAGACGCCAACGAATGAGAATGACCAACCGAAAAGGAGGAGAAGAAGTGCGGCAACAGGCAAAAAAAAACCACAGGGGAAGACTGTGGTATCGAATACGTGCGCGCACTAACCTGCGCCACAGACTTGTCCCCTTCAGTGCCTACGAAGTTAGCTGGCGGGTTAGGGCTGAAGGATACCCCTCTTGCTCCGCAAGATACACCCCTCGTGTGGTTCCTCCGTTCTCTCGCACCGTGACGGAGAGATTCGGCTGACAACTATTCGCTTTTCCGTTTGCAAGATACTACAACAACAACTATCTGTCAAGCGCGTTTTGCATACGCGATACTCCAACCCCCGATCGTCATCGCTTGCAAGGTTCGCCTCTGTGCCGAGCCAGGGACTTGAACCCTGATGGACTCACGTCCACACGCCCCTGAAACGTGCGCGTCTGCCAATTCCGCCAGCTCGGCGTTTCAACCGCATTGTATTCCAATTGCGCGATTTGTCAAGCCGCGCTAGGGATACTCGTTCAGGATCAACGGGAAAATGTAGCGATAGTTGCACGTGGCGAACTTGAACGACCCAATGCGCGTCTGCCAGTTGCCTCCCGTAATCGAGTAATACTCGTTGACGTACCAAAACGTGCAATCGTCGAGCGGATCAACCGTCATCGCGCTGTAATCCCCCCAGCGATCGCACGGATACCCGCCGCACGTCGTGTACTGCGCGCCCGTCCCTTCGATGAGCGACGCTTCGCCCTGGGGCAACACGTTGAGCGGGTCGCTTGCCAGTCGCCCGGTGTAGCGAATCGAAGGATACATCGTCTCACTCGATAGGCTATATCCCAATGCCATATTCCCATCGCGATCTACCGCCAGACTCCCCATCCAACGACTGTGTCCATCGTCCGGCTGGAAGGTGCCTTGTTGGTAGACGACAGGCGCGCCATTTGGATCGCGAATCTCGTACCAGCGGATGCCGGTCGGCAAATCTTGGAGCGCGCTGTAGGCGACGGTGTGATTCACCCAGAGCGATTCGACGCCATTGATGTAGCGATACTGCAGCTGCATCATCAGCCGGTCGCCCAGTCCATCGAGCCAGTACGACGATGGGACATCCTTCTGTGGGATGCAATTCCAAATCGTCGCCGCCGCGCACGGCATCGTGAAATCGGCGACGGTCAAATCGGTGGGACCGTTAAACCACGAATGGTCGGGCGCCGTCCAATCCATGTGGAACTTCCAGAGATGGAAGGTGCGCGGTTGATCCACGGAAGCGAAGAACGCGGGCGTGCCGGTCGGCGGACGCGCGCCGCGCAGATTGCTCGGCAAGAGATTCGCGTATCCCAGCGCGGCGGGGAGCAAGAACGACACATAGCGTAACGGCGCGCCGCTTATCAAATCGTCGCGATTCAGCGCCCACACTTTGACCCCCGTCGTCGTATAGCCGCCCGAGTAAATATCGTACATATTCGCGGACATATAGATTCCGTCCGCCCACGCCCCCAACTTGGGATAGTCATTCATCCATATGCTATCGGCAAGGAGCGCGTACAGCCACCATCCACCCAACGGGTCGGAGGTTTTGGAGACGGCGATACACTCGTAGAACGGACCGTTGTAGATGTCGTTCCACGCGAAATCGCCGAGAATCCAACGATTGGAAATCGGATCGTAGAGCGCGATGGGATCGCCGCGATTGCCGTAATTGCCGCACGGGTTTCCGGGCGGATCGGTCAAGCCGGAGAAGAGTTCGTTGTACGAAAAGTACGCCAGCCGCGTGCCGGTGCTTTTCTCGAAGATGCCAATGCCGACGTTGACCGCTTCGACATAGTGGGTAACGCCGACATCGCCGTTAGGGTCGGGAGGAAAATAGCCCCAGAGATTGTTCAGCCCCTCGAAACTGAATAGCGGCGCGGGCATCCTGAGCGCGCCCACCTTGGTCTGGCGCGTCGCGTCGCTCGTGGCGCGCGGCATCATCTTGGACGATTGCCGTAGCGGGCGGGGAACCTCGCGCGGGGTCGCCGCGACGCGCGGCGGCGGCAAACGGCGCACGTCGCCTTCGAACGACGCCGGGATGACCGGCGCGCCAACGAATGGTCCCTCGACGCCAGAACGCGGAGGCGCGGGCGTTGGAGTAGGTGCGGGCGCGGCCAATGACGGATGACTCGCACTCCACCACGCGATTGCCAGCGCGCCCAAAAGCAAAACCGGTGTCACGCTTCGGAACGGCTTCATTTTTCGCACATCATTCGCACGAACGCTTCCACAACCCGAGGATCAAAGTGCGTGCCTGCCAGCGATTGGATGTGGGCGCACACCTGATCCTTTCTCCACGCCGGACGCTGGGGCCGCTCCGACGAAAGCGCGTCCCACACGTCCATCACGGCGAAGATGCGAGCGGCGAGCGGAATCTCCTCTCCCTTGAGTCCGCGCGGATAGCCGGTGCCATCCCATTTTTCGTGGTGACAGTACGGAATGTCGAGCGCGGCGCGCAGGGACTCGATGGGGGCGAGCAAATCGTACGCCAGACGCGGATGCTGACGCACGATCTCCCATTCCGCTTCCGTCAGAGGACCCGCTTTGAGCAAGATGCTATCGGGAATGAGGATGCGCCCGACGTCGTGCAACAACGCCCCGCGCCGGATATCGGGCAGTTCTGCATCGCTGATGCCCAGCGCGCGCGCCAGCGCGACCGTCAGGTCGGCGACGCGCTGGGTGTGTCCCTCGACTCCCTCTTCGCGCAGGTCGAGTGTGCGCGCCCAAACTTGGATCGTCGCGTCGTAGGCGAGCGAGAGGTCAGCATTCGTGCGCTGGAGCCGATCGAACAGGGTCGCATTGTCAATCGCGATGGCGGCTTGCCCAGCGAGCGTTTCCAGAAAGCCCAACCATTCTCGATCTGGAGTGAGCGGAGAGCGGTGGAAGAGTTCGAGGACGCCTTTGACTTGACCCTTGGGAATCAGTGGCACGGCAAAGTACACGGTGAGGGCTTCTTCCGAAAGCAAGTCGGCGCGCGGGTCGTCGCTCATGCCCAGATGGGGTACGTGAACGACGCGTCGGCTAAAGACCGCGCGCCCCGGCAAGCCATCGTCCGCGCGCACGCGCGCGCGGGTGAGCAGCCGCGAGCGAAAACCGCGTTCCGCCGCGCACTCCAGCATCTGGGTCTGGGGATTGAGGAGCAGGACATCCGCCGCGTCGACGCGTAGTTGCGCCATCACCTGATCCAGCAGGATATTGAGCGTGACGCGCAAGTCGAGGCTGGCACGGATAGCGGAATCTATCGCGTGCAGCGCGTCGAGTCGGCGCAGACGTTGTTCCGTTTGCTCATGCAAGTGGGCGCGTTGAATCGCCGTCCCTGCCATCTCGGCGACGGTGGTCAGGAGATTCACTTCGTTGGGCTGCATCTCGCGTGGCAGTGGCATAGAGACGGCGAGGATACCGATGGTCTCTTGCGCCGTGCGAATTGGGATGAGTGCGCCGCCCCAGCCAGCGGGGATCAGTGGCCGCAACCGCTCGCTCGTTGAAGGGTCGGTTGCAAATTCGCGCGCGCCGTACCTCGTGCCGGTCTCGAACACAGGGGCGGCGATGCCTTGGCGCGGATGCCAGACGGCTCGCTCCACATTCGCCATCCAGCCGCGCTGAACCAACGTGCTCGGTTCGTCTTGCGAGTCGTACAGCGCGATGGCTCCACTCGGCGTGCCCAGTACGGCGAGGATCTCGTCGAGAAGGCGCGGGAGCATTTCCGCCGGCGTGGACGCGACGCGCAGCGCGGTGGAGATTCGATTGATCGCTTCGAGTTCCACGACGCGCTGACGCGTCTCCTCGAAGAGACGCGCGCGCTGGATCGCCACGGCGACCTGATCGGCGATGGTGATGAGTAGTTGTTCTTCCGCGTCGCCGTACACGTTGGGGCGGTACGACTGGAGGTTGATCAGTCCAACGATGTCCGCGCCGATTTTCATCGGTACACCCAGCCACGTACGGGGGATCTTCATCGAACCCCACAAGGTGGGCGTTGCCGGCACGCGGTCGGGTTCCCGCTCCCAATCGTGGATATGGACAGGTTGCTGGGTCTGGATGACGCGCGCACTCAACGTATCGCCCAAAGGACGCCGGCTGGGGGACGCGCGCACACCATCATCCACCCGGATCCGAAAATCCAGTTCTTGGGTGGTCGCGTCGTACAGAGCGAGACTGAACGCGTCGTTTTCGAAGACGGTGTTGATTTCTCGATAGATCACTTCCAACAAGTCGTCCAATCGCCAGGTCTGGTTGATCGCGCGGGCGATGCGATTGAGCACGCCGAGTTGGTCGGTGCGCCGCGAGGTTTCGTCCGCTAGGCGGACGCGTTTGATGGCGAGCGTGGCTTGGTTGGCGAACAGGGAGAGGATTTCCGCCTCCCGCGTGGAGAATTGGCGCGGGGTGCGGTAACTTAGGAACAGAACGCCAAGATTCGTCGGCTCACCCGGCAAGGGCAAGACGATGGCGGATTGGATTCCTAGCGCGCGTATGGCTGGGTGCAATTGCTCCGGGTCGGTCACGAGAATCGGTTTGCCGGATTGCCACGTTTGCATCGAGAGCCCCTCGCGACGCGACGGAACATCCCACACTGCCTCGTCCTGACTGGGGACGCCGTAGGCAAATTCCCGATTGCCTTGCGCGTCGAAGAGGTACAGCCACGCGACATCGGCGGCGAAACTGGTGCGTAAGGTCTGGGTGACCCAGCGCGCGATCTCCTCCAATCGAGACGCGGTGAGAATCTGGCTGCCTAGTTCGTAGAGCCGCGTCAGAATCGTCAACGCCGATTGCAACTCGTCGAATAGGCGCGCGTTCTCCAGCGCCAGCGCGGCTTGGTCGGCAAACGCCTGGAGCCGCGCCGCGTGGGTCGCGTTGAAAAAGCCGGGCACCGCGCTATCCACGTTGAGGAAACCCAGCCAGCGCTCCCTGGCGCGAATCGGTGCGGAGATGTGGGAGCGAATCCAGCGCGTCTCCGGCAGGTCCAGCCAGCCGGGGTAGGTGCGCGTATCGCTGACGATTTCGATTTGCCCCGAGTCGAGCGTGCGGCGCAGATTGGCGAGATGGCTCACGCGAAAATGTTGTTCGAGTAACCATGCCTCGATGCCCAACTGCGCGTAGCCTCGACTGCGAACGACGCGTACGTTGTCCCCTTCGAGCAGCATGAGATTCACCGTGTCGTGAGGGATCACGCGCCCGACGTTATCGAGAATCCGATCGAGCACCTCGTCAAAGTCCAGGGTGCTGTTGAGCGCGGCGGCTGTATCGCGCAGTGCCTCTGCCAACTCGCGTTGTTCGCGCTCCGCCTCGAACAGCCGCGCGTTTTCGATGGCGTGGACACATTGCTGGGCGACGGCTTGCAGAAACGCTTGCTCCTGCTCGGTGAACTGGCGTGGCTGCCGTTGCCACAGGACGATGCCTCCGGTGATTTCGTGATCGCGAAACATCGGCACGGCGAGAATGGCGCGAATGTTCTCCACGCGCGCCAAGCGCGGATACGCATAGTCCGGTTGCACCTGCACGTCGGGAATCTGAACTGCCCGGCGCTCCAGCACCGCCCGACCGATCGCGCCGCGTCCGGTTTCGATCCCTTCGCGGTTCAATGCTTGGACGAACTCGTCTCCCACTCCACAACTGGCGGCGAGCCGCAGTCGTCCATCCGCGCCGAATAGATAAACGCCGCTGGCATCCGCGCGCGCCAAGTCTGCTACCACGCGCGCAATGGAGGCAAGCACTCCGCTAAGATCAGGCACCGAAATGATCTCGCGGCTGACCCGTGTGATCGCTTCCAACTCGGTCACTTCGCGGCGCAGTGCCATCTCTGCAGCCTTCTGCGAGGTCACATCCCAAAAGACGGCTTGGACGCCAATCGTCTTGCCCGAGGCGTCGCGCACCGGCATCTTGATCATTTCGGTGTAGACCGTGCTCCCGTCCGGCAATTGCCGCTCATCCACGAATTGGAGGGTCTCACTCGTCTCGATGACACGACGATCTTCGCGTCGGTGTTTTTCCGCCAAATCCGGCTGGTCTACGTACAATTCCAACTCGGTCCTGCCGAGGATTTCGTCCAACCGCTTGCCGATCCAATCGCAGTAACTTTGGTTGGCGAAGGTGAAACGCCCTTCCAAATCCTTGCGGGTGAGATTCTGTGGGAGCGCGTTGACCAGCGAACGATAGAGCGATTCGCTTTGCCGCAGCGCGGCGGCCGATTCCTGGCGCGCCTGTTCGCGCTGTTGGAGGGACACCGCCATCTGGTCGAAGGCGCGACTCAATTGGCTCAGTTCGTCTTCTCCCTCCGATTGCTCGGTGCGCGCGCTCCAGTCGCCCGCGCTCAAACGCTGCGTCGTTACCACCAGGCGTTGCACGCGCCGAACGATGAACAAGTCGCCAAAGACCCACGCGGACACCAGCATGATCGTTACGATCACCCCCAGCGAGACGAGATCGCGCACCAGCAGTTGATTGGCTTGGGCGTACGCCACCGCGCTGGGAATCCCTATCCCCACATACGCCTCGTCGTCCAGACGCGCGAACGCGTACAGACGCGAGACTCCATCTGCATCGGTCAGCGCGACCGGTTCGCGGTGGCGTTGGGCGCGGAGCAACTGTGCTCCCACCGCGTCCGCGCTCGAAAACAGACTCAACGTGCTGCCCGTATCGGGATAACGCGCCACCAGCGCGCGGTCGCTGCAGGTCACCACGAGCGTTGAGTCGGTGGGTATCTTGGCGTCGGCGGCGAATGGGCTGAACCAGTCCAAGCCGAGTGAGGCAAACACCACCCGTTCGACTTGGCCGGCATCGTCGGCGAGGGGGACTCCCACGTTGATCGAAGGTTGGGCGGTAATGGGGCTGATTTCGTACTCCCCCAGCGTCACGCGCTGCCCCTGGAGAATTCGCTGAAAGTAAGCGCGGTTGGCAAGGTTGACCGGCACGGCAAGTGGCACCGCACTGCAAGACACATTGCCATACTCGTCGCTCATGCCCAGATTGACATAGATCGGGTATTGCTTCAACAATTCGGCAAAGAGGACACTGCACGGGAGCGGGCTATCGCCGCTGACCGAAGGAACTTGGGTGAGGGAAAGGAGGAGTTGATGTGCGGCAGTGATACGCTCTTTTTGAGTGTTGGCGGCGCGGCTGGCTAACTGGAGCACATCACTTTGGATTTGGCGCGTCATCTTTTCGCGCTGCTCGTAGTGATCGTACACGACCAACGAGAATGGCAGTAGCGATCCAAGCAGGACGAGCAACAACACGCGGGCGCGCAAACTGGAGAGAGCAAGGCGATTCATTAGCTCTATGATACCCACAATCGAGTGCGGCGTCAATGCGGCTTTTGACCTATG
>DYLA01000036.1:7588-19227 GCA_020722265.1 Anaerolinea sp.
AGTTGATTCTGCAACTCCCACATCCGCCGATAGTAACCCGCGCGCCGCAATAGGTCTGCCTGCCGCCCGCGTTCGATCACGCGCCCGGCGCGCAACACCACGATCTCGTCCAGTTCCTCCAACTCGACGAGCCGGTGCGTGATGACGAGCAAGGTACGCGCGCGCGCCCGTGCCCACTCCCGCACCGCGCGCAAGACGCGTCGTTCCGTCTCCATATCGAGATTCGCCGTCGGCTCATCGAGCACGAGGACAGGTGCGTCGCGCAGCAGCGCGCGCGCGATGGCGATGCGCTGTCGCTCGCCGCCGCTCAAGCGCAAGCCCTGTTCACCGATGCGCGTGGCGTATCCATCCGGCCGCGCGGCGATGAACGCGTGAATCTGCGCGACCTCTGCCGCCTCCGTCATCTCCGAGTCGGATGCGTTTGGACGCGCGAGCAGCAAATTCTCGCGAATCGTCCCATTGAACAGGTGCGTCGGCTGCGGAACGACGGCGAACAGCCGCCGCACCGATTCCGGCTCCAGCGCGCCCAGGTCTTGTCCATTCAGGCGAATCGCACCGGGCGTGCACTCCCAAAAGCGCAGCAGCAGATTGACGAGCGTCGTCTTGCCCGCCCCACTTTCCCCAACCAGCGCAAGCATTTTGCCAGCAGGCAAATCGAAACTAACGTGGTCGAGCGCGAGCGGTTCGCCCGGCGCATAGCGGAAGGTCAGGTCTTGGACTGCAATCGCCGGCAGGCGAGCGCAGACGGCTGACTGCCGATGACCGACTGTCGGCGGTTTTTGGTCGGCGGCCATTGCGAACAACCGCCGCGCGGACTCGCGATTCCCTTCGAGATACTGGAACGCGACGGGAAGTGCGAGCGCGCCTTCGAAACTCGTCAGCGCGGCGAGCGCGAGCACCGGCAGATACACGCCATCGAGCCGCGCGGACGTGACGAGCGGGATCGCGACGAGCAGCACGCTCCACATCGCGAGATGTGCCAGCGCGCTCCCCACCGCGTTCTGCCAGCCTGCGAAAGATGCCATCCACATCTGCCATCGCATCAACTCGCGATGGCACGCGGCGACGCGCGCCGCGTGCGCGGGCGCGCGTCCGCACGCCAGCAGATCAGCGAGTCCCTGAAGACCATCCGTGATCAGCACGCTCAATTCGCCGCGTGTCTCGACGAGGCGGCGACTCGCGACGCGACCGGCGCGTTGCGCAAGCAGCGGCAGAGCGACGCCGACCGCGAGCATAAACGCGAGGACGACGAGTGCGAGCGCGGGCGCAAACGCGGCGAAGAACACAGCCATCGCGACGGCAATTACCAGCGCGACGAGCGGCGGCGCGAGGAGTCGAGCGTAGAAATTTTGCAGCGTCTCGATGTCGCCGACCAGACGGCTCAACAAATCGGCGGTGTGTCGCGACATTGCCATCAAGCGTGCGGGGGCAAGCGGTTCGATGGACGCGTAGAACCAGACGCGCAGCCGCGCGAGCAGACTAAAAGTGACATAGTGCGAGACGTAGCGTTCGAGATAACGAAACAGTCCGCGCGCGATGCCGAAAAAGCGTACGCCGACGATTGCCACGGAGAGATCGGCAATCGAAGGATGCCGCGCCGCGCTCGCGATGATGTACGCTGCCGTCGCCATCAGCCCGATGCTGCTGCCAATCGTGAACGCACCGAGCAGCACGGCGAGCGCGAAGAGCCACTGGAACGGCGCGACGAAGGAGAGAAGGCGCAGCAGCGGAAAACGCGTGACGTGAAACGCGGGCGGCGAAGCGTAAGACGTGGCAGGTGAGACGTGAGGCGTGAGAGGTGAAGTGTGAGACGCAAGGCGCAACTCTGGAGGTTCGGCGTCGCCGCCGGTGACCAACCGATAGTACACACCGCGTCGCGCGAGTAAGTCGGCGTGCGTCCCTTGCTCTGCGACGCGCCCTTCGTGTAAGACGATGAGGCGGTCGGCGCGCGCGGCCGTGTGGAGCCGATGCGTGACGATGAGCGCGGTCTTGTCACGCAACAGTCGCGTGAGGGCGTCCTGCACGAGCGCCTCGGTCTCGACATCCAGACTCGAAGTCGCCTCGTCGAGGATCAGGAGCGGCGCGTCCTTGAGGAATGCGCGCGCGAGCGCGAGGCGCTGTGCCTGGCCCGCGCTCAAGCGCGCGCCGCGTTCGCCAAGCGGTGTCGCGTACCCGCGCGGCAGGGCGCGGATAAATTCGTCGGCGTGGGCGAGGCGCGCCGCGCGCGTCACGTCGTCAAGTGACGCGTTGGGACGCGCCAGTCGGATGTTCGCGGCAATCGTATCGGCGAAGAGGTACGGATGCTGCGGCACGTAGGCGACGCGCGCGCGCCAATCGTCCGGCGCGAACGCGCGCAGCGGTACACCGTCGCACACGATTTCGCCGCGCGTCGGTTCGATGAATCGCAACAGCAGGCTGACCACTGTGCTTTTCCCCGCGCCGGTGTATCCCACCAGCGCGACGCGTTCCCCGCGTGCGATGGCGAACGAAACGCCCGCGAGCGCGGGGCGTGCGTCGTCGTACGCATAGTGAACATCGTCGAAGCGGATGTGACCGGAGCGCGAGGCTCGTTGACCGGCATCAGCGGGCGTCGGGCGTCGGTCGCCGGTCGTTGCGAGGATTTCGAATAGGCGTTGCGCCGCCGCGATGCCGGACATTCCCGCGTGAAATCGCGTGCCGAGCAATCGCAACGGCAGGTAGACATCGGGTGCGAGGACGAGGATGAAGAACGCCGGCTCGAACTCGATCCATCCGTAGAGCAAGCGCAAACCGATTTCGACCGCGATGATGGCGGTGCTGATCGTCGCGATCATTTCGAGCGCGAAGGCGGAGAGGAACGCGACGCGCAACACGCCGAGCGTCGTATCGCGAAACTGCTGGCTCACGCGTGCGATCGCGGCGATTTGGTCGCGGCTGCGTCCGAAGATTTTGAGCGTCGTCAAGCCCTGCAAGACGTCGAGGAAATGCGCGCTCATCACGCGCAACGCGGCGTACTGCCGACGCGTCAAAAGGTCTGCCGCGCCGCCGATCAAAAGCATAAACAGCGGAATGAGCGGCGCGGTCAACAGCAGGACGATGCCGGAGAGAACATCGAGCGGAAAGACGACCGCGAGCATCGCAAGTGGCACGAGCGCGGCGAGGACGAGTTGCGGCAGGTACTGGCTGTAGTACGCTTCGAGCGATTCGATGCCATCGACCGCGGTGGTGACGAGTTCGCCGGTGCGTTCGCCGCGCGCGTAGGTGGGTCCGAGTGCAACGAGATGATCGAAGAGGCGTTCGCGCAGAGTCGTCTTGACGCGCGCGGCGACGCGGAACGCGGTCACTTCGCTGCCCCACGCGAGGAGCGCGCGCGCGGTGATGATCGCCAGCAGCGCGAGGAACGCGCCCCCCACCGCGTCGCGCGACGCGCCGCGTAACCAGACTTGGGCGATGAGATGTGCGAGAACGTACGCTTGCGCGATGGCGAGGACACCCGCCAGCCAGCCGAGCGCGAGGGTCAGTGTGAACGACGCGCGCACCACGCCAAGTTGGGCAAGTAGCCGTCGGTCCAAATTCATCGTTCAGAAAAGATGCAAAGGAGCGAGGGAGCAGAGGGACAAGGTGAATGGCTCCTCTGCGCCCTCGCTCCTCCGCTCCCCCGCGCGTGGGTTTGCCATCTACGCCGCTAATACGCCGCTAACGACTTTTTGCTCACCCGCTCGCGAAAGACATAGTACGTCCAGCCCTGATACAGCAGGACGATCGGGACGAAGATGACGGCAACGATCGTCATAATCGTCAGGGTGTACGGCGTGGAGGACGCGTTGTAAATCGTCAGACTCCACTCGGGCTTGAGTGTGGAGATCATCACGCGCGGGAAGAGGGTCAGGAAGATCGTGGCGACCGTCGCGGCGATGGTTGCCGCCATCAGCGCGAACGCCCAGCCGTCGCGCTGGCGGCGGAGCAGCCCATAGACAGCGGCGAGCGCGATGCCGGCGAGGAGTGCAAGTGGCAAGCCGGGACGAGCGAGCAGGTCGGTCACCAGCGCGGTCGCGATCAGCGCGACGACGAACACGCCCAATACCGGGAGCGACAGCCGGCGCGCGGTAGCGCGCGCTCGCGCCAGCAGTTCGCCTTCGGTGCGGAGCGCGAGAAACGTCGCGCCGTGCAGCGTCGTCACGCCGAGCGCGCCCAGCCCAGCGAGGAGCGCGTAGGGATTGAGGAGCGCGAAGAAATCGCCGGTATAGTTCATTGCAGCGTCAATCGGCACGCCGCGCAGCAGATTGCCGAACGCGACACCCCACAGCAGCGCGGGCACGAAACTGCCAATGAAGATCATCCAGTCCCAGAAGGCGCGCCAGCCCGGCTGCGCGTCCTTGCCGCGAAATTCGAACGCGACGCCGCGCACGATGAGCGCGAGGAGCATCACCACCAGCGCGAGATAAAATCCACTGAACAGCGTCGCGTACCAGTGCGGAAACGCGGCAAACATCGCGCCCCCGGCGACGAGCAACCACACCTCGTTGCCGTCCCAAAAGGGACCGATCGTGTTGATGAGGACGCGGCGTTCGTCGTCGTCCTTGCCGAGAAAAGGCAGCAGGATGCCGACGCCGTAATCGAATCCTTCGAGGATGAAAAAGCCCGTAAAGAGCACGCCGATCAGGATGAACCAGAGTGTATTCAGGTCCATTGTGACCTCCAAACGTGATGCGTGGTGCGTGGGTTAATACGCCGCCGTCACTGTTTCCGCCGGCGCGCGCCGCGCGTACTTGGCGAGCAGGTAGACATCCACAACCATCAGCGCGCCATAGGTCAGCGTGAACAGCACGAGCGAAAACAGCACCGTGCCGCCGGTCAGAATCGGCGAGACGGCGTTTTCGGTTTTCATCACGCCGTAGACGATCCAGGGTTGGCGTCCGACTTCTGCCATCACCCAGCCACCGGTGTTGGCAATGTAGGGTAGGAACAGTCCAGCGGTCAGGAGGGGCAAGAACCAGCGAAAGCGATCGAGTTGTTTGCGCAGAACGAGGTAAAGCCCGGCGATGGCAAGTCCGATCATCAACAGCCCTGCCCCGACCATCAGGCGGAACGCCAAGTACAGCAGCGTGACCGGCGGGATGTAATTGCCTGCGCCGTACTGCTGGACGTACTGCTCCTGCAGATTCTTGATTCCCGGCACCTCGCCTTCCGCTTTGAAAAAGTAGAGCCAACTCAACATCCCCGGCCAGCGGATGCTAAAGACATCGCGCTGGTTCTGCTCGTCAATGATGCTGATGACCGAAAACGATGCCGGACTCTCGGTTTGCCACAACGCTTCGGTCGCCGCCATCTTCATCGGTTGGATGAACAATTTGTGAACGCCCTGCGCGTGGCCGGTAAAGCCGGCCAGTGGACTGCTGACGAGCGCGACGACGAGCGCGAGGATGAACGAGCGACGAAAGACCTCGCCGGGCGTTTTCCGGCGGAGGTGATACGCGCTGATGCCGAGGACGAAGAACGCGGCAGTCGTCAAGCCGGAGAAAAAGACGTGGGGGAATTGCAGCCAGACGTGCAGGTTGCCGACGAGCGCGCCAAAATCCACCATCTCGGCGCGTCCGCCTTTCACGACATAGCCGACCGGCTGCTGCATAAACGAGTTGGCGGCGAGGATGAAGAACGCCGAAAGGTTCGAGCCGAGCGCCACGAGCCAGATCGTCGCGAGGTGCAGGCGCGGGGAAAGTTTGTTCCACCCGAAAAACCAGACGCCGAGGAAGGTGGACTCGAGAAAGAACGCGAGCAGCCCTTCGATGGCTAGCAGCGCGCCAAAGACATCGCCGACAAAGCGCGAGTACTCGGACCAGTTCATCCCAAACTGGAATTCTTGTACGATGCCGGTCACGACGCCCATCGCAAAATTGATGAGAAAGAGTTTGCCCCAGAACTGGGTCATCCGCTTGTAGTCTTCGTTACCCGTGCGGACGTAGAGTGTCTCCATCACCGCGACGAGAATCACCAAGCCCAGTGTCAACGGGACGAAGAAAAAGTGGTAGATCGTGGTGATGGCGAATTGAAGTCGGGACAACAAGAGTGGATCCATCGCTGTACCTCCTTGCAGATGCGCTGTGGACTATCGAACCACCAAGTGCCAAGCCAGATCCAGAATCAGCCCCAGGAGATAGAACATCCCAAAGCGTCGCGAGAAAAAGAACGCCGACGCGATGAACCAGAGGGGCCAAACATTCTCCGGGTAATCGGCGGGGCGTTCGGCGGGGCGCGGCTGACGATACATCGGCAAGACCATCTTGAAAAAAGTTGGGAGCGACAACAAGACGAGGAGCAGCCAAGGGGAGAAAAAGCCGATGAGGATGAGATACAACACGACGACGTACTGCAGGACGATCATCGTGACGACGCCGTAGCGCGCGAGGCGTTCGCCCAAAAGCACCGGCAGTGTGCGAATGTGTTTGGCAGCGTCCATATCGAGTTTGTCAATATGCTTGCCAAAGAGCGCGGCGCACACTCCCAGCGAGTACGCCAAGCCGGCGATGGCGACATTCCAATCCCAGATGCCGCTAAAGACGTAATAACCGCCGCCAACCATCAGCGGTCCCCAGGTGACGAGCAGCACCAGTTCTCCCAAGCCGATGTACTTGAGCGGGAAGGTGTAGAACAGCACGAAGAACGCGCCCACCGCCATCAACGGCAGCGTCATCCCCCCGCGATAACCGACGAGGATGAAGCCGGGCACTGCCGCCAGCAAGCCGGTGATCGCGGCGTAGACGAGCAACGCGCGCCGCGTCATCAAACCGTGTTCGAGCGGCTGCGGACCGTACTGCGCGCGAAAATAGTTGCCCCGATCCACCCCTTTGGTGTAATCCACCAGATCGTTTAGGAGATTGTTGGTACCGTGCGCCATCACCAAGCCCAGTGTCAGCAACGCGTACACCCCCCAATCGAAATAGCCGGCGCGATACGCCAGGATGCCGGCCATCGTCGCCGAAAAGAACGAAAGGACGAGCGCCATCGCGCGGGTCGCGATGAGCCAGCGCGAGACGAGATCGAGTTGATTCCACTCGTCTTTGGTGATGCGCGGAACGCCTTGCAGCGCCTTGACCCACATGGTCAAGTTCAATTTCATCGGTGTCTCCTTCCGTCGCGTTGGCAACTCTCGGCAAAATTATATAGTGCGCCGGAGGTTTTGTCAACGGCGTTTAGAAAATCACCTTCTCCTCACGTAGCCGCGCGATTTCCTCCGCCGAATAACCCAGCACCTCTTTCAACACTTGCTCCGTATGCTGCCCCAACAGCGGCGGCGGCACGAAACTCTGGGGTACGCCTTCGACTTGCACCGGATTGCCAATCATCGGAAGTTTGCCAATCGTCGGATGCTCGATTTCGACGCGCATCTGCCGCGCCGCGATCTGTGGATCGGCAAAGACGCGGTCCAGCGAGTTGACCGGACCCCAAGGCACACTCTCCGCGTCCAGACGCTCTGCCCACTCGGCGGTCGTGCGCGTCTCGAAGGCGCGGGCGAGAATCGGCAATAGTTCCGCTTTGTGCTCGCGGCGCGCATCGTTGTTGCTAAAGCGCGGGTCGTCCAAGAGGTGCGGCAGTGCGAGCGCGCGGCACAGCCCCTGCCAGAATTTCTCCGTGAACGCCGCGACGACGAGATGTCCATCTTTCGTCTTGAAACGCTGATAGGGCACGACGAACATATGCTCCGTCCCTTGCGGACCTGGCACGATGCCGTCGTAGAAATAGTACTGCGCGACGTACGTGAGGAGCGAGACGAGACAATCCAGCAGCGCGAGGTCAATGCAACACCCCTCGCCGGTCTTTTCGCGCTGAAAGAGCGCGGCGGCGATGGCGAACGCGCTGTACATTCCGCCGGCGAGATCGCCCATCGCGATGCCCATCCGCGCCGGCGTCTCTTTGGTGCCGGTGATGCTCATCGCGCCCGAAAGCCCCTGGATGGCAATGTCGAACGCGGGGCGGTCGCGGTAGGGTCCGGTCTGTCCGAAGCCGGAGAGCGAACACGTGATGATGCGTGGATTGACGCGCTTGAGGGTCGTGTAATCAATTTCCAATTTCTGCGTCACGCCCGGGCGAAAGTTGTCGAAGACGACGTCGGACACCTTGACCAAGTCGTAGAAAACTTGGCGTCCGCGTTCGAGACGCAAGTCCAGCACAAGTCCTTTCTTGCCGCGGTTCGTCGAGAGGTAGTAGACGCTTTCGCCGGCGATAAAGTGCGGTCCCATCGCGCGCATCGGGTCGCCGTCGGGTGGCTCGATCTTGATGACTTCTGCGCCGAGATCGCCCATCATCATCGCACCAAAAGGTCCGGCGAGCATATGCGTGAGGTCCAGGATGCGCGCGCCAGAAAGTAAACCGAGCATTGATTCCTCCAGGAATGGCAGATCAAGTCTAGAGTTCGCGCCGGTTCCATTATACCCCGAAATCTCTAGAACAAACAAAAAGGGCAGGAATGTATCCTGCCCTCGATGCGCTGTGGCGGCTACTTGGGGGAGATGACGGCAGCGATAGCGACGCGCAGCGGATCAGTGGTTCGTGGTGAATAAGACACGGTAGACGCGGGCTCGACATCGCTAAACCGAAAATCCGGCGGACGCGCGGCGTCACTACATGCCGCCGGTATCCATCCGAGCAGTCCAAGGCAGAGGAGGGGCAGTCGGCGGAGGATCACCCTCGCGCGCGTCGAGACCGCCGTGCGCGGAGGCGCGGTTCGATGTCTGCGCCAGTCGGATATTCGTGACACGAGCCTCACCCTCCGATTTTCGACATCGCGTCCGCTTGGATCGCATACTCCGCGCCGAAGGGGTGGCTCGCCGGCTTGTCGCCGATGGCGCGCGCCAGCAACGCTTGCAGCGCGGCTTGGCTCACCCCTTCGCAGAGCGCGCCGCGCACGTCCGTCCCGCGTTCGGCGAACAGGCACGTGCAGAGCGCCCCGCGCGCTGTGACGCGGAGGCGATTGCACGCGTTGCAGAAATGCTCGCTCGCCGGCGTGATAAAGCCAATCGTCGCGCGCGCGTCCGGCAATCGAAACGTACGCGCCGGTCCATTCCCCTGCGGCGAATCGCTGCGCGCAAGTTCCGGCAGGCGCGCGATCAATTCGTTCGCCGGAATAAAATGCCGGGCGAAAAACTCGCGCGCCGCTGCGCTCACGCCGACCGGCATCAGTTCGATGAACCGCACATGCCACGCGTGGGCGAGCGTCAGGCGCGCAAAATCGGAAAACTCGTCGTCATTGATATCGCGCATCGCGACCATGTTGAGTTTGAGCGGCGCGAGACCAGCCTCCTCCGCCGCGAGAATCCCGCTCCACACCGCGTCGAACGCGTCTACGCCGACGATCCGCGCGAAGCGCTCGCGGCGCAGCGTGTCGAGCGAGATGTTGACGCGCCTCAACCCCGCGTCCGCCAGTTCGCGCGCGAGACGCGCGAGCAAAAATCCATTCGTTGTCATCGCCAGATCGCGTACGCCTTCCACGCCCGCGAGGGCGCGCACGATCTCCACGATGTCGCGGCGCAAGAGCGGCTCGCCACCGGTCAAACGGATCTTGGTGACGCCGAGCGCGACCGCCGCGCGAACGACGCGCACAATCTCGTCCACCGAAAGTGGCGAATGCGTCGGTTCCGTATACCCGTTCGGCGCGCAGTAGAGACAGCGAAAATTGCACGCTTCGGTCACCGCAATCCGCAAGTAATCTATCGTTCGTCCATACGAATCTTGCATCGGTTCTCTCGTTGAAGAAACTCCTCACGCGGGATGGCGCGTGGCTTTTGACAAAACGCGTGAGTGCGGTTATAGTATAACAGAACGTTTCCTTTGCGGCAAGTCCTTCTCTGCGCGTCGATTCTCAAGCGACGAGGTAGAAATGGCAAAATGCACGTACTGCGGCACGCAAAATTCAGACGATAGCAAGTACTGCAAGAGTTGTGGGACACGCTTGGCGATGACGACGTACGTCACCTGTCGCAAGTGCGGCGCGGCAAATCAAGCCAACAGTCTCTTTTGCCATATGTGCGGCGAGCGGATGGCTGTGAGTGGATCCACCCGGCCCTCCGTGCCTCCCACACGAACCGCCGCTCCCCAAACGCCGTCCCCCGAAGACGCACCCATCCCAGAATGGCTCCAGCGTCTCTACCAGTCCTCGCGCGACAAAACGCTGCCCATCAAGGCGCGGCTTGTGCCAACCCACGAACTTTTGCGAATGGCGAACGCGATTGGAGTTGATGTGGATTACAGCACGCTGCGATTCTGGCAAAAGCGCGGTCTCGTTTCGAAACCGGTGCGGGGACCCGTGGATGCCGGGCGCGGCACGCGCGGCTATTACGACCCCTCGCTGATTGATCGCCTTGCCTTTATTCGCGAAATCCAAAAGTCGTACGCGATGGGACTGGATGCGATTCGAGCGGAACTGGAGCGCCTTGATCAGCAAATCGAGCGCACCGGCGAGACGGAACCGCGTCGCCTGTACCAAAAGCGACTTGCCGAATTGCAAGCCGAGTATGATATGGAATCGCGCAAGACCCTGCTGGATGTCGTGTGCAAGGCGCTCAAACTCGACCCAATGGAGATCGAGACCGCTGTCGTCTACACCCGCAATGGTCAAGCGCTCCACTTGTTGGGCGAGGAAACTCGCGCTCAAGGCCAAGTGGAATACCTCGCCGACGAAGACGAAGAAGATTGACGCGCCCAGCGCGCAGTTGACAAAAGTATCGTTTTGACGATAATGCGCCCAAAAGCCGCGACGGAGACAAGTACCTGCCGCACGTGACCGCCAGAGAGGGGCGACCCTGGGTGCAAGTCGCTCTCGGCAATCGGCAGCGAAATTCCCTCCCGAGCCGCGCGCGCGAAATCGTCCGCGAGAGTAGAGCGCGCCGCCTCCCGCCGTTAAACGGGCAGCCGATCAATCGTCGGCGAGGAGTGAGTCAATTGGTCTTGCAGGTGTGGTGCACGGCGACTATTGACTAAGCGGGGTGGTACCGCGAGAATCAACTCTCGTCCCTTTGCGGGCGGGAGTTTTTTGTTGATGGACAATCCAGCGCACAAGGAGTTGTGGCTTCATTGAGTTCGACTCTGTCTACCCCCCGCGCGCGGCAGGTGCCTTTCGTCGCGCTCCAGCATCGCGACTTTCGTTGCCGCGTGGAACGTCGAGACGGTGTACTGGCTCAACGCGCTCTCGTTTCTCGCTGTGCTGGCGGCGCTGGCGCGGATGCGAGTGCCTACCCAGACCGGTCGCGGCGCGACGGAGGTATCGTGGTCAGCCATCGGCGAAGGCATCCGCTTTGTGTTCCGGTCGCCGATGATTCTCTCGACGATGTTGCTCGATTTTCTTGCGACCTTCTTCGCGTCGGCGACTTTGCCGATTTTTGCCGCAGAGATTCTGCACGTCGGCGCGCAAGGGTTGGGGCTGTTGTACGGCGCGGAATCTATCGGCGCGGTGATCGCCGGTGCGGCGATGTCGCTGATCAGCCACGTCAAACGCCAAGGGGCGATTCTGCTCGGCGCGGTAGCGGTCTATGGCATCGCCGCCGCGCTGCTTGTGAGCGTGACCGCGTGGCGTGTGCCCCAGTTGCGCCAGTACGGCGGACTGAACACTGACAGGGGTAGCACCACAGTAAATCGTGGACATGGGGGTTCAGGGGGCTTTGCCCCCT
>DYLA01000037.1 GCA_020722265.1 Anaerolinea sp.
TTCGTGACCAAGTGAGGTCTTGTGCAAAATACCCTTTTCGATCTTGCCCCCACGCTCACCGTCACGCAACTCGTCCGCCAAATCAAAGACGCGGTGGAAAGGGACGAGGTGCTGCGCGACGTGTGGGTGCGCGGTGAAGTCTCCAACTTTACACAATCCGCTGCGGGGCATTTGTATTTCACGCTCAAAGATCGCGATGCGGCAATCCGCTGTGTGATGTGGCGTAGCGATGCCGCGCGCGTCTTGCATTTGCCGAACAACGGCGACGCCATCGAAGCGCGCGGACGCGTCTCCGTGTACGAAGCGCGCGGCGACGTGCAATTGTACGTGAGCGAAATCAAACTCACGGGCGCGGGCGCGCTCTGGGTGGAATTCGAACGCCTCAAAGCGCGCCTCGAAGCGGAAGGACTCTTTGCGCCCGAACACAAACGCGCCCTCCCCGAATTTCCGCACGTCATCGGTGTCGTCACCTCGCGCGAAGGCGCGGTCTTGCGCGATATTCGCCACGTCCTGGCGCGCCGCTATCCGCTCGCGCAGATTTTACTCGCGCCGACCCTTGTGCAAGGTGCAGACGCGCCCCCGATGATCGCGGGCGCGATTCAATCGCTCAACGATTTCGAGATTGATGTGCTGATCGTCGCGCGCGGCGGCGGTTCGATCGAAGACCTGTGGGCGTTCAACGACGAGCGCGTCGCACGCGCGATTTACCACTCGCGCGTCCCGGTTATCAGCGCGGTCGGACACGAGACCGATTTCACGATTGCCGATTTCGTCGCAGATGTGCGCGCCCCCACCCCCAGCGCGGCGGCAGAACTCGTCGCGCCCGACGTGCGCGAACTGCGCGGTGTCATCGCCTCCGCGCGCACACGCCTCGCACAACTGACGCGCGCGCGGGTGGACGACGCGCGCGCGCGTCTGGCGCAAACGACGCACGCGCTCGAACGCCATTCGCCGCACGCGCGCCTCGCGAACGATCGCCAACGCGTCGACGAGTTGTCGCGGCGATTGGACGCGCGCATCCGCCAACTGCTCGCCCTCCACCGCGAAAAACTAAACGGCGCGCTCCGCCACCTTGCCGCGCTCGATCCCGAAGCGACGCTCGCGCGCGGCTATGCCATCGTGCGCGAAGAGGAGAGCGGGCGCGTGGTCCGCTGGCGGGCGCAAGCGGCGGGGCACAAGCGGATGCGGATACGTGTGAGTGATGGCGAGTTCGGCGCGACGGCAGATGAGTAAGAGCGACGCGGCAACGCGTCGCTCTTGATTTTGGGGTAACTCTCTGGACAATCCGGTGGAACAGAACGTGGAACATTGGGTTAGTGACGATTGTCCTGCGCGAGCCGATTGATTTGCGCCGCGCCGCCGAGCACGGCGATGACATCGCGCGCGGCGATGCGCCTGTCGCCCGCCGGGTGCGTATCTTGCACGTTGTCGTGCCCAAGCAGCACGACGCTCACGTCGTAATTCTTTTCGATGTCGCTGACCGTCGCGTTGACGAGTTTCGATTGCGGCGTAACATCGAAACGCGCGAGAGACAACGCTTGCCCTTCGACGCTGATGGGATAGGAGAGATCCATCCCGGCGGCGGAGGCGGCGAACATCGGCGCTGCCATGCCGGTTGCGCTGAGCGCGCTAAAACCGAATTGCTCTTGCAAGGCGTGGGCGAAATCCTCATCGAAGATACGCATAATGACGCGAACGTTGGGATTCCGCTTGCGCGCCTTGACCGCAATCTGCATATTCAAGTTGTCGTTCTGTGTGCACAAGACCAGCGCGCGTGCGCGTCGCACCCCCGCCGCGTCAAGCATCGCTTCGCGCGTCGCGTCTCCTTGCAGGATGGGAACGTCGTGCGCGCGCAGATTGGTCACCAGGTCCTCGCGCGGTTCTATTTCGATCACTACGACATCCTGATTCATCTCGCGCAACTGACAGACGACGCGATATCCCAGATGTCCCAAGCCCACGAGGATGATGTGATTACTGAACGTGGATGCGACTGCCATTTCCCACTCCTTGCTGCGCTGTTTGCGATTGAAGAACAACACGCCGAAGTCCGCGAGCCCTTGCGCGAGGATCCCCAACCCGAGCAGCGGCATCAGAAAGAAAAAGATTTGCAGATACCACGTGTCCGGAAAATCACCGCCACCTTGAAAGAAAACCATCGTCAGCGCGAGGTAGATGGCTTCGCTGGGCGTTGGAATGGGCTCGCCGGCTTGCCGAGCGAGGTAATAGTACGTCACCCCGCCCCCGACGATCAGCGCGATGAAGAGCGCGAGGGGCGCGCGAAAATCACGCAGGAGCAGCGCGGTGTCACGCCACGCGGCGCGGTACTTGCGCGCGAGTGACTGGGGCTTGATCATCGCGATTTCTTCGCCTCACGCTGATCTGCTCTCAGCTTGACGAGGATGCCGACGAGCGTGCCAATCAGCCCGATCAGCGCCACCGCGATCGCACCGGCGTTGGCGATGATCGAATCGCCGAGACGCGTGAGCAGAGGCGGCGTGGGAGTTGGCGTGGGCGGCGCGGGAGGTTGCACTTGAATCGAAAGCGTCAGGTCTTGCAGCACGTTCGTGCTCAACTCGGAAGGCACGCCGTTGATGAGCGTCGGAATCGCCAGTTCGATCGAAAGGTCTTGGCGCCCAACCGCCAGCGGGCTTGCCAGCCAGCGCCACTCGATCGTCGCGTGGGGAGATTCGATGACGCGGCGAAGCGGTTCGGGTTTGTCAATCTTGAATTGCAGCGCGCGCAGTTGCGCGATCATCACCGGGTAGAGTTGGATATTGCCGCTGAATTTGTAGACGAAACTCGGCAGGTCGGGCGTTTTCGCGGGCGCCGGCACCGGCGTCAGCGAGACGAGTTGTTGCGCGGGGGAGATTCGCAGAACGATCGTCGCGGTCTCGTTGAGAAACATCTGGTCGGGGTACGCTAGTTCTATCTGCCCCAGTCCCAGAGTGTCTCCTTCCGCCGTCACGCGCCCAGTCGTCCGAATGGTGCCGTCCGCTTGCGTCGTTTGCGTCACTTCTTTGACGGTAATCGGCGCGGGGGTAGGCGCGCCGGGAACCGGTGAGCGCGGGACGCGAGTTAGGATGGACGGGGCGGCGGAGGGTGCGGCGGGCGCGCGGGTGGGCGACGGTAACGCGGTGGGCGAAGGCGTAGGTGCGAGCGCAGCGCAAGCCGAGAGGAGCAACGCGCCCAAGATCAGAGCGAGGAGTGGTTTCATCTGGCTGTCTCCTATTGCGTCGTAACGAGGTCTTTGACCTGCTCGAAGAGCGCGTCGCCGATGCCGCGCACTTGCTTCAGCTCTTCGATCGTTTTGAAATCGCCGTTCTGGGTGCGATAGTCTACGATACGCTGGGCGAGGGAGGGTCCGATGCCGGGGAGTGTATCGAGTTCGGCGATGGTCGCGGTGTTGATGTTGATCTTGCCGGCAGGCGCGCGGGTCGCTGTGGGCGCGCCTTTTGCCGGCGTCGGTGGAATCGGCGTGGCTTCGCCTGCGGCAGGGACGTAGATTTGCTCGCCGTCGTTCACCTTGCGCGCGAGGTTGAGCGCGCGCGTGTCCGCGTGGCTCGTCACGCTGCCGGCTCGTAGCAGCGCGTCCTGTACGCGGCTCCCCACCGGCAAGGTGTAGACGCCGGGTTGATTCACTGCACCGCGCACATCCACGATGAGCAGTGCGATCGTCGCAGTCGGTCGTGGTGTGGCAGTCGTAATCGTCACAGCCAGGGGAGGTTCGGGACGACGCAGCCAGAAAATCGTCCCGGCAAGAACGATCAGGAAAAGGAGCGCCATCGCGAGGTACGGGCGATAGCGCGCGAGCGAATCGTCCATAGCGACTCCGCTTCTACATCAATCCAGAGAAACTTGCTGTTCGCGATCGCTGTCCACGCGCCGCGCGGCTTGGAACAGAAGGAGCGTGCCCGCCATTGCGGCGTTGAGTGATTCCGCGCCACCACGCATCGGGATCGCGACGCGGCTCGTGGCAATGCGTTTGGCGGCATCGCTCGCGCCTTCCGCCTCTCCGCCGATGATGAGGGCGAGCGGGCGCGACCAATCCACGCGCGTGTACGTCGTCTCGCCGCGCGCGTCCGCGAGGTAGACGCGCGAGACGAGGCGCAGCGCGTCGGTGATCTCTTCCCACAAGGCAACGCGCAGCGGCACGACAAAGTGCGCGCCCATCGCCGCGCGCACCACTTTGGGGTTGTACGGATCGGCGGTGCCGGGCGCAAGGAAAACGGCGTCTACTCCCGCCGCACGCGCCGCGCGCAAGAGTGTGCCGACGTTGCCCGGGTCGCGGACCGCGTCGAGAATCAAGACGAATTGCGGCGGGGACGGCAGCGGCAGTTCGACGAACGGCGCAATCGCCACGATGCCCGGCGGCGTTTCGGTAGTCGTCAGCGCGCGCATCACCGCGTCACTGACGGCAAACACTTGTGTCGCCGCGCGTGCGCGTGCAAGCAAGGCGCGCCCCCGCGCGTCGTCCTCGATATTCGTCGTGTGCAGAACGAGGGAGGGCGGGACGCGCGCTTCCATCGCTTCTTCGATGAGGCGCACTCCTTCGAGGACGAACTGCTGCGCGGCGTAACGTTCTTTTTTGCGCGCCAGGGCGCGAACACGTTTGACTTGGGCGTTGGCGAGACTGACGATCATCTTTCCGGTAGTATTATACAAGCCCCTTGCATTTTCCGCAACCGCCTGTGCCCGGTGGAAGCATGGCTGCCTGTTCGCCCAACTGTCGTTTCGCATGGGCGAAGTCGCCCGATTCCGACTTGGCACCCGCCGTGTCTTTCGACTTTGGCATCTCCGCGCTTTGATGCTATAATGTTCATTGTGAAAGTTCGCTACGCATACCTCGTGATGCTCCTCACGATCTTTGCCGTTGCGCCACTGGCATACCCCGGTGCGTTCCAATCTCACACCGGCTTGAGCGCGGTCTACAATTTGATCCACCTCGATCAGAACCCCATCCTGTTTTTCGAGTGGGCGCCCACCTTTGGTCGCGCGTACGATTTGTTTCGCACCGACGGCGCGCTGCCGTACCTCATCGCAGAAATCTTTCATCTGATCGGCGTGGGCTATCTCGATGCGATCAAACTCGTGTACGCGCTGGCGTGGATCGCGAGCGGCTTGACGATGTTCGCGCTCGCGCGGCGATTTTTTAGCCAAGCCGGCGCGCTCCTCGCCGCGACGGTCTACGTGTACTTGCCCTTTCACATCGCGACGGTGTACGTGCGCGGTGCGTTCGCCGAATCGGTCGCGTGGGCGATCTGTCCCCTGGTCTTGCTCGTGCTCGTTAAACAGCAGACTACCTACTGCCTACTGCTTACTGTTTTACTATTTCTCACCCAACCCGGCATCGCGATTTTGTTTGCGCTGGTTGCCTTTGTGGTCACAATTGCGCTCGACCGCGACGCTCTCCGTCGTCCGTCTCCGGTCATCGGTCGGATTTTTGGCGGACTCGCGCTTGGTGCGCTGCTCTACCTGCCAACGATTCTCCGCTACGGCGCGAGCCTCGTGCGCGATGGATTCAGCGCGAACTATGTGCTGCCATTCCAACTCTTCTCGCCCCTCTGGGGTTTCGGCACAAGTAGCGGCAGTTTTCTCGATCAATTCCCGCTCCAACTTGGCGTGGTGCCGATTGGACTCGCGATCCTCGCGGTCGCGTTGGGGTGGAATCATCGGGACGACGCGGCAGAGGCATCGCAGCGATTCGCGGTGCGCCGCACCGTCGCGGTTTTTCTCGGCGCCGCCATCGCGCTCACCCTGCTGACGTTCGAAATCGCCGCGCCGCTGTGGAACGCGCTGGGCATTTTCGTGGCGTACCCTTGGGAACTCCTCGCCTTCGTCGGACTCGTGCTCGCGCTCGTTGCGGGCGTCGCCATCGAATTGGATGCGCGCCTGTCGCGCCCGGCGATGCTCGCGTTTTTCGTCGCGCTGCCGGTGGTGGCGAGTTACGGCTATCTCGCGCCGCGTTTTCTCGACGTGAACCCGACGCGGTCGCACATCGCCATCTTTGGCAACAATGAGATCGCGCTGCTCGACTATCGCATCGTCGGACCGCTGCGGCACGGCGCAACGGTGCGCGTGCATGTGGTGTGGCAGGCGCTGCGTCAAGTGAACAATGACTATACCGTGTTTGTGCACGCGGTACACGAAGACGGCGAGGTGTATGGGCAAGAGGATGCCAAGCCCCAGGACGGCGCGCTGCCGACGATCAAGTGGATGCCGGGTCAGGTGATTTCGGACACGCACACGATCCAAATCAACGTCGAGGGACCGCGCGAGGGGTATCATCTCGAATTTGGAATGTACGTTGTCGCGACCGGACGGCGCGCCCTGACGGAAACCGGCGCGGATCATCTCGTCCTGCCGCGCCCCGGCGATCCGGAGCCGATTATCTCCGAGCAAGCGCTGCGCAAGTCAAAATGAAAGCGATTTCAGATTTCTCGTTCCAAGCGCGCCGATTTGTTCGCGCCATTGCCGCGTACGGCGTTGCGCTGCTATTTGTGTTGCAAGTGATGCTTGGGCTTGCACAGTTTCAGTGGAATCTGACTGAGCCACTGCTGGAGCCAAATCGGACTACCGAAGAGAAATTTCGCAGCGCATGGGGCACGTTCTTCGACGTGGTACAGTTTGTCAAAACCCAAACACCGCCGGATGCCGTGATCCTGATTGATTCAGAGTATATCTATCACAATCTGATGTTGTACTTTCTGTACCCGCGTAGATTACTGTTTGGTGGAGAGAGCGTTTTTCGCGCCAATTCGGAAATTGGATTCATCTTGATCACCGATGGCTATCCGGATTATGCGGTAACCGGAGAGACAAAAATGCTCGACGATTCGCATGGTCTCTTGAGAGTATCGCGATAATGATACTGGCAGTGTGCGCGCTGTTGTTCGCGCTGTTTGTTTTGGGCTGGCTTGTCTTGAGCGCGTTCGAGGAACTTGGGTGGGCTGAACGCGCCGGGTTGGCATACGGCATTGGCGCGGCAGGTTTGACGTGGGTCATCTTTATCACTAATTTGCTGGGCGTCCCCATTACGTTGCTGAGCGCAGGGGCAACCGCAGTCCTCCTGGTCGCGGTGATGGCAGGGCTGCTCTGGCAAACGCGCAGGGCAATTCTGCCATCCGCCAACATTCGTTTCAACCTGAATGCAATCCAGATTTTTATTATTGGACTGATCAGCATAACGATCTTGGTGGTGTTTGCGCGGGCGCTCTACATGCCGCCCTACGTTTGGGATTCACTTGCGATCTGGGCGCTCAAGGGCAAACTGATTGCGGCGACCGGTAATTTGACGCTCTTGCCGCAAACCGCGCATCCTTTTTATCCGTTGAACATCCCGTTACAACTCACTTTCTTGTTCCAGATAAGCGAGGATTACCTTCAGATTGTTTTTCCGGTGTACTTGCTCTCGCTTGTCCTGATTGTGATAGCCAATTTGCAGCGCGAGATTGGCACAACTCTGTCACTTGCTTGTGGTCTCTTTCTGTGTGTAACGCCAATTGCGCAATTTCAATCAACAATTGCGTATGCCAATCTACCCTTTGGCTTTTACTACACCACCAGCGCGATCTATCTGTACAGATATCTGAAGGAGCGAGAGACTGCGTGGCTTGTTCTGTCGAGTCTGTTGGTCGGCTTTGCTGGGTGGACGCGCACCGAAGTGCTGCTCTACTTTGCGGTAAATTTGATTGTCCTGGTTCTTCTTTCCGGATTTAATCGCAAGACGATACGACACGCTATTTTGTACACTATGATCTATGCAATTCTCTGGATGCCATGGTCGCTATTCATTCGAATAGTTGGTTATAGAGATTATACCGAGAGCGCGTACAATTCATTGCTCACTCTGATTGCCGGTCAAACCGATCCAAGTCGCTGGGCGCAAATCGGCAATTACATACTTTCCCGTTTCGTTGACTTGAGCAATTGGGGGCTTGCGTGGACGATTCTGCCGATTGCATTGCTGCTAGGGATGCGGCGACTGCGTGAACACGCGCCACTCTTGGCGCTCCTTGGACTGAATCTGCTTGGCTTGAGTTTTGCAATGTACTCGACCAGTGGTCAACCGCTGGATTTCTGGCTGGTTTCGGGGTTTGACCGGTACGCGCTTCAATGGATGCCTTTGGGGATTTTCTACCTCGGGCTTGCCATCAATGCTTCCAGTTTGTCGAAGGTGGATATGCTCCCTTCTTGTATTCGCAACGAACCCTATCTCATATTGCTCATCCTCTTTTCCCTCTTCGCTATCGGACCGCTCCTCGCGCCCGGCTACTTTTGGGGCGCGCACGACGGACGGCACTCAGTCTATTTTCTGTTCGAGTTCGACCGCTCGATTCAGGACGGCATTTTCTATCCGCGCTGGGCGCCGGACTATACCTTCGGCTACGGCTATCCGATGTTCAACATCTACGCGCCCGGCGCGCTCTACGTGAGCGAAGCGTTTCACCTGCTCGGTTTCGATTTCGTCACCGCGACGAAAATCGTCTTCGCGCTCGCGATCCTACTCTCGGGTCCGGCGATGTTCGGCTTGGTCAAGCGTTTGACCGGTTCCAGCCAAGCCGCGTTCGTGTCCGGGGTCGCGTACGTCTACATCCCCTATCACATCGCCGATATTTACGTGCGCGCCGCGCTCGCCGAATCGGTCGCACTCATCTTTTTGCCGCTGACGCTGTGGGGGTTTCACGAAACGGTCGTCCGTCCGAATCGCGTCACCATCGTCGCGACGGCGATGGCGTACGCTGCGATGATGTTCTCGCACAACGGACTCGCGCTGATGTTCACGCCCATCCTAGCCATCTGGGTCTTGTTCCTGATGCTCGGCGAACTACGGGGCGCAGGTCCTTTACGTTTGACGTTTCACGTTTCACGCTTCATTCGACTCGGTCTGCCGTCCCTCGCCGCGTTCGCGCTCGGCGTCGGACTCGTTGCGATCTTTCTCATTCCGGCAGTGCTCGAATACCCGTACGTTCGCACCGACCAATGGCTCGGCAACTATTACGATTACACCCACCACTTTGCGTACTTCTTCCAATTCTTCAGTCCCACCTGGGGCTTTGGCATCAGCCAGCCGGGTCCCCGCGACGAAATGTCGTTTCAACTCGGCGTCGTACCGGTCACCTTGGCGATCCTCTCGCTCGTCGCGCTAGTCAAGAACCCCCGCAACACCCGGCGCATCTGGATTTTCTTCGCGGCGATGGCGGTCATCGTCAGCGCGATGATGCTCTCCGCGTCGCTACCGCTCTGGCAGGTGCTGCGCCCGATTCTGTCGTTCGCGCAATTCCCCTGGCGACTGCTCACCCTGACGATGATTCCTCTCTCCGTCCTCGCCAGCGCGATCGTCGTGAGCGACGAGGCGGAGGAGGGCGCGCGCGCGAACGCGCTACCGACGATTCTGCTCGGCGCGCTGTTGATTTTCGGCAGTTATCCGTACCTCACCGCGCAGATGATCCTCGAACCGAAAGAGGGTCCCGTCAGCATCCTTGGCTTGTTTCGCTTTCAGCAGAGCGCGGGGGAAATGACCGGCTCGACGGCGTGGGTCAAGGAGATTCCAACCTGGTCGCCGATGGCGGATGTCTATTTCGCCGGCAAGAAACTGAAATCGAAAATTGATTACACTCACGTTGACCCCGACAAGGTTTGGATCGGCATCTTGCCCAATTTCGCCGGCTTCAAGGCGAACGGCGAGCAAATCGTTTATCACGCCCAAGAGGACACGACGATCACGTTCAACACCTTTTACTATCCCGGCTGGCGCGCCTACCTCACCAAGCCCAAGACGATGGAGATCATCCGCGAGTTGAAAATGGATGTTGCGCCGGACGATGTGCTAGGACGTATCCGCGTCTACATTCCCAAGGGGCAAGAGCAGTGGCTGCTCGTACGCTTCGACGATACGCTGCCGCGCGTTATCGGCGGCTGGGTCTCGGCAGCGAGTATTCTCATCGCGCTGGGGGTGTTGGCTTGGGACGTAAGGACCAAGGCGGAGGGCAGAAGGATGAAGGATGAGAGATAACATACCCCAGCGGTTTTCATCCTTCATCCTTCATCCTTCATTTTTCATCCTGCTGGCTTTGTGCGCGTTCGCGCTCGCGCCCCTCACCGCTCCCGGCTATTTTTCCCTCGCGCACGACGCGCGCCATTCGGTCTACTTTTTGCGGATGTTCGATCAGTCCATTCGCGATGGTGCGTGGTATCCGCGCTGGGCGGCGGATATGGTGTTCGGGTACGGCTATCCCCTCTGGCTGATTCTCGCGCCGATTCCATTCTTCGCCGGCGAAGCGTTTCATCTCGTCGGACTCGATTTTGTGAGCGCGGTCAAACTCGTGGACGGACTCGCGTTCTTGGGCGCTGCGCTGACGATGTTCCTTTTCGCGTCGCGCGTTCTGCGCAACAAAAACGCCGCGCTTGTCGCGGCAATCGCCTACGCGTACATCCCGTACCACCTCGTTGACCTCTACGTCCGCGCCGCGCAAGCCGAACTCGTCGCGCTCGTCTTTCCTCCGCTCATCTTTTGGGCGTTCCACCGCCTCGCCGAAACGCGCCGCGTACGCCACATCGCTATCGCCGCGCTCGCGTACGCTGGCTTGATCCTCGCGCACATCCAGAGCGCGTTCCTGTTCACGCCGGTCATTGGACTGTACATCCTGTGGTTGGTCGCGCAGGAAGGCGGTAGGCAACCGGTGGTAGGTGGGCAGACCCGGTGGTTTGCCGCCCTCCGCCTGCTGATGCCTGCCGCCGGCGCCCTCGCGCTCGCGCTGGGCATCGCCGCGATCTTTCTCTTGCCGATTCTGTTCGAACAACGCTATCTGACCAGCGACCCGCTCATCGGGGGCTTTTTCAACTATCGCAAGCATTTCTTGAACGTGTCGCAGCTCTTGTCGCCGTTTTGGGGTTATGGCTATGCCGGCGAGTACGGCAACGACCAATTCTCCCTACAACTGGGGCTGATGCCGACGCTGCTGGCGCTCGTCGCGCTCTGGGCGCTTGCCCAAACGCGCGCAAGCCGGGCGTCCATTGTGTTCTTCGTGACAGTCGTCGCGGCAACAATTTTCGCGATGCTGCCGGTCTCCGCGTCGTTGTGGGAGATGTGGGCGGGCGTCGTCGCGTTCACGCAATTCCCTTGGCGCTTGCTCATCATCACGACCTTCGCGCTCGCGTTCCTTGCCGGCGCGGCGATGGACGCGCTCGGCGAGGAGGCACGCGGCAGCGCCCCTGCGCTTGCCGTCGCGCTCCTCTTCGTCACGGCGAGTTACCCGTACGCCGCGCCGCAGCACACCGAAGCGATGTTCAACTTGCAAACCCAGATGGAATTCGAGGTCAAGTACGGCGAACTGCTGGGTGATACGATCTGGACGATAGAACGCCCCAAGACTTCGCCGCTCGTCGAACAGTACCTGGCGGGAGAGAAACTGACGCGCGCCGTCGCGCTCGATGAGGGCGCGCAGGTCGAGACGCTGCGGTACGGCGGACAATCGGTCGAGGCGCGCGTGGAGGCGCGCGCGCCCGCGCGCGTGCTGTTCTACACGCGCTATTTTCCCGGCTGGACCGCCGCACTCGATGGTCAGCCCATCGGCATCGAGCCGTACGGAGAGCAAGGTCTGATTCTGGCGCGCGTGCCGGCGGGGACGCACGTCCTACGACTGCGCTTTGAGGATACGCCGCCGCGATGGCTCGGCGCGATCATTTCAGCCATCAGTCTGGGCATCGCGCTGGCGATGCTCAAATCGAGAAAAGGATGAGTCGGATGGATATTGACAAGGTCGTGCTGGTGTACCCCAAGCGCGATGGTCTGATCTACGGTCGTGCGCACGGCTCGCCCTATACGTTGATGCGCCTCGCGTCGCTCGTGCCGCCGGAACTCCCGGTCGAAATCTGGGACGAGGATTTGCGCCCGCTAGATTTTGCGCGCTGCACGCCGCACACGTTGATGGGCATCACCAGCAAAACGCTTTCGATTGATCGCGCCAGAGAGATCGCGCGTGCCGCCAAGGCGCGCGGTGCCACCATCGTCGTCGGCGGGACGCACGCCACGCTCGCGCCGGACGAAGTGGGCGAATGGGCGGATGTCGTCGCGGTCGGCGAGGCGTATCGCACGTGGCGCGAAATCATTGACGATGCCGCGCGGGATCGGCTGCGGACGCGTTACGTGGACGAAGAATGGGTCTCGCTCGATGGGGTTGCACCGCTGTCCCCGCGCGTCATCGCAATGGTCAACGAGAAAAGGGATTACTGGACGCCGTACCTCGAAGTGACGCGCGGTTGTCCACGCAACTGCACGTTTTGCACGGCGATTCGCGTCAGCGGCAAGGTGATGCGCCATCGCCCCGTCGAGCAAGTCGTCGCTGAAATCGAACAGCGCGGCATCCAGCGATTTTTTCTCACCGACGACAACTTTGGTTTGAACTTTCGCACCCACCCGGACTATATCGCCCGCGTGTTCGACGCGTTCGCCAAGTTGCCGCTGCATGGCTGGACGGCTCAAGCCGAGATGATGGTGGGCGAATTTCCGGAATTGCTCGCGCACGCGCGCCACGCGCATCTCGACAAACTCTTCATCGGGTTCGAATCGGTCAACGCCGCCAATCGCCAAGAGATGAGCGGCAAGGCGCGGGGCAACGTCGCGGAGTACAAACGCATTATCCGCGAGATTCATCGGCACGGCATCGGCGTCGTCGGGCTGTTCGTCTTTGGATTCGATCACGACACGCCCCAGGTGTTTCAGGATACGTTGGATTTCATTCGCGAATCGGAATTGGACGGCGTCAGTGTGACGCTCCTCACCCCGTACCCCGGCACGCCGCAGCGCGAGCAGTGGCTGCGCGAGGGACGCTTGATTCCGAACGTGCCCTGGAGTTTGTACGACACCGCACACGTGACCTACTATCCCAAGTTGATGACCGTCGAACAACTCCGCGACGGGTACGATTGGCTCTGCCGCAAGTTGTACCACCCTGCCGCGATTCTTGCGCGCGGGCTGCGGACGTTGCGGCGTGTGCCGCTCTCCCAGGCGCGCACCAAATTCTTTTCGTCGTTCAGCACCGATTTCGGCTATCGCAAGACCTACAGTTTCCGCGCGCGGTCTTCGGCGCAAAGGTAGGGCTGGCGGCGCGTCGAGCGAACGAGCCGTTCGTTCCACCAGGTTGTTTTGGGGAGAAGCACTTATGAGTTCGAATCTGTTTGAGAACATCCTCATCGCGCTGGCGGGGCTGAATCCCGTTTGGTTGGGACTCATCGGCGGGTTGGTGATTACGCTGATGAATTCCTGCGGCGCGCTCCTCGTCCTCGTCTACCGCAAGCCATCGGAAAAATTTTTGGACGCCGCGCTGGGGTTCGCCGCCGGCGTGATGCTGACCGCGAGTTTCACCAGCCTGATTTTGCCCGGCATCGCACGCGGCGGCATCCTGCCGGTACTGGTGGGACTCGCGCTCGGTGGGCTTGCGCTCGACATCACCGATCATCTGTTGCCGCACCTGCACGCGATCAAGGGTCGCGAGGGACTAGCGACAACGCGTCTCAAGGCGGTCTGGCTGTTCATTCTGGCGATTACACTGCACAACGCGCCGGAGGGCTTGGCGGTGGGAGTCGCTTTTGGGGCAGGAGACATTCCCAACGCTGTGAAGTTGATGTTGGCGATTGGCATCCAGAACATTCCGGAGGGCTTGGCGGTTTCGGTTTCCGCGTTGAGCGTGGGGATGGGCACGTACTTTTACGCCGCGCTCGCCGGCATCCGCGCCGGGCTAGTGGAAATTCCGCTGGCGTTGTTGGGCGCGTGGGCGGTGCAACTGGCGCAACCGATTTTGCCGTACGCGATGGGCTTTGCGGGGGGCGCTATGCTTTACGTCATCAGCGACGAGATCATCCCCGAAACGCATCGCAAGGGGCACGAGCGGATCGCGACGCTGGGGACGATGCTAGGGCTCGCGGTGATGCTGTATCTAGACGTTACGCTGGGATAAGCCATCGGCGCGCGGGCACGACCGGCAGAAATCGGAAAGCGCCATCTGTTTCCGCTTGGGCGCGTTTCGTGCTATAATGGGTGCCGCAATGTCCCTCGAAATTCACATCGGTGATATCGCGCGCTTGCGCAAACCGCATCCGTGCGGCGGCTACGAATGGCAAGTCGTGCGACTCGGTGCGGACATTGGCATCGTTTGCCAGACTTGCCAACGCCGCGTCCTATTGCCGCGCCGCGAATTCGAGAAACGCGTCAAGACCCTGCGCCGCGCTCCGGCGATAGACCCATCCGCGTGAGTCGTTCGTCCCCGGTTTCTCGTCTCTGGCTTTGTCAATGGAATCGCTCAATCCCATCGGTTACACCGCTGTTCTGCGGAATCGCAATTTCCTCGCGCTCTGGATGGCGCAAGTTCTGTCCAACACCGCGCTCAATGGCGCGTTCTTTTTGCAACTCGTTCTCATCGAACAGGTCACCGGCTCGAGCGCGCATCTGGGCGCGGTCATCGTCTCCTTCAGCCTGCCAGCGGTCCTGCTCAGCGCGCTCGCGGGGCTGGTCGTTGACCGCGTGTCGAAAAAGACCATTCTCATCGCTTCGAACGGGCTGCGTATCGCGACCGGCGCGGCGTTGGCGTTCCTCGCCGCTTCCTTATCGAGCAACAAACTGAGCGAGGCGTTTTTTCTCGCCACGATCTACGTCCTGGTCTTTCTCACCTCCGCCATCGGGCAGTTCTTTGCGCCGGCAGAAGGCGCGACGATTCCGCTCCTCGTCCGTTCCGATAATCTCCTGCCAGCGAATTCGCTCTTCACCCTGACCTTCATCGCGTCGCAAATTCTGGGGATGGTGATTCTCGCCCCCTTGGCGATCAAGGTCATTGGCATCGTGGGGGCGCTGTGGATGGCAGCGCTCTTCTACACCGGCGCGACGATTCTGGTCGCGCTCATCCCGCGGGATCATCCCGCGCGCGTCGAGGGCTTCGATGGTGTCTCGGCGGTGCGGCGCGCCTGGAACGAGATTCGCGAGGGCTGGCACTTTGCCATCATGCACCGATCCATTTTCGTCGCGCTGTTGCAACTCGCGCTCGTCTCCGCGCTGACGATGATGATGGGGATGCTTGCGCCGGGGTACGCCGCGCGTGTGCTCGGACTTTCGGCGGAGGATGCCATTTACGTCTTTTGGCCCGCCGGCCTCGGGATGCTCATCGCGAGCCTCCTCATCGGACGTTTTGGACATCGCATCCCGCGCGAGATTCTTGCGAGTATCGGAATGGGCGGCGTCGCGCTTGGCTTGAGCGGAATGGCTTGGGCGGGCAGCGGCAGTCTCTTTTTCGGCAAGCCGCTGTTCGTCGGCTATCCGGAACTGCGCCTCACGACCTCCGCGCTCGTGATGTTCTTCTCCCTTCTCGTCGGGGTGAGTATGGCGACGATCAACATTCCCGCGCAGACCGTCGTGCAGGAACGCTCGAACGACGCGGTGCGCGGACGCGTCTTCGCCGTGCAGTTCACGCTGTCGAACGCGCTCGGCATCCCGCCGATGCTCTTCGTCGGCAATTTGGCGGACATCTTCGGGATTCCTACAATCACTTTTGGCGTTGCCATTCTTATCGCGTGTCTCGCGGTGGCGAATCTCGTCTGGGCGGTCGAGCAGACGCGCCGCGCGCGCTGGCGTCACGCCCATGCTTCTCTACACGCTTCCGACCCAGGTTCCAAGCCGTGACCGAACCGCTCGACGTTCTCATTCTCATGTCCGATACCGGCGGCGGGCATCGCAGCGTCGCGGAGGCGATTGCCGAGGGGCTGGCGCGCGAATTTCCAGATCGCTATGCGGTGACGCTGTTCGATGTGATCGCGCGGGGTGCGCTCTTTCCATTCAACCACATCCCCGAGTGGTATCTGCCGTTCGTCACTTTTTCGGAAACGTTATGGGGGCTGCTGTTTCGCGCGACGAACAATCGGCTGATGACATCTTGTCTGATCCAAGTTTCCACGTGGGTCGCTGGGCGCGCCCTCGAAAAATACTTGCGCGAGCGGTCGCCTGCACTCGTCGTCAGCGTCCATCCCTTGCTCAACCATTTTCCGCGCCGCGCCCTCCGGCGCATCGGCTCGCGTGCGCCCTTCGTCACCATCGTCACCGACTTGTTCGACGCGCATCGGCTCTGGTTCGACCGCGCGGCAGACCTCTGCATCGTCGCGACCGACCGCGCGCGTGAAATCGCGCGACAGTGCGGGCTGGCGGACGCGCGCGTGCGCGTGGTCGGACACCCCATTCGCTTGAGTTTTCTCGGCGATGGTAGAACGCGCGCGGAGGCGCGCGCCGCGTGCGGACTCGACCCGGCGCGCCGGACGATTCTGCTCGTCGGCGGCGGCGAAGGGATGGGCGCGCTGTATGAGATCGCCCGCGCGCTCGCGCAGACGCGTCTGCCGATTCAACTCGTCGTCATCGCCGGGCGCAATGCCGCGCTCCAGCGTAAATTGGCGGCGACGACGTGGGAAATACCCGTGCGCGTCGAGGGTTTTGTGACGAATATGCCGGATTGGATGCGCGCCTCCGACCTCATCATTACCAAAGCCGGTCCCGGCACGATTAGCGAAGCGCTGGCGTGCGGCTTGCCCATTCTACTCAGTGGCTTTTTGCCGGGGCAAGAATCCGGCAACGTCACCTTCGTCGAAACGAGCGGGGTGGGCGCGCTCCGCCGAACGCCGGACGAAATCGCGCGCGCCGTGCGCGAGTGGCTCACGCCGGGAGACGATACGCTGGCGCGCTGGTCCACGCGCGCGCGCGCGCTGGCGCGGCCGCGCGCCGCGCTCGAAATCGCCGCGCAATTGGATGCGCTCGTCCGCGCGGGCGAGGTGTCCCCGCCTCCCGCTGGGGCGACCCTGCCGGCGGATGAACGACTGCCGTTGGAATTCCCAGATGATCGCAAATTCTAGACGCGCGCATCGAAGGGCACACTGGCTGCGCTCGCTCGTTTTCGGTGCGGTGGCGTTGGGGCTAACCGCGTGCGGCGCGCCGGTCCCCGTCCCCTCGACCGATCTTTCTGCCGCCGCTTCGCCCGCGACGCCGGTGACACTCGTCTTTTGGCACACCCAGACCGGCGCGTCCGCCGCGCACCTCGACGCGCTGGCGCGCGATTTCCACCAAGCGCACCCGACGATTCATGTGCGCGTCGAGGCGAAAGCGAGCGACGGCGATCTGCTGCGGCAGGGTCTCGCCGCGCTCGCCCTCAATCAGCCCCCCGATCTCATCCTCGCCAACCGACGCACGATCGCCGAATTCGCGCGCAAGAACGCGCTTACGAGTCTCGACGCGTGGATGAATGATGCAACCCTCGGTTTGTCTGCCCAAGACCGCGCCGATTTCTTTCCCGGCTTGCTCGACGCCGGGCGCATCGCCGATTTGAACAATCAAATCTACTCCTTGCCCTTTGATGAAGACGCCGTCGTTTTGTTTTACAACGCCGATTTGCTCCAAGCGGCCAAGGTCGCGACGCCGCCGCGCACGTGGGAGCAGTTCAGCGCCGCCGCGCGCGGCGTGACGCGCGGGAACGTGCGCGGCTGGGCGATGTCGCCGCACGCGGCAGTCTTTGCAGCGATGCTCTATAGTCGCGGCGGCGATCTCCTCGATGAAACGCAGAGTCGCGCGCGGCTGGACGATGCCGGGACGCAAGCGCTGCAACTCATCGCCGCGCTCACGCGCGGCGGCGCGGCCTACCTCGCCGAGAGTGCGGAGCATGCGCGCGCCGATTTCGCCCAAGGCAAGACCGCGCTCTGGCTCGGCACCGTAGAGGAGTTGACGCCGATGGCGGAGGCGTTGACGTGCGCGGGCAACGCGTGCGTCTGGGGCGTGGCGAACATTCCCCAGAACGACCCGAATCGTCCGGTCACTGCCGTCGTGGGTGCGGCTCTGGCTCTCTTCAAGCCTGTTGCCAGCGGAGCCTCCGAGCCGCGCACGCGGGCAGCGTGGTTGTTCGCGCGTTGGCTCACCGCGCCGGAGCAGATCGCGCGCTGGGCGCGAACGACACTTTCGATTCCGGTGCGCGTCTCGACGCAAACGCTCCTCGCGGCGAATCTGCCACCGCAATTCCAGCGACTGCGCGACGGCTTCGATAAACCGCCGGTCGGACGCGCCCTACCGAACGTCACAGACGCCGGACTGATTGACGCTATCCTCGTCGAGATGTGGACGAGCGTGGCGAACGGTGCGGACCCGGCGGACGCGCTCCGCAACGGAACGACGCGCATCAATCGGTTGCTGGGGCATGTGCCGTAAGCGGGGGTGTGGCTGAGCAAGATACCTTTTGAGAGGGAGTCATGTCACAATATCTTGAAACCGCCCAGCGCGCGGTGCGCGCGGCGGGAGGCGTCATCATCGAAAGGCTAGCCGCGCGGCGCACGATTCGCACGAAAGGCAAGCGCGATATCGTCACCGATGCGGATCACGCGGCGGATCGTGCCATCCGCGCGATTTTGCGGGAGCGCTTTCCGCGCGCAGAGATACTCTCGGAGGAAAGTCCACTTGCCGAGCGGCAGCGTTTGTGGACACGCGCGGACGCGGAGGAGGAACTCGCGTTGTGGATCGTGGATCCGCTCGATGGGACGACGAACTACGCTCACAACCTTACGCCCTTTGGCGTTTCGCTGGGGCTCTATCGCGCCGGCGCGGTTCAGGTCGGCGTCGTGTACGACCCGATGCGCGGGGAGATGTTCGCGGCGGAACGCGGCGGCGGCGCGTTTTGCAATGGCAAGCGGATTCAACCGAGCGCGACGCGACGCCTCGCCGACGCGGTGATCGGGATGGAATGGACGCGCGAGAATCGGCTGCGCGCGCAGACCCTCGCACGGTTCGCCCGGTTGCTTCCGCGCGTCAACACCGTGCGCGCCACCGGCTGCGCGGCACTGTCGCTCTGTTATATTGCCGCCGGACGCCTCGACGCGTATTTCCACCTCAACCTATCGCCCTGGGATGTCGCCGCCGCCGCGCTCATCATCGAAGAAGCCGGCGGCAGAATCACGACACCGACCGGGGCGAGGTGGAACGTTCACGCGCGCGCGTACGTCGCGACGAATGGATGGCTGCACGCGCGCTTGCTGCGCTTTTTCCGAACTTGATTCTCTGGACGGTAACGCTACATTCAATCGTGGAGACGTCAAAACTGGTGCACTTGATGCCC
>DYLA01000038.1:0-1802 GCA_020722265.1 Anaerolinea sp.
TTATATCACGGACCGGTCAACAACGATGTGAACGTTGGTGAACAATGGGTGAAAGGAGGTATCCAGCGTGTTAGAGTTTCCAGACGCACGTGAGCGCGTGCAAGTTACGCTCGTCGGCGCGAATACATGCCGTCGCTACCAGTTGATGCGTGAAATCGTGTTGGATGAGGCGGCGCGGGCGAACGTCCAAATTGAACTAGTGGAAGAAAACGAAGCGGAAGGCATCCTAAAATATCGCACCGTGAATATGCCGGTGTTGTTTATCGGCGGCGAAAAAATCGCGCAGGGGAATCCGCCGACGCGGAAAAGGGTGCAACAGCATCTGCAGAGGGTTCAGTGAAACGCGGCGCGTGTTAGAACATACAGGATACCTGCGTTCAAGGAAATCACCATGTCGTCATTACTCACCTGGAGTACGTACATTGTCGTCTTCGGCGCACTGGGCGTGCTGGCGGTGCGCGACCGCGCCAAGGCGAAGCAGACCGTGCAAGTGGCAGTCAAGTCGTTTGTGGGCATCTTCCCCAGCCTGCTGGCTATTGTGGGGTTGATCGGTCTATTGCTGGGCGTAGTGCCGCCAGAAGCCATCTCCCGCTACCTGGGCCAGGAGGCTGGCTGGTGGGCGACGGTTATGGCAACACTCATCGGCGCGGTGATGTACATCCCCAGTCTGGTTGGCTTTCCGTTAGCCGCCTCACTGCTGCGGGCTGGAGCCAGCATCGCGACGGTCGCGGCTTTCCTGACGGCGCTGGTCATGGTCGGCACAGTGACGCTGCCGTTAGAGATCAGACACCTGGGTAAGAAGATGGCGCTGGGACGCAATTTGCTCAGTCTCCTCTTTGCTTTCCTGATTGCGCTGGTTATGGGGATGGTGTTGCAATGAATACCAGTTTACCGCAACAAACACCAGAGGATGGCGCACCGCAGGGCGCGCCCGTCAAAACGCCAAAGCAGCGGCTGGCTGACTATCGCTGGGTGGTGCTGATCGCAATCGCCGATCTATTGGTCTGGCTCTTCTGGCCGACACAGATCACGCCGGTTATCCTCAATACCTGGGATTACCTAGTCGAGATGGTCGTCATCCTGATTCCGGTGGCGGTGCTGATGGGGCTGTTCGAGGTCTGGGTCCCCAAGCAACTGATTGGCAAATACCTGGGTCATGGGTCGGGTTGGAAAGGGATCGCCCTTTCACTGTTGTTTGGCACCGCACCGACGGGGCCGCTCTACGCCGCGTTTCCCGTCGCCGGGATGTTGCTGCAAAAGGGCGCCAGCCCGCTCAACGTGGTGGTGTTCTTGAACACCTGGGCGGCGATCAAAATTCCACAGTTGTTGGTCGAGACGAACTTCTTGGGGCTGGCTTTTATGCTCCTGCGATTGGGGCTGACGGTGCCCTCGGCTATCCTGATGGGATGGCTAATCCAGAAAGCCATCGAGAAAACGGGGGGACTGGATCTCGCGCCGGACAAACCGCAACGCGTCGTTTGAATGTGAGGCAGAGAAATGCGCGTGCTGGTAGTGCAGATTCCGTGATGCAGGAAACGATAGCCGGCGATCCACCGACCCTGCTCGCCGTCTTCGCGCATCCCGACGACGAATCCTTCCGACCAGGGGGGACGCTGGCGTTTCTCGGCGTCGAGCATTTTGTTCGAATCGACACGTACACCGAGTCGCCAACTTGCTTGGATGAGTTGAGTCAAGCGGCTGGTTTTCCAGCACAGGTAGAGGGATGAGTACGCTGGAAAAACACGCTCCTGAGTGGAGCGGCATGAGGTTTGTGTGGGCATTGGACTGGCTTTCCTGGGCTA
>DYLA01000038.1:1902-6238 GCA_020722265.1 Anaerolinea sp.
GCTGGGGCTCCAATTTGGCTTGGGCTTGCCGACCGCGCTGGCGGCGGGACTCGCTGCCGTGATTGGACACAACTGGTCGCTCTACCTGGGCTTGAGAGGCGGTCGCGGCATTAGTCCCTTTATGGGTGTGTTGCTCGTCGTCTTCCCATGGGGTTTCCCCTGTCTTCTCGTCGCCTTGGCGCTGGGGCGCTGGCTGGGAGCAACCGCCATCGGTGCTCTGCTGGGTCTCGCTCTCTTGCCGCTATTGACCTGGGCAACCGCACAGCCCGCCGCGACGACCTGGAGTTGTCTCGGAATGTTATTGATTACGCTGGTCAAGCGGGTGGAAGCCAACCGACTGCCGCTGCCGCAAGAGCCAGCCGAGCGGCGGCGAGTGCTCCTGCGGCGACTGCTCCTGGATCGGGATGTGGCACCGCAAGCCGCGTGGATGTATCGCGAGTCGGTTGGCGAGAGGAGAGCCAAGACGTGAGTAAAATTGCCATCGTCACCGACAGCGCGGCGTGTCTCCCGATCGAGTTAGTCCGCGAATACAAGATCCACATTCTCCCTTTCGTGCTTGTATTCGGGGAGCAGGTGTACCGGGATGGCGTGGACATTACCACGACCGAGTTCTATCGCATGCTGCGGGAGAGCAAGCACCTTCCGACTACGTCCCAGCCTTCGCTCGGCGATTTTCGGGAACTCTATGATTCTCTGGCGCGCGAGGCAGATGGGATCGTCTCGATTCATATACCAGCGACCCTGAGCGGTACGCTCCGCACGGCTCAATCCGCTGAGCGGCTGTGCCCGGATGTGCCGATTCGGGTGGTGGACTCGGGCACAGCCGTGATGGGGCAGGGATTCGTGGTCCTGGCGGCTGCACGCGCCGCGGCGGCGGGCGCGAATCTTGATCAAGTCGTCCAGGCGGCGGAAGCAGTCATCCCCCGCGTCAATCTGTATGCGACGCTGGAGACGCTGGATTACCTGGCGCGCAGCGGTCGAGTGCCTGGCGTCGCCGCGTTGGTCGGCTCGGTCTTGGACATCCACCCGGTGTTCAACCTCCAGCGCGGACATGTGCGTACGGCGATTCGAATGCGAACGAGAAAACATGCCGTAAAATACATGTTGGAGCAGATGGCAGAGGAAACGCACAACACGCCTGTCCACGCGGCGATCTTTCACGCCGATGCGCCGGAGCAGGCGGAAGCGCTGGCCAACCAGGTGACGGAGCGCTTTCGCTGCCACGAGTTGTACGTGACTGAGTTCACTCCCGTGATGGGCGCCCATACGGGACCGGGAGTTCTTGGGCTGGCGTTTTACCCGGCGCGGGAAGAGGAGATGACAAAATGAGCGCACTCGAAGAGAAACGCATCGCCTTTATCGGCGCAGGGTTGATGGGCGGTGTTCTGATGGAGCGATTACTGGACACGGGATTTCCGCCCGGTCAGATTCTCGCCATTGAACCGCGCGACGAGCGACGGGCATACCTCGCGCACGAGTGACGCATCGCGGTGAGCGACCATCCGCGTCAAGCCGCGGAATTCGCGGAGGCGATCATTCTCGCCGCGCCGCCGAAAGCTGCGCGCGGCGTGCTGCGCGATCTCGCGCCGCCACGTACATCTTTCCAATCATCGACGCGCTGGCTGACGCGGGTGTCGCGGGTGGCTTGGCACTCGGCGAAGCGCGCCGCATCGCCGCCCAAGTGGTGTTTGGCAGCGCGGCAATGGTGTTGGAGACGGGCGAAGCACCTGCAAGTCTAAAAGCGCTGACGCCCTTGCAACCGCTGCGCGAAGCCGACGCGAAGGCATTGTTCCGCGAGGCAGTCGAATCCGCGCGGACGCAAATGGACGCGTGGCAAACGAAATTGAGTGGAGTGGCATGATGCTGGACGTTTTGCAAGAACTCGTCGCGTTGATGGAACGCAACGAACCCGCCGCGCTTGCGACGGTGGTCGAAGTGAACGGTGCGTCACCCGCCAAAGTGGGCGCGAAGATTCTCGTGCGCGGCGATGGCACGACCATCGGCACGGCGGGCGGCGGACGCCTGGAGCAGGCCATCATCGCAGACGCGCGCGCGGCGCTCGACGGAAACAAATCACGTCTGACGCATTACACGTTGCGCGAAGAGGGGGAAGACGCGATTGGCGTACTGTGCGGCGGGGAGGTGGGCGTGTTTATACAAGTGTTTGCGCCGCGTCCAACCTTGCTCATCGTCGGCGGCGGACACATTGGTAAGCCGCTCGCAGAGATGGCGCGCCTCCTGAATTACGACGTGCGCGTCGTGGACATACGCGCGGAGCGCGGCGCGACGCTTGACCCAGCAAGTATGACCGCGTATACTTACATCGTCCTCGTCACCGAAGACCACGTCGCCGACGAAGCCGCGCTGCGCGCGGTGATCGGATCGCCCGCGCCGTACATCGGGATGATCGGCAGCCGGCGCAAGTGCCGGATAGTGCTGGAACATCTGCGCGCGGACGGCGTCGCGGAGAGTTTGCTCGGGCGCGTCCGTGCGCCGATTGGCTTGGACTTGGGCGGGACGACGCCCGCGGAAATCGCGCTGGCGATTCTCGCGGAAATCGAAATGGCGCGGCATCAAGGATGCGCGGAATCACGGAGTAGGAGATGACCGATATTTTGCAGGTTGAGAATTTGAGTTTGCGGCGCGGCGGGCGCGATATTTTGCGCCGTCTGAATCTCACCGTGCGCGCGGGCGAGGTGCATGTGCTGCTTGGCTTAAACGGTTCGGGCAAATCGTCGCTTGCCTATTCGTTGATAGGCTGCGCAGGGTACACACCCGACGAAGGGCGCATCGTGTTCGACGGGCGAGATGTGACCGCGCTCGGCATCACGGAACGCGCGCGACTGGGCATCACGCTGGCATGGCAGGAACCCGCGCGGTTTGAGGGCTTGCCCGTCGCGGCGTACGTACAGTTGGGTGCGCGGGAGTCGAGCCGCGAGCGCGTTCGCGACGCACTCGAAGCGGTCGCGCTGTCGCCGAACGTGTACGCGCGGCGCGCGGCGGATCAGACACTTTCAGGAGGCGAACGCAAGCGCGTCGAACTAGCGGCGGTATTTGCGATGCGCCCGCGCCTTGCGATCCTCGACGAACCCGATTCGGGGATTGACGCGCTTTCGCTCGCCGACATTGGCACACTGATTCGGCGCATGGCGAACGAAGGGACGACGGTGCTGCTGATCACGCATCGCGACGAGATGGCGCTCGCGGGGGATCGCGCCTCGCTGATGTGCCAGGGCGCAGTGTTGTGGAACGGCGCGCCCGCCGAGGCGCAGCAATATTACGAGACGCGCTGCCGCTCGCACATCGAAGCACTCGGCGCACAGCCCTGGAACGAGAAATTGCCCAAAGTGCAAGCCGCGCTCGCGAGCAATGGGAGGCCAGTCGAATGACGACCACTTCTCACGCGCTCGGCGCGACGCCAAGTTGGACACGGGAATTCGAAGCGATCCTCGACGCGTATCGGCAGGCAGGCGGCGATCCGAACGCGCTCCAAGTGCCCAATGTCGCGACGCTCGTCGTGAGCGCGAATCAGGTACTCGTCGCGCACGGCATCGAGGGAGTTACGTTTGAAGCAGAGGAATTGCCGCACGGGGTGAAAGCGCGCATCGTCGTCGCGCCACAGGCGCGCATCGAACGGACCGTGCATTTGTGTTTCGGGATGCTGCCCGCCGAGGGCTTGCAAGAAATCATCGCCGAGTACGAAATCGGCGCGGGCGCGCACGTCGAATTTCTCGCGCACTGCACGTTTCCGAACGCCACGAAACTCGAACATCGGATGGACGCGCGGATGCATGTCGGCGTGGGCGCAACGATGAAATATAACGAGGCGCATTTTCACGGTCCGCACGGCGGCATCGAGGTGCGCCCGCGCGCACAGGTGACGGTGGACGAGGGCGGGCAATTCATCACGACGTTCAGTTTGACGCACGGGCGCGCGGGCGTGCTCGAATTCGATTACACGGTGGATGTCGCGGCGCGCGGTATCGCCGAACTGACGACGAAAGCCTACGGCGTCGAGCGCGATGCGATTACCGTGCGCGAGTTGGTGCGTCTGAACGGCGAGGGGGCGCGGTCGCTCGCCAAAACGCGCGCGGCGGTGCGCGATGAGGCGACGAGCCAAGTTTTCACGACGACGGAGGCGAGCGCGCCCGGCGCGCGCGGACACATGGACTGCACGGAAATTGTGCGCGGGCACGCCGTGGCGCGCAATATGCCCGTCGTCCTCGTGCGTGACGACCGCGCCCAGGTGACGCACGAAGCGGCGATTGGCACGGTGAATCACAAGGAACTGGAAACGCTGCTCGCGCGCGGTTTGGACGAAGACGCGGCGGTGGAC
>DYLA01000038.1:6338-11726 GCA_020722265.1 Anaerolinea sp.
GCAATCGCAGGCAAGGGGGGCGTTGGCAAAACGTTGATTGCCGCGCTGCTCATTCGCTACATCATAGATCACCAACTTGGCACGGTGCTTGCGGTGGATGCCGATCCCAGTACGAACTTGCACCTGGCGCTGGGGACGACGGTGACAGGCGCTGGCGGGGAAACTGAAGATTCGTGTGGGGCGGACGCGAGCAATCATCAACCGCGTGCCGAGTCACAATGCCGACGTTAGGATGGACGATTTGCCGCCGAGCGTGCGTGAGACGCTGGCGGCGCGCGGGCTGGATGTGATCGGGCTGGTGCCGCGCGACGAGAACGTCGTCGAGTACGACGCACAGGGCAAGCCCTTTTTCGATTTGCCAGCGGACTCGCCCGCGCGGCGTGCGCTCGACCAGACCTGGAAGGTCTTGGAGACCTTCCACTGAGGAGTCCTTTGATGGAAGAAAACTATCCCATGCTTTCGGTCGAAGACGCGTTGAGCCAATTTCTCGATTACTTTCATGCGCTCGAACCTGAACGCGTGCCGGTGCTCGACGGGGTGAACCGCGTGCTGGCGGAAGACATCGTCGCGGCGTACGACATTCCGCCGCACGCGAACAGCGCAATGGACGGCTACGCGGTGCGCGCCGAGGATATGGCGGGCGCGCGGGACGATGCGCCGCGCCGCTTGCGCGTCGCGGGCGAACTCGCGGCGGGCTATACGCGCGACGCGCCGCTCGAACCCGAAACCGCGATTCGAATTATGACCGGTGCGCCGATTCCGCCGGGCGCAGACGCGGTCATTCCCTTCGAGGAGACGACGCGCGAGGGCGATGCGATTCTCGTCACGCGGCGTTACCCGCACAACGCGAACATCCGCGCCGCAGGCGAAGACGTGCGCGCGGGCGAAACGGTTTTGGCGAAAGGCACGGTCTTGCGTCCGCAAGAAATCGGGATGCTCGCGGCGATGGGACAAACGGAGGTCGCGGTCATTCGCCGCCCGCGCGTCGCCATTCTTTCGACGGGCGACGAAGTGGTGGATGCGAGCGAGCCGCTGACCGCTGGCAAGATTCGCGATGCGAACGGTTATTCGGTGGCGGCAGCAGTCGTCAAGTACGGCGGCGTTCCGATTCGGCTCGGCATCGCGCGCGACCGCGTGGAGGAATTGACCACCCGGATTCGCGCGGGACTCGCACAGCGTGCGGATTTATTCGTCACCTCGGGCGGCGTGTCGGTCGGCGATTTCGACGTGGTGAAGCAAGTGCTGGCGGCGGAAGGGGAAATCGCGTTCTGGCGCGTGCGGATGAAGCCCGGCAAGCCGCTCGCGTTCGGAACGATTCAAGGCGTACCGCTCCTGGGCCTGCCAGGCAATCCCGTCTCGGCGCTGATGTCGTTCGAGTTGTTCGGTCGCCCCGCGCTATTGAAGATGCAGGGCAAGACGCGTCTTGCCAAGCCAACGATTGAGGCGACGCTGGTGGATGAAATCAAGCACAAGGACAATCGGCGGCATTACGTACGTGTGCGCTTGGAAACGCGCGGCGGCGAAACGTTCGCGCATCTGACGGGCGACCAAGGGTCGGGCATCTTACTTTCGATGGTGCGCGCCGACGGCATCGCGATTATTCCCGAAGCATTGAAACGCGTCGAAGCGGGGGCGCGCGTGCGCGTGATGATGCTCGATTGGACGGAGGTGTAGGATGCTCCCGAATCTTATCGAATACCATCGTCCCACGACGATGAGCGGCGCGCTGCGCTTGCTCGCGCGGCGCAAGGTGCGAACGGTTCCACTCGCAGGCGGCACGGCACTCGTTCCCTCGCGTGACCCGTCGGTGGAAGCGGTCGTTGATTTGAGCGCGTTGAATCTCGCGGGTATCCAATGGCACGCGCAGCAAGCGCATCTTGGCGCGATGACGACGTTGCAAACGCTCGCCTCCGACGAAATCGCGCAGCGATACGCCAACGGCTTGCTGACGGAAGCCGCGCGCGTGTGCGCGACGCGCCACATCCGCAACGTCGCGACGGTCGGTGGTACACTCGTCGCGGGGGACGCGGCGTGCGATTTGCTCGTCGCGCTGTTGGCGCTCGACGCGCGCGTGACGGTGCGCATCCGTCGTATCCGCACGCTCGCGCTAGACGAATTCCTGAACGCGCCAAGTGCCTACGTTGACGGCGGAATCATCACGCGCGTCAATTTCCCCTACCTCCAGATTCCGCACGGCGCGGCGCTCGTTCGCATCGCGCGCGCGCCGAGCGACGCGGCAATCGTGAACGCGGCGGCCTTCGTCGTGCTCGATGGTGGAATGTGCAAGCAGGTGCGGCTCGCGCTGGGCGGCGTCGCGCCGCGCGTGATTCGCGCCGCGTCGGTTGAATCGGAACTGGAAGGGCGCGCGTGGGATGATGCGCTCGCCGCGCGTATCGCGGAACAATTCGCCGCGTCGCTCACACCCCCATCCGATGCGCGCGCGTCGAGCGAGTATCGGCGTGAGATGGCGGCGGTCGTCGCGCCGCGCGCCCTCCAGCAGGCGTGGGCACGCGCGCAGGGAGATTGAAATGGAAATCCAACTCACTGTGAATGGCACGTCACGCGCGTTCGTCGTCGAACCGGCGGACACGCTGTTACACGTTCTGCGCCGCGAAGGATTTCTCGGCGTCAAACACGGGTGCGAAGACGGCTCGTGTGGGATGTGCGCAGTGATTCTCGACGGACGCGTCGTCAACAGTTGCACGATGCTTGCCGCGCAAGCCGAGGGCAAACCGATCACGACGATCGAGGGCATCGGCACGCGCGATGCGCTGCATCCGCTGCAAGCCGCGTTCGTCGAGGTGGGCGCAGTACAGTGTGGCTACTGCACGCCCGCGATGATTCTCGCCGCGAAAGCGTTGCTCGACCAGAATCCACATCCGACGGAAGCAGAGGTGCGCGACGCGCTGAGTGGCGTGTTGTGTCGCTGCACGGGGTACGTCAAGCCCGTCGAAGCGATTATGCGCGTCGTGAATCACCGAGGTGACCTTGGTCAAGGGGAGGTGCGCGATGCCGCAACCGTACAATGACCCCGACCAGATGTTGAAAATGAGCGAGCATCCCGAAGGGCTTGCGTCCGACGCGATGCGCGTCGTCGGCAAGCGCGTGCCGCGCGTGGACGCGGTCAAACTCGCGCTCGGCAAGCCCGCCTTCACCGACGATTTCACACTCCCAGGGATGTTGCACGCGAAAATCCTGCCCAGTCCATACGCGCACGCGCGCATCAAACGCATTGACGCGTCGCGCGCGCGCGCGCTGCCTGGCGTGCGCGCCGTACTGACCCACGCGGATATCAAACCCGTGCGCTTTACGACCGCAGGACAATCGCATCCGCTCCCCTCGCCGCTCGATGCGCTCGTCCTCGATTCCAAAGTACGTTTCGTCGGCGACCGCGTCGCGGCGGTGGCGGCGGACACGGAAGAGATCGCGGAACGCGCGCTTGCGCTCGTCGAAGTCGAGTACGAAGTTCTGCCTGCGGTCATCGAGATGGAAGACGCGCTCAAACCCGACGCGCCGATCATTCACGACGAACCCGACTGTTCGGGCTTTGAAGGCGTGTTCATCCCGCAGCGCAACATCGCCGCGCATTTTCAAGCGGAAGCCGGCGATCTGCAAGCGGGCTACGCGGAAGCGGATCGCGTGTTCGAGGGCGAGTATCGCGTGCCGCAAGTTCAGCACGTCGCGCTCGAGCCGCACGTTTGTATCACGTACTGGGACGAGGACGACCGACTCGTGATTCGCTCCGCGACCCAGGTTCCGTTTCACGTGCGCCGCATTCTCGCGCCCGTGCTCGGCTTGCCCGACAAACGCATCCGCGTCATCAAGCCGCGCCTCGGCGGCGGCTTTGGAGGCAAACAGGAAATCGTCGTCGAAGATATTTGCGCGTACCTGACGCTGGTCACAGGCAAGCCCGTGCGCCTGGAGTACACGCGCGACGAAGAATTCACCGCCGCGCGCAGTCGCCATCCGCAAATCTTGCGATTCAAGACCGGCGTGCGCCGCGACGGGACGATTACGGCGATGACGCTGAAACTCTTGGCGACGACCGGCGCGTACGGTTCGCACTCGCTGACCGTGCAGGGCAACACGGGTTCCAAGGCGCTCGCGCTCTATCGCTGTCCGAATCTGCGTTTCGAGATGGACGTGGTGTACACGAATCGTCCGCCTGCGGGTGCGATGCGCGGGTACGGCGCGCCGCAAGGTCTGTTCGCGCTCGAAGTGCATATGGACGAAATCGCCGCCGAACTTGGACTCGACCCGATTGAATTTCGCCGCCGCAACTGGGTGCAGGTCGGCGATGTCTTCGCGCTCGCGGAAGCATTGGGCGAAGGGCGCAAGGGTTTTCCGAATCCGCTGCGCTCGACGGGACTCGCGGAGTGTGTCGCACGCGGCGCGCAGTGGATCGGCTGGGAGCGGCGGCGCGATCCGAATTGGCACACGGTGCCTGGCAAACCGCACGTGCGACGCGGCATCGGGATGGCGGCGCTGATTCACGGCAGCGGCATTCCTGGGATTGATATGGGCGGCGCGTATCTCAAGATGAACGACGACGGCTCGTTCAACCTGATGTTCGGCGCGACCGATTTGGGCACGGGCGCGGACACGGTGCTCGCGCAAATCGCTGCCGAAGTGCTGGGCTGCCGCGTGGACGACATCATCGTTTACGCGGCGGACACCGATCTCACGCCGTTCGACAAAGGCGCGTACGCGTCGTCCACGACGTTCGTTTCGGGTGGCGCGGTGAAAAAGGCGGCGGAAAAAGTCGCGGCGATGATTAAAGAGGTCGCGGGTCGAATGTTGGAAGCCGACCCCGCGACACTGCGGCTTGGCGATAGTCGCGTGACCGCGCCGAATGGCGAAAGCGTAACGCTGCGCGAGGTCGCGCTCGAATCGCTGCACGTGCGCGACCAACATCAGATTCAAGCCGCCGACTCGCACATGTCGCTGATGTACGCGCCGCCGTTCGCCGCGCAATTCGCCGAGGTCGAGGTGGACACGCAGACGGGCGAGGTGCGCGTCAACAAACTCGTGTTCGGGATTGACTGCGGACAGCCGATCAACCCGACAGGCGTCGAGGGACAAATTGACGGCGGCTTGGCAATGTCGCTTGGCTATGGCGTGTGCGAAGAGATGTTGTTCGACGACGAGGGACGACTGCTCAACGGCAACCTGCGCGACTATCACGTGTTCCGCGCGGACGAGATGCCGGCGATCGAGCGATTCATCGTTCCCTCGCGCGATCCGTCGGGACCGTTCGGTGCGAAAGCCGCAGCAGAGATTCCGACGGACGGCGTCGCGCCGGCGGTGGTGAACGCGATTTACGACGCGGTGGGCGTGCGCCTGCGCGAAATTCCCGCGACGCCGGAAAGGGTGTGGCGCGCGCTGCGG
>DYLA01000038.1:11826-18288 GCA_020722265.1 Anaerolinea sp.
GCGCGGATTGATGCTGTCGCCAAAGTGACAGGCAAAGCCAAGTACCCCGGCGACTTGGCAATGCCAGGCATGCTCCATATGAAAATTCTGTTCGCGGAACGACCGCACGCGCGCATCGTACGGCTCGATACGTCGCGCGCCGAGGCGTACCCTGGCGTGGTCGCAGTGCTCACTGCGAAGGATGTGCCTGTCAACGAATTCGGCTTGCAGCAGCGCGACCAACCTGTGCTGTGTGGCGATGTAGTGCGATTCGTCGGTGACAAGATTGCGCTCATCGTCGCGGAGACGGAAAAAGCCGCCACTGCCGCGCGCGATTTGATTCAAGTCGAGTTCGAGGATTTGCCCGTCGTCACCGACCCCATTACCGCGATGAAACCCGACGCGCCGCTAGTGCATCCTGAACTCGGTGATTCGAACGTCTGCGTGCATTACAAAATCCGCAAGGGCGATGTCGCGGCGGGTTTCGCACAAAGCGATGTCATCGTCGAGAGCGAATACCATCTGCCGTTTCAGGAGCACGCGTACCTACAACCCGAAGCAGGGCTGGCTTATCTGGACGACGAGGGACGCGTGACCGTCCAAGTCGGTGGGCAGTGGCCCCACACCGACCGCGAGCAAATCGCGCACGCGCTCGCCTTGCCCATCGAACAGGTGCGCGTGATCTATCCCGCTATCGGTGGCGCGTTCGGCGGGCGCGAGGATATGTCGGTGCAAATCGTGCTCGCGCTCGCGGCGTGGAAATTGCGCCGTCCCGTGAAAATCATCTGGAGCCGCCGCGAGTCCATCATCGGTCACGGCAAGCGCCATCCGATGACCCTGCGGGCGAGATGGGGTGCGACGCGCGCGGGCAAACTTGTGGCGGCGGAAATGGAAATCATCGCCGACGCGGGCGCGTATCTGTTCACGACGAACAAGGTGCTCGGCAACGCCACGATTGTTTGCACGGGTCCGTACTTTATCCCGCACGTCAAGGTGGATACGTACGGCGTGTACACGAATAACATTCCGACCTGTGCGTTTCGCGGCTTTGGCGCGCCGCAGGGTAATTTCCTCGCCGAGATGCAGATGAACAAACTCGCCGACGCGCTGGGCATAGACCCCGTCGAGTTTCGGATGCGGAACGCGCTGCGCGAAGGCGATACGCTCGGCGTTGGCACTCCACCGCCACCGCCCGTCAGCATCGCGCAGGTGATTCAAGCGGCGGCGGAGCGATTCAAGTGGGATGAAAGACAGACGGCGCAGGACGAATCGTCGCTCATCCGCCGCGGCTTTGGTTTTGCGGCGGGATTCAAGAATGTGGGCTTTAGTTTTGGCTATCAGGAAAACTGCTGGGCGCGCATCGAGTTGTACGGCGACGACCGAGTCGTCCGCGCGGTCGTGCATCACGCGGGCGCGGATGTGGGACAGGGCGCGCATACGGTCATGGCGCAAATGGCGGCGGAGGCGCTCGGCATTCCGCTGGCAAAGGTAACGCTCATCGCGTCAGACACCGCGACGATGGGCAACTCGGGCAGCACGTCCGCCTCGCGAATGACGTTTATGGCAGGCAATGCGATTCGCGGCGCGGCGCAACTCGCGCTAGAGAAATGGCGCGCCGAAGAACGCCCCGCCATCGGCGAGTACACGTATCTGGCTCCGCCGACTACGCCATTCGACCCGGAGACAGGCTATGCGATGCCGAACTTTGCGTACTCGTACGCCGCGCAAGCAGTCGAAGCCGAAGTGGACACCGAGACAGGTTTCGTGCGACTGCGGCGTGTCGTCTCCGCCGATGATGTGGGCAAAGCGATCAACCCGCAAGCGATCGAGGGACAAATCGAAGGCGCGGTCGCGCAGGCGCAAGGGTACGCGCTGCAAGAAAATTTCCAGATGAAAGACGGACGCGTCCTCACCGACCAACTGAGCACCTACCTCATTCCGACGGTGCTCGACGTTCCCGACGCGGTTGAATCGGTGATCGTCGAGGTGCCCGACCCGCGCGGACCGTGGGGCGCGCGCGGCTTGGGCGAGTTGCCGTTCCTGCCGCTCGCGCCTGCGATTCTCGCCGCGATTCACGACGCGACAGGCGTGTGGCTTGATGATTTGCCCGCGACGCCCGAAAAAGTGTTCAAGGCGCTTGGAAGATCGCGATGAAAAAAGCATTGGTCATTCCACTGACGGACAAAGAACTCCAAGAGGTCTATCGCATTCTGATTGACTATGACAAAGATGCGGCGTGGAATTTTCTCGACGAGTATGCGCGCGCGCCGCTGCTCAATGCGATGGCGGGCGGCTGAGCGGTGATGATTGATGTGCCTGGGGCAGGCATCCAACCACCACCACAAGGTGTGTTGCGCTGATGTTCGTCGAATACATCACGCTCGATCACACGCGTCCGTGTCTCGCCGAGCCAGGAAAGATCATCGTCGTCGGCACACCCTCGCGTCCGATTGACGCGGTGCTGCCACTCCTCAACGCGATGCTGCCGAACGTCATCAGTTACAATCCGCGTGCGAGCGCGCTGGTCTTGCGCCGCAAACCTGGCTTCCTCACGCTGCTGGCAGACAGAATCTACATCACGCAAGTCAAAGACGCGGACGAAGGAGTGGAACTCTTGAGTGCGACGCGCGATTTGCTCAATCAAACCTGGGAACAGCGCGAGACGATTACGCCGCGCAACGAAGAACGCCGCACCCCGCGTCCGCTCGACGTGTGGGAACTTTTGCCGCGCACGAACTGCCGCGCCTGTGGCGAGGCGACGTGCATGGCGTTCGCCTTTGCGCTGCTCCAAGCGCGACGAAAACTTGACGAGTGCGTGCCGCTGATGCAGCCCGATACTGCCGAACCGCGCGAGACGCTGCGCGGCTTGCTGGGAAATCTCGAACCCGTTACTTCCGTGTGGCACAAGAGCGAATGAGGGATCAGAAGGAAAACGCCGCAAGCGACCATTCAGTTCAAAACGACGAATGGCGGGCAGGGGACGGTCGCGTGCCCGCGTCACTCTTGGCAGAGTTGGGCGCAAGGAGGAAGAGTGGATGAATCGCATTGGCTTGATGCTGATTTTAGTGTTGCTGGGTTTGGGCATACTCGCGCCTAGCGCGCGTGTGAACGCGGCGACGCAACCTATGCCCACGCAGACCGCGTCGCCGCAACCCGCCCCTACTTGAAGGTTTACAACAGCGTGCTGCCGCGCATTATGGCGGCGTATCGTCCAGAGCAAGTGATGCTGCACGCGTGGGACCTGACGCGTAGCGATCCGGAAATGCGACGCGCGCTCGAACGACAGTACAACGTCGTCAAGGGAGATAATACCCAAGTCTTCGTCGGCGAGTACGCGCTCGTGGGCAGTCACGAAATCGAAACGCGCTTGCCGCAACTGATTGACTATTACCTCGCGCGCGGAGGCGTTGATCTGACAATGCCCATTCTCGCACCTACACCGACGCCCACTCCGAGAGCGATGCCTGTCGTCCGCGCCGTGATGTTCTGGAGCACATCCTGTCCATATTGCCATATGGTCATTGAGGACATTCTGCCGCCGCTCCAGAAAGAGTACGGCACACAGTTCGATATTCGTACGTTCGAGTTATCCGATCCGGCGAACCTGCAATTGTTCCAAGCCGCGCTCGAAGCGCTGCGCGTGCCACCTCAACAATGGGCTGTGCCCTTTATGATTGTCGGTGACCGGATATTGGTTGGCGGGAATGAAATTGAGCAGCAATTGCCGGCGCTGATCAAAACATATCTCGCGGCAGGCGGCATCGGATGGCCCCCGATTCCGGGCTTGGAACAAGTCGTCGGCGCGCCGGTGCCGATCGTCACCGTGACCGCCACGCGCACGCCGACGCCGCGTGGGCGCGCCGTGACCTCTGGCGCTGTTGTGCGCGCCGCGCTGTTCTGGATGGAGGGGTGCTCGTCCTGTCATCGCATCCTGAATATCGTCTTGCCGCCCCTGCAGCAAAAGTACGGCGCGCAACTCGATGTGCAGATGATTCAGGTGGTCACGTCCGAGGATGTCCAACGTCTCTATCGGTTGGGTGACGCGTATGGCATACCGAAAAAGTACGTCGTCGTGCCGTTGATGCTCATTGGCGATCAACCGCTCATTGGGTCGGATGAAATCGAAGACCAGTTACCCGCGCTCATCGAAAAGTATCTGGCAAGCGGCGGACTGGACGCGCCGAATCTATCGGCGTGGGACGGGACGACCCATAGCCCGCCGCCCGCCGAGCGGCACGTACTCGATTTGCCTTTCGTCGGCCAAGTGGATCTCGATCAGCATTCGTTGACGTTCAGCACGGTTCTCATCGGCATAGTAGACGGCTTCAATCCGTGTTCGCTCTGGGTCATCTCGCTCTTGCTCGCGCTGGTCGTCAACACGGGGTCGCGGAAAAAGACCTTGCTGGTCGGACTCACGTTTCTGCTCGTTGCGGCTGGCATTTACGCCGTCATCATTTTGGGCTTGTTCAGCGTTTTTACCTTCATCGGCTACGCGCTGTGGATTCGCCTCGGCGTCGCGTTGATCGCAGTCGTGCTGGCGGTCATCAACATCAAAGACTATTTCTGGTTCAAGGAAGGCGTCTCGCTCACCATTGCGGACGAACACAAGCCGAAGATTTATCGCGATATTCGTGGGCTGCTCGCGCCCAACCCATCCACCCTCGCGCTCGTTGGTGCGACGGCAGCGATGGCACTTGGCATTACAGTCATCGAGATGCCCTGCACGGCGGGCTTGCCGATTCTGTGGACGAAACTGATCGCCGCGAACAATGTGGGTGCGGTAACGTTCGCGTTTCTGCTGGGCTTGTATCTGCTGATGTACGTGCTGGACGAGTTGCTCGTCTTTATCTCCGCCGTCGTCACGCTGCGCGCGACGCGTTTGGAAGAAAAGCAGGGACGAATGTTGAAACTCGTCGGTGGTATCGTGATGCTGACGCTCGCGTGCGTGCTTTTGGTTGATCCAACGTTGATGGATAACATCGTCAATTCGATGCTCGTGTTCGGGGTGGCGTTCGCGCTCGCCGCGCTGGTTTTGTTCACGCATCGTCAAGTGTTGCCGCGTTGGGGCATCGTCATCGGTACGGAAGAGTTGAGCAAGGAGGCGCGCACGCGCAAAAGTTGAGGTGTAAACCAACAGGAGAGGTTATGGGAAGCGAAGATCCACCCGCCTCTATTCCGCGCCTCACCGAAGAGGTGACGCTGCGCGACGGCCCGCGCGTCACTCTCCGCGCGATTCGCCCGGATGATGCGCCGCGCCTGCAAGCGCTTCACGCGCGGTTGTCGCCGGAGAGCATCTTGCTGCGATTCCTGGGGTGTACCAAAGAACTGCCGCGTGACCAAGCCGAGCGGCTGGCGAACGTGGACTATCGGACGCGTATGGCTATCGTCGCGACGTTGGCGATGGCTGGCGACGAACACATCGTCGGCGTCGCGCGCTATGAACCGATTCGCTCGGACGCGCCGGGCGTGGCAGAAGCCGCCGTCGTCGTCGAAGATAGGTATCAAGAACGTGGCTTGGGCAAACTTTTGTTGGCGCGTTTAGTGAACTATGCGCGCGCACAGGGCGTCCGCACTTTTGTCGCGACGGTCTATGCGGAGAACACGCGGATTCTGCACTTGTTGCAAAAGAGTGGGTTGCCCACCCACACGGTCAACGTAGACGGCGCCGTGATGGAGATTCACGTCGAGTTGACGGATGCGCTTGCGGAGGCAAAGTAGGTGAGAGGAATAGGTGAACCGCGTAGAAAACAGAACCCCGCTTTCTCGCAGAAAGCGGGGTTTTCGTTCGCTAGGTCATTTTGACGACGATGTCGCCGATGATGTTGGCGGCTTCGTCGCCGCGGTCCGCCGCGTTCGACAGGTGGCGGTAAATCTCGCGCGTCTTGAGAATGGTGATGATGTCTTCGAGCGTATCGGGGGCGGCGAACAATTCCGCGAGCGCGGCGCGGTAGACGCCTTCGGTGCGATTCTCCAACGCTTTGGCACGCATGGCATGGTCGAGCGCGACTTGCGGATGGTCTTTCAACTGCGTGACCGCCAGATACAGTTCTTCGGTGGCTTCGTGCAGCAGGGAGGCGAAGCGTTGCAAGTGCGCGTTGGGCTTGACGCCCAGCATCACCATTTCATCCAGCGTGGTGTTGCCATAGTCAAGCACATCGTCAATCGTGCGCGAGAGCGCGAACAGGTCCTCGCGGTCAATCGGTGTGACGAAGGTGTGATTCAAATCGTCAATCAAGATTCGACGCAGTTCGTCCGCTTCTTTTTCGAGTGTTTGCACACGCTTGGCGTGCACCTCATCGCCGGTCTGCATATACAGTTCCAGCGCTTCGAGCCCTTCGCGCGTTTTTTGCGCTTGCTCGCCCAGTGCTTTGAGAAAATCGCTTTCGCGTGAGCGAAAAAGGTTCGATAGGTTCATAATGTCTCCTTGGGGTTGAAGGTTAGGGCGCGGTGTCACAGACGGAATCGTCGTCAACCGAGAGTCTC
>DYLA01000039.1 GCA_020722265.1 Anaerolinea sp.
CCGCCAAAGCAAGTTTTCCCGCCGAGCGTGCGCTGTACGACGCGGGTTTCCGTTCGCGCGTCAATATCCCTCTTTCTACCGGCGCGCGCGGCTTGGGCGCGCTCAACCTCGCCAGCCGCAAGGTCGCCGCGTTCGACGTGGAATGTCTGCCCGTGCTGGAGCAAATCGCCAGCACCCTCGCCATCGCGCTCGAGAATCGGCGCCTTTTCAACGTCGAGCAAAGTCGGCGCGGCGAACTCTCCGCCCTCTACGCACTCTCCCGCGATCTCGCCGGCGCGCTCGAACTGGATACGGTCCTCCAACACATTGTCCGCCACTCGGTCGAAACGATTCGCGTGACCTTCGCCGCCATCGCTGTGCTGGAGGAGGATATGTTCGTCATCCGCGCCGCGTACCCGATGCGCCCACTCGACCGCGATTTGGAGATGGGCCGCGCCGCGCGCGCGGAGGGTTTGCTCTGGGAAATCGCGCAAGGTGCTGCCCCTGTCGTTCTGGAACGTCAGGACGCGCGGCTCGACGCGGCAGAACGCGCGTGGCTGGGGCTCGATTTGGTGCGCGCCCTCCTCTTGGTGCCGCTGCGCGCCGGCGAACGCGTGCGGGGGCTCTTGATGCTGGGGGAGGAGCGCGAACAAGCGCGCGAATCGTTCGACGCCGAAAAGATCCGTCTGGCGCGCAGCATCGGCGACCAAGCCACCAGCGCGATGCATCGCGCGGAACTGCACGCCGAATTGGAGCGCGCCTACCTCCAAGCCGTCCTCGCGCTTGCCAACGCGGTGGACGCCAAAGATTCGGCGACGAGCGACCATTCGCGGCGGCTTGCCGATCTCGCCCTCGCCATCGGACGCGAGTTAGGGTTGAGCCCGCGCGCACTCGAAGACCTGCGCTATGGCGCGATCCTGCACGACATCGGCAAGATCGGCGTGCCGGACGCGGTGCTCCTCAAGCCCGCCGAACTCAATCCGGAGGAGTGGGCGCAGATGCATCGCCATCCCAGCATCGGCGATCGAATTCTTGCGGCGCTGCCGCGCCTTGCTGGCGCGGCAGAAATCGTCCGGCATCACCACGAACGGTACGACGGCTCGGGCTATCCGGCGGGACTGGCTGGCGAAGCAATTCCGCTGGGTGCGCGCATCCTCGCCATCGTGGATGCCTACGGTGCGATCATTGACGAGCGTGTGTACAAACCGGCGCGTTCGCACGCAGACGCGCTCGCGGAGATTCAGCGCTGCGCCGGCACGCAATTCGACCCGCGCCTCGTGGAGATTTTCCTGCGCGTGGTCGCCTCCAGGGAGGGTCAGCGATGAACGCTTGGCAAAAATGGCTGTTCCGCTTTTCCCGTCCTCTAGACGCGTCCGAGGTTCTCCGCCTCACCGCGTTCTCGATCATCCTCGTCGTCGTCATCTTGGCGATGCTCCTACCGTTGAGCGCGGCGGGACGGCGCGAAGTGTTAATCGCCGCCGGTACTGGTCTGGCGTACGCTCTGTTGATCTGGACACCCTTCCTGCCGGGCAGGCAAGACGTAGCATCCGCTGCGCCTTATCTGCTCGCCGTCACGAACGCCCTGTATTTTTCGTTTGTCGTCTGCTTGTTTCACGACCAGACCCCGTTGGTCGCGCTCGTTTACCTTCTCCCGATTGCTGGAGTCGCGATTCGGCGCGGGTTGCTCCTCGCGCTCTGGAGCGCGCTGCTCTCCAGCGCGGGATACGCGGGCGCGCTCGCGTACCTGGGCGTCCTGACCGCCCACTTCAACGACCTGGCGGTGTTCCTCTTCATGTTCCTGGCGATTGGGCTCTTTGCGAACGCGCTAGGGCAGACCATCCAGCGCCGCGCGCGCGATTACGAGAATGTGGTGACGTACAGTCGCGAGGCGATTTTCATTCTCGATGCGGAGGGACGCTTTGAGTATCTCAACCCGGCGGCGGTCGCGCTGGGGGGCTATACGCTCCAAGAATTGCGCGGGCGAACGTTCTTCGATTTCATCGTGCCCGAAGACCAAGCGCGCGCGCGGCAAATGTGGGACGCGCTCCGCGCGGGCGGTCGGTATGACGAGACGTATCGGTCGCAGGTTGTGACCAAAAGTGGCGTCGTGCGTATCCTAGCGGTCACCCTGTCGCCGTTCGATTCCAAGCCGCCGCGTTTTCTCGTCGCTGCGCGCGATGTGACCGCGCACGATCGTGAGCGCGCCGCCCACGCGCGGCACCTGCGCGAACTGCAAGCCGAACGCGCGGTGGCTCTCGCGATCAGCCAAACCCTCGATTTGCAAGAGTTGCTCCAAATCGCGCTCGACCAGTCCCTCGCCGCGCTGCAACTGGATGCCGGCGCGATTTACCTCGCCAACGAAGAGCAGACGGAACTGATGCTCGTCTCGGCGCGCCATTTGCCCGACGAGTTCCTCGCGCCGCGACTTGGCCATCGCTTCGGCGAGAGTATTACCGGCGCAGCGGCGGCTGAACGCCGCGCGATCTTGGTGACGGACTGCACACAAGACCCGCGCGTCTTTCCTGTCGCCAAGACGATGCCTGTCCTCTCGCAAATCAGCGCGCCGCTGCTCTGGCAGGATCGCGTGCTGGGAGTGTTGAATGTGAACGGCTTTGGGGCGCGCCAGTTCAGCGAGGAAGATGTCGCGCTCGTGCAAACGATTGCCGCGAGCATAGCCGTTGCCATCCACAACGCGCAACTCTTTGGCACGCTAGAGGGGCGCGTCGAAGAGCGCACGCAGGAACTCGCCGCGCTGAACCGTATCGCTGCGGCATCGAGTCGTTCGCTCGATCTGGACGAAATCCTCATCGCCGCGCTCGGCGAACTGACGCGCACGCTGCGCGTGCGGGGCGCGTGGGTGCGGCTGTACGACCCGCAGAAAGAAGAACTGTTCGTGCGGGCCGAACTAGATCAAGGGCAGGTCGTGACCGAGCGTGCGAGACCGCTGCGAATCGGCGAAGGGCTGAGTGGGCGCGTGATGCAGACCGGTCGAGCGTGCGCGGTGAATCTCGAAGATTCGGACCTGAGCAATCGCGAGGCGATGTTGGCGCGGGGTTGGCGTTCGATGGCAGCTGTGCCGTTGATTAGCGAGGGGCAAATCATCGGCGTGCTAGGGGTAACATGCGGGACGCGCGACCGTTTTGGTGAAGCGGAACTGGGCTGGCTCGGCGCGGTGGGAAACACCATCGCCGTCGCGATCAAGAACGCATCGTTGTACGAGTCGGCGGTGCGCGCCTCCAACCGGCGGACGGTCTTGCACTGGCTCAGTCAGGAAATCGTCGGTGCGAGCCTCGACTTGGAGCACGTTTGCGTTGCGATTCACCAAGCCGCCGCCAAACTGATGCCGAGCGAAGCGTTCACGATCGCGCTTTTGGACGAAACGCGCGACGAGATCGAGGGAATCTATCTCGTAGATCGCAGCGGGCGCGTCCCCCTGCAGCGCATCCCCAAGCAGCAGGGCTTGAGCGGGCACGTCATCGCGACCGGACAATCGCTGCGGATTGATGACTTGGAGCGAGAGGGCAACGCGCTCGATGTCATTCACTTGGGCGACCCGGTTCACGTCCGTTCGATTCTGGCGGTGCCGCTGCGCTGGCGCGGCAGAATCTTCGGTATGTTATCGGCGCAAAGTTACGCGCCGAATGCCTACACGTCGGAAGACCTCGACTTGCTCGAAACGCTCGCGTCCTACGCTGCCATCGCGCTGGAGAACGCGCGTCTCTTCGAACAAGAGCAGCGGCGAGGCGAAGAAGCGGAGACGCTGCGCCGCGCTGGCGCGGCAGTGGCGGCGACGCTCCAACCCCAACAAGCCGTCGAACGCATCTTGCAACAGTTGGAGCGCGTGGTGCCGTACGACAGCGCGTCGGTGCAACTGCTGCACGAAGGGTATTTGGAGATCGTCGGCGGGCGTGGTTGGCAAGATCTAGCGAGCGTCATCGGGATACGTTTCCCGGTTCCCGGCGACAATCCCAACAGCATCGTCATCCAACTGCGCCAACCCTACCTTCTGGGAGATGCCCCAGCGGCGCACGCGCCGTTTCGCGAGAAACCGCACAATCACATCCGCTCGTGGCTCGGCGTTCCGCTCATCGTCCGCGATCGCGTCATCGGGATGCTGGCGGTGGACAGCATGCAGCCCAACTTCTTTACCGAAACGCACGCGCGTTTGGCGAGCGCGTTCGCCAATCAGGTTGCTATCGCGCTGGAGAACGCGCGCTTGTTCGAATCGGTGGAGCAGCAGGTGCGGCAACTGGCTACCCTGCGCGACATTGACCGCACGCTCAATTCGATGCTCGACCTCGAACCGATGCTGGAGACACTGTTGAGCCGGCTGGAGCAAATCGTGCCGTACGAGAGTGCGGCAGTCCTCTTGCTCGATGGGACGCTCTTGCGCGCCGTCGCCGCGCGCGGGCAGGCTGCCGCCGCACTAAACCGCTTCGCCTTCGACACTGCCGACAATTCGATTTTTCGCCGGATGGTCGAGACGCGCGCGTTCGTCTTGCTGGAGAATGTGGGCGCGGTGCCGGATTGGGTGCCGGTGCCCGGGATGGAAGCGATGTGCGCGTGGCTGGGCGCGCCGCTCATCGCGCGCGATCAAGTGATTGGACAGATTGGACTGTTCCATACGACGGCCGGTTCGTTCACAGCAGAACATGGCCATCTGCTGGTCTCGTTCGCCAACCACGCCGCGATCGCGATCGCGAACGCGCGCCTGCGCGCGGAACTGCGCGAGCAAGCGCGCCGCGATAGTCTGACGCAGGCGCTCACCCACGGCGTGTTCATCGAAGAGTTGCGCGCGGCGGCAGCGCACGCTCAACACCGTCGCACATCCCTCGCGATGATTATGCTCGACGTGGATTTCTTCAAACAGTACAACGACACCTATGGACACGTCGTCGGCGACACGATGTTGACGATGGCAGTGCAGGCAATTCGTCAGCACATCGAGCAGACCGATCTTTTTGGACGGTGGGGCGGCGAGGAGTTCGCCGTCGTGTTGCGCGACGCGGACACGGCGCGTGCGCGGCTGGTTGCCGAGCGCATCCGTCGCACACTGGCGGCGATGCAAGTCAGCGATAGGCACGGTAACCCGGTTCCCCCGCCGACGGTGAGTCAGGGCATTGCCGCGCTGCCGGAGACGGCGCGCGACGCGGACGAGTTGATCGAACAAGCCGACCGCGCGCTCTATCGCGCCAAAGCGCAGGGGCGCGATCAGATCGCGTGTGCCAAGCCTCTCGTATGAAATTTCTTGCCGATACGATGCTGGGACGTTTAGCGACATGGCTGCGGTTGTTGGGGTACGATACGGCGTACGTCCCCAGTGCCGACGACGCGCAGTTGGTGCGGCTTGCCCGCGCGGAAGAACGCATCCTGTTGACGCGCGACGTCGAATTGACGCGGCGACGCGGCGTGCAGTGCGTGTGGATCGAGTCAGAGCAGGTCACGGAACAAGTGGAGCAGGTTCTGCGCGTGTTCAACCTCTTGCCGCGCGAGGCGTTCTCGCGCTGTGCGGTGTGCAACTGTGTGCTCGAAGAGGTGAGTAAAGAATCGGTGCGGGACGCCGTGCCGCCCTATGTGTTTCACACGCAGGAGCGCTTTCGCCGCTGCCCGCGCTGCGAACGGGTGTACTGGCGGGGGACGCACTGGGCGCGGATGAACGCACGACTGGAAGATTGGAACAATAGTCGTTCTTGAAAAACTGGCGGTGCCCTATTGCATCTTACGGCGACCGGTGTTATAATCTAGCCAAGCAGGTAAAACTCAAATAGAGGAGGAATTATGGACATCGGAAAAGCGTTCACGTACGTTTTCGAAGACCCCAATTGGATTATGAAAGTCGTGATTGGCGGTCTGTTGATGCTCGTTCCCATCGTCGGCACCATCGTCGTCTTGGGTTATATGCTCAACACGCTCAAGAACGTGGCGGATGGGATGCAATTGCCCCTGCCGGAGTGGGGCGAGTTCGGCAATCACTTTATGAAGGGGCTGTACGGTTTCGTCGGTGTGCTCATCTACTTTGCCCCCTTGATTCTGCTCGTCTGTTGCATCTGGGTGATTGCGATAGTTGGCGGTGCGGGCGCGGGCGCGGCAGGCAACCGGGGCGGCGACGCAATCGGTAGCGTCGTCGGACTGCTGATTCTCTGTGTGCAGTGCATCGCCGGATTGTACGGGCTCGTCGCCGGAGTGACACTCTACGCTCCCCTGACCCGCTTTGCGGTGAGCGCGAATCAACTCTCGATCTTTTGGGATTTTCGCGGCAATTTCGATTTCATCTCGAAGAACATCGCCAACTACGTCATCGCGTTCTTGCTCGCCTGGGTGGCGAGTTTGGTCGCCAGCTTTGGCGTCATCCTGTGCGTCGTCGGCGTCCTCTTTACCAGTTTCTGGTCGTATCTCGTCTCCGCCTACCTCTTCGGTCAACTGTGGCGGCAGAGTCAGGGACAGGTCGCGGCGTAACCGCAGGCGCGCTCAACAATCGAATACGCGTCGAAACGAAACCTCCCGCGAGCGCGGGAGGTTTTCATTGCCACACCTGAAACTCTTCGAAGCGAATCGCTGAGCCGTTGGGGTGCGCGCCGGGATGCACGGTGCGGTCAATCCATCCGACCGCGTGCAGACCGATCTTGACCGGGTCGCGCGCCGCGAATGTAACCATCCCGACGCTGAACCACGACGTGTCCTGCGCGCGGCAGAGGGCGCGCACCGATTGCCCCGCGCGTTCCAAACGCAGATGGATGCGCCATGCGCTCCCCGGGAGTTGCCCACGCCCCACGATGACCTCTTCGCCTGCCAGACACCCTTCGAACGAGACCTCGCGTGCGCCGCGCGCGCCGAGCACGAGGCGCAGGAAATTGTTTTCGTCTTTCCAGAGCACCAACCCGCCGATGGCTGGCGTTGCAGCGTCCACCGGCGCGGCGACCACTTGCGCTGCCCCATCGCCGGCCATCGGCTGCAGTAGGCGCGGGGCGCTGTGATTCAGATACCACAAGTCCCTGCCGTTCGCGGCGCGAATTTCGATGACCGTCCCCAGCGCGAACGTGCAATCCTCTAGCGGATCAACGCAGAGCCAGGCATCGTGTGCCAGCGGCGCGGGCACGGCGTTCTGCCAGCGCGCGCTCGGCTCGGCGGGGGTGAGGAACCACTGCCCCGGGCACGCAGGGATGGTGCGCCGCGTCGCGAGTTCTTGGAAAGGGCGGCAAAATTCCCGGAACGCCTCCCCCGTGCCGAAACTCGCTTCGAGTCCGCTCAGCAAGCCCGCGAACACCGGCCAGCGATTGAACCACCAACCTAGCGGCACGTGCGAGTACGGCGCCAAGCGCGTCAGCGCGGTTTGGAATTGCTCGCGCGCGGCATCCCGCTGGTCCTGCGCGAGGTACGTTCGTCCCAGACAGTACGTCGCGACCCACTCACGCCACGCGAGTTTTGCGCCGGGCGCGGCAGACGCGGCTTGACGCCATTCTCGTTCCGCATCTGCCCACGCGTGTTCGCACAGTGCGATGAGCCCAAGGCACAGACGCGATTCGAGTTCGAGGGGCTCCCGTCCCAGCGACTGGGCCATCTCGAGCGCGCGGTCCGCGTGCGCGTGCGCCACCGCCACGTCGCCGGACATTACGCACGCGAGCGCGGTATCGCGCAGACGACGCCAGAGGCGAAAGTGATCGCCGATCCTCCGATACAGGTCGAGCGATTGCGCGGCCAGCGCGGTCGCACTCTCGAAATCGCCGCTCTCGAAGCGATAACCCCACCGATAGTCGAGCACCTCGGCGAGGGCGCGCAAATCGTGATGCTCCTCCGCCAACCGCTCGAGCCGATTCAGCCATTCGGTTGCCGCGTCCATCCGTTTGTCGTTGTACGCACTCAAGATGATGTGGATGTACGCCGGGCGCAGTTCTTCCGAGTAAGGTAAGCGTTGAATGAACCGGCTGGTGCGTTCGGTCAGTTGCCGGAACAAGTCCCAGCGGTTCTGTCCCAGATGCCCTACCGCAATCGTCTGATTCATCAGGACCGCTGCCACGGATTCGGATTCGGTGTCGCGTAAACGCGCCAGCCCCTCTTGACCCAGTTGAACTTGTTCGGCGTACTTGCCGCGCCAGTGCAGCGCCTCGCCCAGCCAATAGTACAATCGAATCAGCGTTTGCGCGTCTGCGCCGGCCGCGCCCCCCACCTGAATCGCCTGACGCAAATAGTCTTCCGCCTCTGCTTCGTTACCTAAACCGTGATGGATTTGCCCCAAGCCAGTCAGCGCTGCCAGGCGCCAGGCGAGCCGCGTCGAATCGGCTGCGGTCGCGGCGGCGTCTGCTAATCGCTGCAAAACGCGCTGAAAGTAGCGAATCGCCTCGTCGTTGAGGTAGGCGCGGCGCGATTTTTCGCCAGCGTTCAACAGGTACTCGATGGCTTTGGCGTCGGCGGAACTGCGGTCGTAGTGATACGCCAGTTGCTCGTAATGCTCGCTCAAGTTGTCGCGATAGCGTTGCTCCAGCGCTTCTGCCACCTGGCGATGCCATTCGCGCGCTTGCCGGCGTGAGAGCGTTTGGTAGACGGTTTCCTGGGTCAAGCTGTGGCGGAACGAATACTGGACGTGCGGAACGGTCTGCTCGCGATAGATCAACGCGGCGTCTTCGAGTGTCCAGAGCGCGCGCTCTAGATCAATCCCCGGCGGCGCAATTTGGGCGAGGAGTTCGACCGGGAAGGTGCGACCGATGGCCGAGGCGGCGCGCAGGACGCGTTTCGAATCGGCATCGAGCCGGTCGACGCGGCTGAGGATGACGCTCTGCACGCTCTCGGGCAGGACGATGGAGCCGGGTTCAGCGCGCGTGCGCCAGTCTCCTTCGACGCGGTAGAGGGTGCCGGCATCAATCAGCGCGCGCAATGCTTCTTCGACGAAGAAGGGGACGCCCCACGCCTGCTTCAACACAAGGTCATCGATCGCCGGCGGCAACGCGTGTATCTCCAGCAACGCTTCGACCAGGCGGCGGCTTTGCTCGGGCGTGAGTTCGCGCAACTTGATTTCGGTATAATGCGCTGGGAAGCGCTGCGCCGCTATCGCAGCGAGGCGCGTGTCGCGATGCGCTTGGTACGGGCGAAACGCGCTGATGAGCAGAATGGGGTGCGAGGTGGCGGCGTCCATCAACAGCGTCATCAAGTCGAGCGAGAGATCGTCCGCCCAGTGCAGATCGTCGAACACGAGGACGAGCGGCTGCTGGCGCGCGAGGGCGGCGAAGAAATCGCGAATCGCCAGAAAAGTCTGATGCCGCACTTGTTCGGGGCTGGCGTTCTTGAGCCAATCGCCCCAGGCGTTCTGAGCACGCAGCGACAGGAGGTTGCCCAGGAGCGCGCCGATTTCTTCGCTGCGCGTGACGGCGAGACTCTTTTGCTGCGTCATTTCCTCCAGCGTGGTGGCGAGCGTGCTCGCGCGCTGATGTTCATCTTCGGTGGAAAAGTAGAGAAAATTATGGAGGAGGTCAAGGAAGGGCGCGTAACTTGTGCCCATCCGCCATTCGCTGGAGCGACTTTCTAGCCATAGAAAGAGTGTCCCGGTGTCCCATAGGTCAATGGCGTACTGCTTGAGTTCCGCGATGAGGCGCGATTTTCCCAGCCCGGCTTCGCCGATGATCGAGATGATGTGTCCCTGCCCGCGCAGCAGCGCGTCGAAGCGCGTTTTGAGGATGGCGAGTTCCTCGTCGCGCCCGATGAGGTGGGCGCGCCTCCCCTCGATGCCGCGCGGTTTTTCCGGGAAGGGGAGTGTCTGCGCGACGGCGTACGCGGTAATCGGCTCGGCGGTTCCGCCGATGACGAGCGCGAGCGGTGCGAACTCGAAGGCGCGCTGCGTGTGGCGAAACGTGGACGGGCTGACGAGAATCTGCCCGGCTTTGGCTTTGTCTTGCAAGCGGGATGCCAGAGCCACCACCGCGCCGATGGCAGTGACCTCGCGCGCGTCGCGGCTGCCCAGCGCGCCAAAGTAGATTTGGCCGGTGCTGATGCCGATGGCGATAGCGAGCCGATGCTTTTGCGCCGCGTCGCGAATCTCCAGCGCGGCGCGGATCGCGCGTTCTGGGTCGTCCTCGTGAACCCGTGGCGAGCCAAAGACGACCTGAACGCGATCGCCGACAAAGCGCTCCACCTGGGCGGCGTACTGCATCGCGCTCTGTCGGACGATTCGAAGCAAAGTATTGGCGGCATCGGCGATTTCTTCTGCCGGGCGGTCCACCTCGGTAAAACCGACGGAAAGGACGGTGCCGAGCCGAATTTCATCTTCGGATTTGAGCGCGGACGAATCCTCGCGCGGCGCGCTGGCGACGCTGCGCCTTTCCGGTTGCCCGCGCCGAATCCGTTCGTAGAGCGCGAGCATCTCCGCGCTGGGCGCGGCGTTCAACTCCTCGTCCAGCAAGCGCGCATAGTTCTGATACTGGCGCAGCGCGGCGGTGTGCTGCCCGGTCGCGGCGTACAAGCGCATCAGCGCGCGCTGCGGCGGTTCGAGCAGCGGGTCGAGCGCGACCCAGCGCCGCGCGAAGAGGATGGCAGCCTCGAAGTTGGTCTGGAGGGTGTGGGAGGTGACTAGGCGTTCGAGCGCGTGCGCGAGTTCGCCGCGCAGACTTTCGGTTTGGAAGAATTGCCACTCGTCGAAAGCCGGGCTATCGGGCAGCGTAAAGCCGGCGAGGAAATCGTCGCGGTAGAGCGAAACGGCTTGCGTGAGGGTGCGCAGGCAAATCGGGCAAGGCGCATCGAGCGGATGTCCGTGCGTTTGGCTGGCGGTAAGCAAGCGTCGGAAATTTTCGACGTCCGTCCAGAGATTGGCTGTTTGCAGCGCGACCTCCTCGCCCGTCGTCTCCAACCACGATTCGCCGAGTGCTTTGTGAAGGTCGGAGAGGACGCGGCGCAAATCGGCGCGGGCGCGGCTTTGGTCGGACTGGGGCCAGAGGAGTGTGGCGAGCGCGTCGCGGCTGTGCGGCTGCCGCGTGATGGCGAGGTAGACGACGAGCGCCATCGCTTTGCGGCGGCTCAGTTCGACCGTCCGAGCGTCTTGCTCCAGGCGGGGGGGACCGAGAACCAGCAGGCGTGAATGCAACAAACAGAATGCCTCCTCACCTCGAATTGTACCGCAAGTTAGGGAAAAATCCAAACGCGTGTCACGCGGTTTGTCACGCTTACGGGACGTTTGGCGAGTATCTTGACAGAGAAGTGGGAGTGTAATATTATCTGCGTGGACGCATCGCTTTTCACCATCGCTGCTTGCAGTGTATGCTGCGCTCGAAGGGAGGTGTCCATTCGGCTCGCTGTTTGTCTCGATTGCCCCAGCCCGGCAGCGATTCAACCCGTAAAAAACAATGGAGGAGAAGTAACCTATGAAGAAACTGTACTTTTTGATGCTGGCGGTTCTCGTTCTTGCCGCGATCGCGGCGTGCGCGCCCGCACCTACACCCGTGCCACCGACCGCCGCGCCGAAACCGACGGAAGCACCCAAGCCGACGACGGCGCCCGCCCCGACGGCAGCACCCAAGCCGACGACGGCGCCCGCCCCGACGGCAGTACCCAAGCCGACGGCAGTTCCCAAAGCCGCCGTCAAGTTGGTTCTCTGGACGAAGGAAGGCGGCACGGAACTGGACACCCTCAAGGCATCGATCAAAGATTTCCAGACCAAGAATCCCAACATCACCGTCGAGGTTGTGAACAAGGGTGTCGAAGACCTCCGCAACGATTTCCAGACCGCCGCGCTCGCCGGCACTGGTCCCGATTTGCTGTGGACGGTCAATGACCACATCGGCGTCTTTGCGACCGCCAAGTTGATCGCCGCCGCGGAAGACGTGTTCGGCAAGGCGTACTTCGACCGGTTCGTCAAGCCCGGCAACGATGCGGCGCTCTTCCAGGGCAAACTCTGGGGTGTGCCGATTTCCGCCGGCAACCACCTGATGCTGCTCTACAACAAGAAACTGGTAAAGGAACCGCCCAAGGACACCGACGAACTCATCAAGATGGGCAAGGAGTTCCAAGCGGCGAATCCCGGCAAGTGGTTCCTCGTCTTCAACCAGACCGAGCCGTTCTGGGTTGCGCCGTGGCTGGGCGGTTACGGGGGTTGGCCCCTCGATGATACCAAGAGTCCCGTCGTGATCACTCTCGGCTCGAAAGCCAATGCAGACGCGCTCGACTTTCTCGCCTCACTGCGCAACAAAGAAAAGATCATGCCGCTCGAAGCCGACTATGACGGCGCGGATGGCATGTTCAAGGACGGCAAAGCCGCGATGATCATCAACGGCGACTGGTCGCTCAGCGGGTACCAGACCGTTACCGCCACCAAGACGATTGACCTCGGCGTGGCGCGGATTCCGATGGTCAAGTCCACCGGCAAGTGGCCCTCGCCGATGACCTCCGGCGTCTACTTCCTCATCCCCGCCGCCACCAAGGGCGATAAACTCGATGCGGCAAAGGCGTTGGTCAACTACTTTGTGGCGAAGGACGTGCAACTGGATGTCGTCGTCAAGAAGATGAACCGCCTGCCTTCGCTGGCGGAAGCCGGCAAGGATCCGGTCGTCACGGGCAATCCGATTCTCAAGGGCTCGTTCGAGCAAATGGAAGTCGGTCGCCCAATGCCGGTCGTTCCCGAAATGCGCTGCGCGTGGGACGCGTGGAAACCGAACATGCAAGAAGTCTACACGGGCAAGCAGACGGGTGAGCAAGCGGCTGCCAAGGCCCAAGCCGCCGCCGAAGACTGCGTCAAGAAACTCAAATAAGTTCATCGTGCATCCTCCCGCAGGTCACTCTACCTGCGGGAGGATGACGCGCAAGGAGGGTGGATGGCCTCCCTTTCGGTAACCCGCGCGCGGACGCTGCCCATGCGTGTCTTGGGCGAAATGGACTGGAAGTCGGTGGGACGGAACTTGCCTATGTTGGTGGTGGCTGGAGCGACCATCTGGTTCGTCGCCACATTTCTCCCACAGCAGCAGCGCCTCTCGCCGGAGTATGTCGTTCAATCCGCCACCGACGTGACCAAATTCACGCTGGGGCTTGTCGCGTTCGTCGCCGCGCTCGAGATCGCGCTGTACATCGTCTTGGTGCGGATGTTGCATTGGCAATACGCGCTCCCCTATATGCTGCTTGCCCCCGCCGCCATCGTTATGGCATTCTTGTTCATCTATCCTTTCTTCTACAACATCGCCATTGCCTTCTCCAACCGTAGTCTTCAACACTTTCTCCCCGGCACCTACGACTATAGTCTCCAATACGGCATCGAAAATTTCACTTCCGTCTTCACCGACAAAGTGCTGCACGATACGGGATTCTGGGAAGTTTTCTTCCGAACGTGGGCATGGACGATCATCAATGTTTTCTTCCACGTCTTGGGCGGCTTGGGACTGGCGCTCTTGCTCAACCGTCCGCTCGCGCTGCGCGGCATCTATCGCACCATTCTGGTCATCCCCTGGGCGCTGCCCCAGGTGATTGCGGCGCTCTCGCTGCGCGGCGAATTTCACTACGAGTATGGGTTCGTCAACAATATGCTCGTCGCACTCGGCTTGCCGCGCGTGCAGTGGCTCGGCGAGGCAATTCCCGCGTTCATCGCTGCCACCCTTTCCAATATCTGGCTCGGTATCCCATTTATGATGGTGGTTATTCTGGGCGGCTTGCAGAGCATCGCGGCAGAGTTTTACGAAGCGGCGGATATGGATGGCGCGAGCGCGTGGCAAAAGTTCGTGAACATTACTTGGCCCCTGCTCCAGCCGGTCGTCGCGCCGGCGACGGTGCTGGGGACGATCTGGACGTTCAACGCGTTCAACGTCATCTACCTCATCACGCAGGGCGGTCCGGCGGAGAAAACCGACATCCTCGTGACCGCGCTCTTCAAATCCGCGTTCGAGTTCTATCGCTACGGGCAAGGCGCGGCATTCGCCATCGTCATCTTCTTCGCGCTGTTCAGTTTCTCCGCCGCGTGGATCAAAATCAGCGGCGCACTCAAGGCGGTGAACGAATGAGCACTCAAACTTTGATCAACCCCCCCTCGATCTGGAAACGCTTGTGGCGGCGCTCTCACGGCGATAGTCCGCTCAAACGCGCCCTCATCCACGCCATCCTGATCTTCGCGTGCATCGTTGCGATCTACCCGGCGATTCGCGTCTTTAGCGTCTCGCTGCGCCCGGGCGACCGGCTGCTTTCGACGAGTCTCGACCTGATTCCGCAGGACGCGACGTGGGCGAACTACCAGCGTCTCCTCTTCCAGACCGATTTCTTCCTCTGGGTTTGGAACAGCCTGCTCATCACGATCGTGACCTCGCTGGCAGGCGTCTTGCTGGCGGCGACGGCGGGGTACGCCTTTTCGCGCTGGAAGTTTCCGGGACGCGCCCCCGGCTTGATTCTCCTGCTCACGACGCAGATGATGCCGGCGGTGATGATGCTCATTCCGACGTACTTGATGTTCGTCGAAATCACGCGCACGTTCGGCGTCCCGCTCGTCGGCAGTTACCTCGGCTTGATCGTCGCCTATATGATGGGGAGCGTCGCGTTCAGCATCTGGATTCTCAAAGGGTACTATGATACGATTCCGATTGACCTCGAAGAAGCGGCAAAGATTGACGGCACAAGCGAGCTGGGGGCGTTCTATCGCGTGATTCTGCCCCTCTCGACACCCGCGCTGGCCATCGTCTTCCTTTTCAATTTCACCTACGCGTGGGTCGAGTACCCCCTCGCGCGCGTCATCCTCCCCAAAGCCGAGTCCTTCACGTGGACGCTGGGGCTGCGTTCGCTGCAATCGCAGTTCAATACCGAGTGGGGCACTTTTGCTGCCGCGTCTGTCCTCGTCGCGATTCCCTCGCTCGCGCTCTTCCTCTGGTCGTCCAAGTGGCTCATCTCTGGGCTGACGATCGGCAGCGTCAAGGGATAAACTCTACGAACGATTCGCAAGGGCAGACCCGGCGGTCTGCCCTTCGTTGATGACAAGGGAGCGGGTGGATCAAGGATTGACCGCCGCGTTGAAAGGAGCCTATGCTAGCCAGACGACTTGGCCTCTCGATCATCATTCTGCTACTCGCCGCGTGCGCGACCGCCACGCCAACCCCAACCGCCGCGCCCCCTACGCCGACAACGGCGTTGCCCACCAGCGTTCTACCGACACAGTCGGCAGAAGAACCGTTGTATCTTGCGCTCATCTGGCACCACCATCAGCCGCTCTACTTTAAAGACCCGGCGACAGGCGTCTACGCCAAGCCCTGGGTGCGTCTGCACGCGGCGAAAGATTATCTCGATATGCTGACGATGGCGCAAAAGCACAAGGAGATTCACGTCACCTTCAACATCACGCCATCGCTCATCCGCCAACTCGATGACCTCGCGGCGGGCGCGAAAGATTTGTATCAAGTGATGGCAGAAAAGCCGGCGGCGTCGCTCACCGATGCCGACAAGGAATTCCTCCGCCGGCGATTCTTCGACATCAACCCCAAAATCATCGCGCGCTTTCCGCGCTACCAAGACCTCGCCAATCTCCGCAAACAGACGAGCGACGCGCAAATCCCAGAAGCGCTGGATCGGTTCACTACGCAGGATTATCTCGATTTGCAAGTGCTGTTCAACCTCGCGTGGACGGACCCCGATTTCCTCGCGCAGCCGCCGCTCAAGGCGCTGGTGGACAAGGGCAAACATTTTAGCGAGGCGGACAAGCCGATCGTTTTCGGCGAGCACCTTCGCATCGTCAAGCAAGTCATTGCCGCACACGCGCAGGCGCAGCAAGCCGGCCAGATACAGGTGACGATGACGCCGTATGCGCACCCGATTCTGCCGCTTCTCTACAGCACCGATCTTGCCAAGATCGCGATGCCGGAGGCGAAACTGCCGCCGCGCTTTTCGCGCCCAGACGACGCCATCGCGCAGGTGCAGCGCGGCGTCGAGTTCTATCGCGCGCACTATCGGCAGGATCCGCGCGGGATGTGGCCCGCCGAAGGTTCGGTCGCGCAGGAGATCGTCAAGATGGTTTCCGACGCGGGAATCGAGTGGATGGCATCGGACGAAGGGGTGCTGGCAAAATCGCTCGGTATGGATGGCTTTACGCGCGATTCGCGCGACACCGTGCAGCAAGCAGACAAGTTGTATCGTCCTTATCTGGTTCGATACGCGGACACGCGCCCGGTCGCTATCGTCTTTCGCGATCGGCTCATCTCCGATAAAGTTGGGTTCGAGTACAGCGGCACCCCGGGCGGCAAGGCGTCGGACGATTTGATGGCGCGCCTGCGCGCGATCAAAGATCGCTTGAAGCAGGAAGGCGCGCCGGGTCCCCACCTCGTCACGATTCTGCTCGATGGCGAGAACGCGTGGGAGTACTACGATAATGACGGCAAAGAATTTCTCAACACGCTGTACGATAAACTCGCGGCTGCCCAAGACATCCGGACGGTCACGCCGAGCGAATACCTCGCGCGCTACCCCACCGCGCCCAAGATCGAAAAACTGTGGGCGGGGTCGTGGATCAACCACAACTACGAGACCTGGATCGGCGAGGAGGAAGAGAATCGTGCCTGGGACTATTTGCGCCGCACGCGCGAGACGCTGAACCAGTACGCGCTGGGTAACCAGCCCGCCACGCCGGCGCAAATCGCCCAAGCGTTCGACGCGCTGTACGCGGCGGAAGGGTCGGACTGGTTCTGGTGGTACGGCGCGGATCAGGATTCCGGCGATGACGCCGCGTTCGACGATCAGTTCCGCAACTATCTCGCCCAAGTTTATCGCGCGCTCGGCGCGGCGCCGCCCGATTTCGTCTATGTGCCGATCATCGCGCGCGTCGCCGGCGCGCCGGCAAAACGCATCGAAGGGATGTTCACGCCGACGATGGATGGCGTAGCCGCCGCGGCCGAGTGGGCAAAGGGCGCGGTGTATCCCGCCACGACGACGAGCCTCGTCACGACGACTCTCGGCTACGACACGCAGAATATCTACCTGCGCTTGGACGCGCCGCAAGCGTGGCGCGCACTCGCCCCGGATTTGTCCGTCGGCGTGTATCTCGCGTCGCCCAAGGCGCAAGCGTTCAACGCATTCTCGCGCTATGGCAACGCCGATCAAGCCGCGCTCGGTTTTGGCGCGAGTCACGAGGTCGCGATTCAGTTCACGGACGGCGCGGCGAGCGCGAGGGTGAATCTTGCCAAAGGCGAGAACGTGTGGGACAAGACGGACGCGGCGGCAAAGGTCGCGGCGAGTGAACGCACGCTCGAAATCGCGCTCCCTTGGGCTGCGCTCGGTGAGTTGGACGCGGGCGACAACGTGTACCTGCTGACTGTCTTGGCGAAGGACGGGAGGGAACTCGCGCGCGCGCCGTACGGCGGCGCGGCGCGCCTCGTCCTGCCGGATATTTCGACGCTGACGACGCTCTTGACGATCCAGGACCCCCAAGGCGACGATCGGGGCCCAGGCAATTACACGTACCCCACCGATGCGGTCTTCAAGCCGGGCAACTTTGATATTGCCGAGTTCGTCGTCGGCACCGACGCCAAGAATTTGGTGTTTCGCTTCAAACTGAACGGACCAATTGACAACCCTTGGAACAGTCCCAACGGCTTGGCGGTGCAAACGCTCGATGTGTACATTGACGTTGATCACCAAGCCGGCTCGGGCGCGCGGATGCTGTTGCCCGGCCGCAACGCGGCGGTCTCGGCAGAAGACGCGTGGGATTACGCGGTCTGGGCGGAGGGATGGACGCCCGGCGTTTACAAAGTTGGCGGCGATGGCAAGCCCGCCAAACTCGATGTCGCGCTCAAAATCACCGTTGACCCGGTCGCGCGCACGGTGACGCTGCGTGTGCCCAAGGACGCGTTCCCCGGCGACCCCAAGACGTTTGGCTATCTCGGCGTGATGCTGGGACAGGAGGGCTTTCCAGCGGCGGGGGTGTGGCGCGTGCGCGAGGTCGAGCCGGCTGCGGCGCAGTGGCGCTTTGGCGGCGGCGCGCGCGATACGAATCACACGCGCATCATTGATCTCGCCTGGGAGGGCGCGCCGACGCAAGCGGAGATGCTCGGCCAGTACAAGCCGTCGCAAGAAACCGCGCTCGAAAAGGTGCCGGTGGATGATTTTGCGCAGGTGAAGATGGTGCGGG
>DYLA01000040.1 GCA_020722265.1 Anaerolinea sp.
TTCGATAGCGGTGGGATTTTTCTGGGTTTTCATGCCCCAGATTGTATCCCGTCACCGCGCTCCGCAAACCCCTTTCAGGGGGTAGCGGAAAATAGGTATTAAGTACGCACCCTTTGATGGTAAGTGCGGCATGATCGTTTATGAGAGAAATTCCATTCCCATACACGATCATTCAACTATATGGAGAGCTTTATTCTGTTCTTGGCACCTTGTTTCCATATCTGGGGGCAGGGTGTGGTATGTATTAAATGTGGTTCAACGTGGGTCGAAACTTATACCCATATTCATGATATATGCCGCGCTGGGAACATTACACTGAGGATTTAAGAGATATGAAATTAACTGTCAGTAGTATTCTCAAGAACTCCCAGGTTTTCGCAAGGGACGGCACATACAACCGCTCCTCTGGCGAATGTAAATCTATGATCGTCGGTCCCATCGAGATGGTATCCAGCCCGCCGCAGCGGTCACTGATGATGCCGCATTCAAGCCCGCCGTGGGTAAGTTCTATTTTGGGGTCTTCTTCGACGATGCTACGATATGTGTCGACACATTGCTTGAGGAGCGGAGATTCCATGTTCGGCTGCCAGGGAGGGAACATCTTCGTTCGTTCGGTCTTTGCGCCTGCCAGCCATGCGACAGTTTCGACTCGTCTGGTGATTTCTTCCAATCTCGAAAAGACCGCGCTGCGGTGGTTCGAGATGATAGACAATCCATCTTCTTTCAATTCCATCACGCCAATGTTATTGGACGTTTCGACGAAGGCGGGCATATCTGCAAACATGGATGTAACTCCATGCGGTAACGCCATCAGCAAGCGGACTGCCGCTTGAGTTTCAGCAGGGCTAATAGCGCGGACTGGCTCACCGCTGATTTCATTCAGTGTGAGCACAAGCCCTGTCTCTGTTTTGGCAAGTTCACTTTGGACGGTGGCTTGAATAGCTGAGAATATTTCCTTGCAAGATTCGGCTTTATCTTTCCTGCAAACGAACACCGCTTCCGCGTCGCGTGGAATGGCATTGCGCGCCGTCCCACCTTTGAGCGTGGACAGGCGAATTTCCACATCGCGTTGAATAAAGTCCAGCGCGCGGGCGATAAGTTTGTTGGCGTTCGCGCGGAATTTGTTGATGTCTTCGCCTGAATGCCCGCCCTGCAACCCGCTGACCTTCAATTCAAAAGCAACTTCATTCTGCTTTTGTGAGTCCCATGTGACGGGCAAAGTGATATTTACACTCCCGCCGCCCGCACAGCCGACGGTGAACACGCCTTCGGTTTCGGAATCCACATTGATGAGGGTTTTACCCGAGAGCAAGGACGGGTCAAGAGTATCTGCGCCGACAAGCCCCGACTCTTCTTCGACGGTCAGCAGCAATTCCAGCCGCGGATGTTTTACAGACTCATCTTCAACCAGCGACATCATCAACGCAATGCCAATGCCGTTGTCCGCGCCGAGAGTGGTGCCATTGGCGCGAATCCAATCACCGTCACGGATGAGTTGAATGGGGTCTTTCGTGAAATCATGCGTGGCTCCAAGTGTCTTCTGGCAGACCATGTCCATGTGACCTTGCAAAATTAACGTCGGGCGGTCTTCATAGCCTACACTGGCAGGGACATAGATGACGAGATTCCCCGCCGTGTCTGTTTTGGAAGTGCAGTTGTGTTCCGTCGCCCAATCAATGAGCCAGTTGCGAATTGCCGCTTCGTTCTTTGATCCGCGTGGGATGGATGATACTTTTTCAAAATTCTTAAGGATGAGTTCGGTGGGGTTCATGGTTTCCTTCTGTCTGTGCCGCGAGATTTATCTCGCGATTCACATGCGACATGAATGTCGCGGTACTTAAATCTTTTTGTATTCGGCTCGGTCATTGAGCAGGGTCATCGTCTTGCCATCGGGGCTGAAGGCAATCATTGAGTCATCGAGGAAGGCTTTGAGATTCCAATGGGCGAGGAAGGTATCGCCTTGCCAATGTTCGAGGATGGCGGTGTTGGCTCCATAGGTGAGTTGCAGGGAGCCGTCTTTGTAAGTCACAGTCGCTTCGCCGAAAAGGTCGTTGGAAAATGTCCCAGCGAAGGAATCAAGCCCAATGGACGGAGGCAGGTTCGGGTCACGTTTGAGGCGCATGTCGTCCACTTGACCTTTGACTTCTGCCATGTATCCCTGCGCCACCATCTGAAATTCGGACGACCAGTCGCGATCTTGCTTGTCGAGCAGAATATCGGAGATCGCATAAAACAGCGCGGCATGGGCGAGGGTTTGATGGACGTTGACCATGACAGCGAGCGCGAGTTTGCGCTGCGGAAGGAAAGCAACGACGGAGTTGTAGCCAGGCATTTGCCCGCCGTGCATGAGAACTTTTTCGCCGCGATAATCCATTGCCCACCAACCGAGCGCGTACGTCCAGAAGTGCGTGGCAGGTTGAAGATAGGCGAGCGGCGCGAGTTCGGAGTTGAGAATATCCTGCATGACGACTTGCGGCGTGATGAGTTCGTCGAAGGTGGGTTTTTGCAAAAGCGGAGCGCCGTTTTGCAACAGGACTTTGAGCCATTGCGCCATGTCATTGGCAGAAGTGTGAATCGAGCCAGCGGGTTCATGCGCGATTTTGAAATTTTCGATGGCGCTCATTTCGCCGAGGAAGCGCGCGCTTGCGGGATAGGTTTCATCGAGGACGGCGTGAGGCGCGGCAAAATTTTTGTGGTCGGTAATTCGGTCATAGCCGCTGAACGAGCGCGACATGCCCAGCGCGTTGAAAATTCTTTCGGTGATGAAATCGTCCCATGACTTGCCCGTGACCGCTTCGACAATCAACCCCGCTAGACCATATTGCTGGTTGGCGTAGTAAAACCCTGTGCGGAATCCAGCCGCAGGTTTGAGATACCTCATGCGGCGGATGATTTCGCGCTGGTCGTATCCGCGATGATAATAAAGTTTTTGGGCGCGTTCCAACCCGAGACGATGACAGAGCAAATCGCGCACGGTGACGTTTTTCGTCACCCAGTCATCGTAAAGTTGAAAGTCGGGAATGAATTTGACGACGGGGTCATCCCACGCCAGTTTGCCTTCATCCACCAACATGCCGATGAGCGCGGAGGTAAATGCTTTTGTAGTGGAACCAATTGCAAAGATGGTATCCGCATTCACTGCTTCAGTCTTGCCTGCTTCGAGCACGCCATAACCTTGCGTGAAAATCTCATCGCCTTGAGCAATCGCCACCGCCCCGCCAGGGATATTCCATGCAGTAAGAGTTTTTGATATTGTTTCGTTGAGTTGTTGTGTGTTCATAAATCTCCAAAAAACTTTTGGACACGGATTACACTGATTTCACGGAAAGAGCACGGATTTTCTTTTTTGTAAAAAATCTGTGTAAATCCGTGCGATCCGTCAAATCCGTGTACTTGGTTTTATCTCCATGTTTTTTCAACAGCGTCGTAACTTCCAACGCGCAAGTCCGCTTTCATCTTCACTAACTTATGCTTCTCCACCCGCTCTGATGGCGTTCTCGGCAAGTCATCAGCGTATTCAATGAACCTCGGCACTTTGAAATACGCCAACTGCTTGCGCGCATAATCCAAAACGGATTCAGGCGAAGCATTTTCTTTTGTGTATCCATCCTTCAACACGATATACGCCTTCACTTCTTCGCCGCGCAACTCATCAGGGACAGGCACAACCGCCGCCACTTTCACGGCAGGATGTTCCATCAGCACGCCTTCCACTTCCACCGATGAAATATTTTCACCCGCGCGGCGGATCGTATCCTTCAAGCGCGCCTGCCAGTGGAAATATCCTTTCGCATCTTTTGTCACCAGGTCACCCGTGTGCAGCCAGCCATTCTTCATGACCTCCGCCGTCGCTTCGGGTTTGTTCCAGTATCCCAACATCATCGGCTCGCCGCGCAGGATCAACTCACCCACGCCGCCTTCGGGCACATCATTTCCATCCGTATCCACCACGCGCGCTTCTTTCGTTGCGATCGGTCTGCCCATTGCGCCAGTGCCCACTGAAAACCCGTCATCAAACGGCACGATCAAGTCCACGCCCGTTTCGGTCATTCCAAACGCTTCACGCCACGGCACGCCCCAACGACGTTCAAACTCAGCATGGAACTTGGGGTGAATCCCCGAACACAAGATCATATTCAATTTATGTCCGCGTTCCAGCGCGGGGTCTTCGGGCATCTTCAATAAAAAGAACGGCATCGTGCCGATCAAGTACAACACGGTCACGTTGTATCGAATCACTTCGCCCCAAAAATTCGACGGCGAGAATCTCGGCAAGATCACCAATGGCGCGCCGCCGATCAGACTTGCCACCGTGTTCCACTGCGGATCCATATAATAGAACGGCTGCGCGGTCAGGTTGCGCTCATCGGGTGTCAGCACAAAATAATCAACGGCGATCTGACCGATTTGCAGCCAATATTTTTGTTGCAGCATACAGCCTTTGGGAAAGCCCGTCGTCCCAGATGTGTATTGGATGTTGAGCAAGTCATCCGCCTCGGCTTGGGATGAATCGAACGTCTCAGACGCGGATTCCATCCTGCGGGTCAAATCCTGGACTTGGGCGGGGTCGCCGACTACGAGCGTTTCCCTCACCCGTGGCAGATTCCCGCGCACTTTGTTCCACTGGTCAAGATAATCCGCGTGGACGATGAAGACCTCCGCCTGCGAATCGTCCAGGATGTACGTTAAATCGTGGTCGTGATAATTGATGTTAACTGGCACGATCACCGCGCGGAGTTTGGCGAGCGCAAACCAGACGATGGGGAAGTCCACGCCATTGGGCAGCATGACGCCCACGTGCGTGCCCACCGTCACGCCGAGGGATAACAACGCATTTGCGGTGCGATTCGCCAGCCGATTGACCTCGGCAAACGAAAGCGGCTTGTCCTCGAAAATGAACAGCGGCTTCTCTCCAAACCGTTCCGCCGCATCCTCCACCAGATGGGCCAGACTCTTCCATTCCATACGCGATTCTCCTTTGGCTATTTTCACCACGGAGAACACAGATGTCACAGAGAAAAAATCTCTGTGCTCTCCGTGCGCTCTGTGGTTAATTCTTTTTCACTCGCTTCACGAACATCTCACTCAACTCGCGGCTGGCGTCTTTCAAATCCACCGCTTCGGGGTCGAAGACCCATTGCAGCATCACGCCGTCAATCGCGCCTTGAATGACCGTTGCCATCACCTGCTCATCCAATTTGACAAATACTTTTTGTTCCTTGCCAATGCGGAAAATTTTCTTCAAGTGTGCGCGGCATGGGTCATAAGCCGCCTGGCTGAAGGCTTCCTTTTCTTCGGACGAAGTGAAACTTCCCCATAAATCCACCAACGCCACAAAGTGAGAGCGGTTCTGCTCAATGTACTCAAAACTGGATTTGATGTAGGCATCAAGTTTGTCGCCCGCGTCTTCCTGCGCATCGACATGGCTTTTGATATACGCGCCCTGCCGATTCAAAATCGTATGAATGGCGGATGTGATGAGGTCATGCTTGCCGTTGAAATGATAGGCAATCAAGCCTTTGGTGATTCCCAGTCCCTTTGCGATTTCGGCAAAGGAGGTTTGGGTATAGCCCTGCTCGGCAATCGTCTGCAATGCCGCGTCGATAATTTGCTTGCGGCGGGCTTCTTCAATGAAAGTAGGCTGTTCTGATTTGATAGATTTCTTAACCATGTTATTTTCCTTTTGCGCGGGTTGGTTTTTCCACAAAAAATCTCTGTGCTCTCTGTGTTCTCTGTGGTGAAAAATCAGTCTCCGCCAAATTCTACCTGACAGCGGAAGAACTCGCGCACGGCTTCGGGGTTCATCCCAGGGTAAATGCTGTTGCAAGAGGAAAGCATAAAGCCTTCCCTGCCGCCTTGCTCATAACTGCGTTTGACATCCGCGCGGATGAGTTCGATGTTCGGCTCAAAAAATAGATTGATGTCCACGTTGCCCATCAAAATTAACTGGTCGCCGTAGTCGCGTTTGATTTCATCGAGTTTATTACCTGAGAGCGTTTCGAGTCCGTGCATTCCTGCAAAACCCGCTTCGACGGCGAAGGGTAGCAACTTATCAATTCTCCCATCCGTGTGCCAGATGACGGGGACGGATAACTCACGCACCACACGCTGATGATATGGCAGCACCAACTCGCGCCACATCTGCGGGGAAATCATCGAGCCGCCACGATGGGCGGAATCATCGCCCATGATGATGACCTCCGCGCCAAGTTCCACCGCCCGCCGAAAAATTGCCAGCGCCCATTCCAGCCGCATCTCCATCACCGCATGGACGAAGGGCTTGTCTTTGCGATACTTCATGAACATGCGCTCCAGTCCTATTGCCATGTACGCGCCCATGAAGGGCCCGATGTGTGTGCCATAAAAAAGGCAATGGTCAGGATAATCCGTGCGAAGCGCCGCGACCTTCCTGTCATCGAAGAAACCTTCCGCATACGAAAGCGGCGGCGTGAATTTTTTCAAATCATCGGGCGTTTCCACCACGCCGCTGAAATACATGCCCTTTTTCCACACGCGCCCGAATTCATCCACGCCGTCTTTCCAGGCGTTGCTATCTGTTGGGGTTTGGTATGGCATGAGAATTCCATCCTGTCCCAACTCGGCATAGGCGCGGTACGGGTCAGTGACGCCGAGTTCATCGAACATGCCATCAATCCAGACCTCGAAGCGCGGAACACGGTCTGGCGTTTTGCGTTGAAGCACAGCATGGATTCGTTCGCGTGAGTTCATCATTCCTCTTTCGTCATTGCGAGGGCGATGGTTTTCGCCCGAAGCAATCTCAGGAGATTGCTTCGCCGCCAAAGAACAAGAGCGGCGGCTCGCAATGACGGATAGTTTTACAGCATTTTCGCAACGATCTCTTTGAAGATTTTCGCCGCCACCATTTCAGTGACGTTGAACGGGTCTTGCGTGGGGTTGAGTTCCACCACGTCTGCGCCGATGATGTTTACATTGAGCGACTGAATGACGCTCAACGCTTCACGCGTGGACAGCCCGCCAGGTTCGCGGTGGGAAATGCCAGGTGCGAAGGCGGGGTCGAGGCTGTCCATGTCGAAGGTGATGTAAAGCGGCGAGTCGAATTGCAGGTTGAAGACATCGCGCCAGTTTTGCATGGTAAGCACATCCACGCCGAAACGCTTGGCTTGCTCGCGTTGATGTCCGTTGATGGTGCGAATGCCCACTTGCACGAGTCGCTTTGCCAAGCCCGCTTCCATGATCCGCGCAAAGGGGCTGGCGTGTGAATGCGGGTTGCCTTCAAAGTCATCGTACAGATCGGGGTGCGCATCGAAATGCAAAATGCTCAAGTTGGAATGATATTTTGCCGCAGCCTTTACCAGCGGATAGGTGACGGAGTGGTCGCCGCCAAATGCCATGACCTTCAACCCCGCTTCATATAAGTTACCTGCGGCTTGCTCGGTCTCTATGGGCATTCTCTCCGCTGACGGTGTGATGTCGCCCATGTCCGCGAAGAGTCCGTCCGCGCCGAGATAGGATTCGTTCTCCGTCCACAGGTTGGACGAGTCACAAAAGAAGGCTTCACGAATCCGTTGTGGAGCCAATGCCGAGCCGCGTTTGTAGGATGAGTTTTCGTCAAACGCCACGCCGAGCAATCCAATGCGGGCGGGGGTGGGGAAGGGAGGGAAGGTGGGCATAAGTTCCTTTTTGGGTAATGGTAACTGGTAATTAGAGATTGGAGATTGGCAGTTACCAATTACTAATCTCCAATTACCACTCTCTTGCTCTTCTCCATCCACTCAGGACTCACATCCGTGCCGTGACCGTGAGCGTTGGAGAGAGTCACAGCGCCGTTGGATTGGAAGTCCACGCCGCCGATGGAGGGTTCTTCGGCAAAGTGGAAGGGAGAGTCGAGGTCGTGCAGAGAAATATTCGGGCAGGCGCAAACCAAATGCGCGCCCGCGCTGACTCCGATGAGAGACTCGGACATGCCACCGAGCATACATTTAATCCCCGCCGCTTCGCCGATAGCGTTGATTTTCAGCGCGCCGTGAATGCCCGCAGACTTGGCAAGTTTGATGTTGAAGTAATCCACAGCGCCAAGGGAGGCGAGACGAAAGGCGTCATGCGCGTCGAAGATAGATTCATCCGCCATGATGGCGATGGGACTGCGCTCGCGGACTCGCTTCAAGCCTTCGATGTTCCAGTAGGGCAATGGTTGTTCGCAGACTTCGATCTCATATTCTGCCAGTGCGGTGAGAATGTTAATAGCGGCGATTTCGTCCCAGGCTTGATTCGCGTCGAGCCGCATGGGAACGCCGCTGCCGACTGATTCACGAATGGCGCGAATGCGGGCAAGGTCATCCGCGCGTCCCGTGCCAACTTTGACCTTCAATGCCTTCACGCCGTTCTCAACATGCTGCTTCGCGGTTTTCGCCATTTTGTTGGGCGAGTCGATTCCGATGGTGCGGTTGGAGTACAAGACTTTTTTCTCGCCACCGAGCAAAGCATATAAAGGAAGTTCCGCATGTTTTGCAAGCAGGTCATAGAGCGCAAGGTCATAGGCACAGCGGATGGCGGGATTCTTGAGCATGTACTGTTCAAGTTCTCGTAAGCGTGTGTCAATCTCTAACGGATTTTTGCCAATGAGCAGTTGCGCATACAGTTTGGCGGATTCAAATCCGTTATCGGCGTCTTCGCCTGTCACAAAGCGCGATGGCACGCCTTCGCCCACGCCAATCAATCCGTCGCTGTCATGCACGCGGACGATGATGTTGTGGGCGCTGTTCATCACCGCCAAAGCAATTTTGAAGGGATGATTGAAAGGAATGTTGAGGTCGATGATTTCGATTTTTGTGATTGTTGGCATGGATTATTGTCTCAGTTTGGGATCAAGGGCAACGACCAATCCATCACCCAGAAGGTTAATACTTAAAACTGTAAAAAAAAGAAACAGACCAGGGAATATGGACATCCACCAGGCGTCGCGCAAATAACCGCTGCCCGCGTTGAGCATGGCTCCCCATTCAGGGGATGGAGGTTGGGCGCCAAGCCCAATGTAACTCAATCCCGCCGCCGCCATGATGGCATATCCAAGCGCAAGCGTTGCGGCAGATATAAGGGGCGCGGCAATGTTGGGCAATACATGCAAAACTAAAATCCGTACGTGCAAAACTAAAATCCGTACGTGATTCGCTCCCAATGCCTGCGCCGCGCTGATGTATTCCATGGATTTGATCGCAAGCGTTGCCCCGCGCGCAATGCGCGAAAACCACGGAATGGAAACAATGCCAAGCGCCACCAGAGCCGTGTTCAAGCCCACGCCAAAGACAGCGAGAATGCTCAATATCAAGAGAATGCTCGGGATGGCTGTGATGATTTCTTGGGCGCGTTGCATCAGCATGTCTGCCTTGCCGCCGAAATATCCAGAAATCATGCCTACGATGGTTCCGCCAATAACAGCGATTGCCACTGCCAGCAAGCCCACTCGCAGCGACTCGCGCCCGCCCCACAGCACGCGGCTGAAAATATCGCGTCCCAGGTCATCGGTGCCGAAAATATGCTGGTGGCTGGGTGCGGCGAGAATGCTTTCGTAATCCATGTCGGTTGGGTCAATGGATGTGAGAATGGGCGCTGCCAGCGCAATCATCACAAGCGACAACAAAACGTACAGCCCAAACAAAGCCAGCGGATTGCGGCGCAGGTGACGCCATGCAATCTGCCATTGGCTTTGAGGCGGCGACATGACGGGTTTTGGTAAAGCGTCTACTGTGGACATGGCGGATGGTTCACTCATATCGAATGCGCGGGTCGAGGACGCCGTACAAAAGGTCAATGAACAGGTTGACGAAGATATACACAAAAGCGCCAAAGATGACAATGCCCCGAATCATCGGGTAGTCGCGGGAAAAAACCGCCGTGATGGCAAGCCTGCCCACGCCCGAACGGGCGAAAACAGACTCGATGAACACCGCGCCCGTCATTAAATCCGCTATCTGTAACCCAATCACGGTGACGATGGGAATCATGGCATTGGAGAGAATGTGTTTGAGCAGTACACGCCGTTCACTGGCGCCCTTGGCGCGCGCCGTGCGAACGTACTCAGCGCGGGTTACCTGTAGCAGGCTGGTGCGTGTGGTTCGCGCCAGCACCGCCGCGGGTCCCGCCGCAATCACAAACGAAGGCAGAATCAAATCCTTCCACCCGTCGCCGCCAGTGGCGGAAAACCAGTTCAACCCGACGCTGAAAATCAAAATGGAGATAATGGCAAGCCAAAAACTTGGGATGGATAGTCCGCCCAGCGTGAAGACCAACATAAAGCGTTCCAGCCATTTGTTTTTCGAGACGGTGGCGATGATGCCCGCACCCACACCGCCGAACACAGCAATGGTCATGCCAGAGAAGGTTAGTTTGAGCGTTTCAGGGAAACGACTGAGAATTTCCTGCAAAACGGGTCTTTGCCCGCGAAAGGAAGTTCCCAGGTCGCCGCGCATGGCATTTGTCAGAAAACTACCAAATTGCACCCATAGCGGGTCATCCAACCCCAACTCGGCGCGGACTTCGGCAATCTTTTCGGGCGTGGCAAGCGGACCAAGCATATCGGCAGCGGGGTCGCCTGGCAGAAATTGGAAAATCACAAACGTAAACACCATCACGCCGAAGAGAACGGGAATAATCGTCAACAGGCGGATGAAGACATACTTGATCATTTATTTGCCCTGATAGTGAGGGGCGCGTTTTTCGTTGAAGGCGCGCACACCTTCACGCAAGTCATCGCTGGCAAGGCATTCCATCATGCCATCTTCCTCCAAAAGCATGACCGCTTCCAGACTGGAATCGTAGGTGCGCTGCAAAACCTGTTTGATTAAACGGACAGAGATGGGCGCATTGTCGGCGATGTGCTGTGCCATCTCGAAGGCGGCGGGCAATAATTCAGCGGCGGGAAAGACCTGGGTGACAAGACCCATTTGAAGGGCGTCTGAGGCGAAAACCTTATCGCCTGTCAACATCATCGCAGCGGCTCGTCCCATCCCCACCAGACGCGGGAGGATGTACATCACACCATTGGTTTCAAACAGGCTGCGCTTGACTTCTGCAAAAGAGAAGTACACGTTTTCAGAGGCAAGGCGGATATCGCTTGCCAGCGCAATCTCAGCGCCGACGCCCACAGCAAGCCCATTGAGCGCGGCGATGATGGGCTTGGGCATGGCAAGCATTTGACGGGTGACATTCTGATAGCTTTTCAGGCGCTCGCGTGCGCGCGCCAGGCTGATCTCGCTGGAAACAATCTGCTCCATTTCGGTCAGGTCTGCGCCTGCGGAAAATCCACGCCCGCTGCCTGTGACGACAACGACTCGCACTTCTTCGTCTCCTGCCGCCTGTTGGAGCGCGTTCAAAAAATCGCGCATGGTGGTCTTGCGGAATGCGTTGAGCAATTCAGGGCGATTAAGTGTAATGAGCGCCACGTTGCCGCGCTTTTCAAACAGAATATCAGTGAATATCATAATGCCTCTTGGGACAGACCCCGAAGGTGATGACCTTCAGGGTCTGTTTCAACTTGATTTTACTTTTCTTCGAGCCAGGCGTCGTTGAGATAGAGTTGGGTCAAGCCTGCGGCAAGGCTTACCTTTTCGGAGAACACAGAGCCTTTGACGCGGTTGCTGACGGCAATGTATTGAACTGGCGAGTATAGCGGAACGATATAGGCTTGCTCCATAATGTGCTGTTCAAGCGCCTGCTGTGCCTCGGCATTTGCCGCAGGGTCCATCGTGACAATAATTCCCATCACCAGATCGTCCAGCGCAGAGTCGGTGTAGAAGCCGAAGTTATATGCGCCAAATTCGGAGTGGAACATTGCCATTTCCAGGTCAGTGGTTGGGTAGGTTACGCCATTGAGCGCAATTTGATAATCACCGCTTCGAAGCGTGTCGAACATGATGGAGCCTTCCACGGTTTGAATTTCGATTTCCACGCCAAGCGCCTGATATTGCTTTTGCAGGACTTCTGCAACTTTAACGCGGACTGCGTCTGTCAGCAAGGTAAGTTTGAGCGGCGCGCCGTCTTTCTCCAAAATTCCATTCGCGCCAGCCGTGTAGCCTGCTTCCTGCATTAATTGCTTTGCCTTTTCAAGGTCAAAGCCATAGCCAAAATCTTCCTGCGTGGCAGACCAGCAACCGAATTGTGTGCTAGAGCAAGGTCCATCCTGAATGACGCCTGCGCCAAGAGCCGCCACTTTAATCAAGGTTTCCTTATCCACAGCATGATTAAATGCCTGGCGGACTTTCAAATCATCGAATGGCGCGACGCTGGTGTTCAGTGAAATGTACGGGCTAACTCCAGCCTGAATCGATTCATATACCTGGAATTTTCCCGTGTCCTTAATGCGCTGGACATCCTTTGCCTGGATCACGGCATAATCAATCTCGCCAGCCTCCAGCCCCGCCACAATGGTGGTGTATTCGGGAATATAGCGCACTTCAATATTTTGGATGTAATACGGTCCACCGTGCGTAAAGGCGGCGTCCCATGTGAAGTTGGGATTGCGCTCCAGAACAATCTTTTCACCTGTCACCCATTCCTTGAGGACGTAGGGTCCCGCGCCAATTGGGGATTTGCCAAACGCTTCGGGGTTAGCCTCCACAGCCGCCTGCGGAACAGGTTGTAAATACCCGCCGTTGGTGATGGCAGTACCGAACCCGTAAAACGGAACGGCAAAGGTCAACTTGAGGGTATTGTCATCCACGGCTTCTGCGTCCGCGGTAAATGCCAACATGGTGCCAGCTGCAGGAGAGGCGGTTTCAGGATTCATGGCGCGTTTGTATTCCCAGGCAAAATCATGCGCGGTTACAGGTGTGCCATCGCTGTACTTAATGTCTTTGCGAAGTTTAAATTCCCACACCATACCGTCCTCGGAGATCGTCCAACTCTCAGCGAGATACGGAACCAGGTTGCCTTCGGGATCATAAGTGGCAAGATTCGCGCCAATCAGGTTCGAGACGAATTCGCCCGCATTATCTCCATTGAGGGCGGGGTCGAGTGTGCGCGGCTCCTGGGGCCAGGCAACTACCAGCGTTCCGCCAACCTGTGGCGTATTGGAAGCGGGGGCTTCAGTTTCGACAGGCGCGGGGCTTGCGCAGGCAGATAACATTGCCAAAATCAAAACCAACATGAAAATTTTCAAGCGTTTCATTGTTTTACTCCTTTGGATTCTTCAAGATGAGGAACGACTGGTCGCTGGAATTTCGATGAATGAGGCGGTTTCACCTCCTATTTGGATTTCCACGCTCGGACTACCCGTGAGCGGGATTCTGGCGAAGGTGTCTTTGTCTGCGCCTGAAACGGATACTCGTACCTTCCACCCGCGGCGAATCAGCGCCGAGATGGGATTCAACCCGAAGGTGATTTCTGCCACTTCACCTGGGATGAGCGGCATGGCGTCGGCACGTTTGAATGAATGATAAGGGACGAACTGTTTATACGGTGGCGTGTCGTTTGAAACTTTGCGGTGGATGGCGCGCAACATTCCTTCGGTGAGATATTGCGCGTTACCTTGCTCGTCAATCGCTTCGAGATAGACGAAGAAGTTGCCATCGTCGTGCGTGGACTTGACGAACAACGTGACAACGGGATAGCCAGTGATTTCGGTATCCTGTTCGAGCGGCGCGGATGTGTACGCGAGTTGACCTTTGATGGGCGCATACTTTACGGGACGCTGGTCGAGTTCAGTTTGCCAGCGGTTGTTGAGTCCTGTTGAGGCGTTGAAATCTGTCTGGTAGCGGTCAGCAGGCTGGGGCGGGGGAAGAAGCGAGGAGAGTCCGCTTTGGGGTTGGAAAAAGAATCGGGTGGAGGTCAAACCCGCAGGTGGAAACTCAGGCGTCGATTTCCATTCATTTTCAAAAATGGTGTAGTAGTGCAACTCGCGGGTCGCGGGCGGATTATCGAAGAAGCGCAAAGATTCTTTCATCTGTGCGAGCAATGGAAATGGATTTTCTTTCGCGCCGACGTGCTGAGTTGCGCCGTGATTCCACGCGCCGATGACGGCTCGCTGCGGGCGGGGATTGTTGGCGAAGCGATGAATGACGGCGCTCGCGGTGGCGGCGTCGAACCAACTGCCCCAATGGTCGAGGGCGTGGGACGTGGGACGGTTGAACATGCTGACATCATCGAGCGTAATGTTGAGTTCGGGGTCGAGGTCATCGCGGAAAGTGATGTGACGCAGCGCGGAATCCACTTGCTGGTTGTGATGTTTGGGAATGGGCTGGTTGCCAACAGGCTTGACGCCTTTGACGAGAATCTTTTCGAGCGCGCTCATGGATTTGGGAAGTTGATTCGCGTCGAGGGCGCGGTTGTAATCCGCCCATTGCGTAAGCATAAATTCATTCGGCACGCCACCTGGAAAAGCGATGTCGGTATAAACATCGTATTCGTTGAAGCGCACGAGCGCGGAGGTGACGGCGGGATGTCCGCACGCGCCAAGCATTTCGGCGGTAGTGGCTTGATACGAGTTGCCGAAGCCGCCGACTTGACCATTGCTCCACAGTTGTTGCGTGACCCATTCGGTTAAATCGTAAAGGTCGGTGAGGTCGGTCGCAGACCACGGGTGCGGATGATTCCCTTCCGACGCGCCCGTGCCGCGCATGTCAATACGAAGGACGGCGTAACCAAAGGCAGTGAAGAAGTTGCGAGCGGAGTCTGGCAAAGAGAGAAACCAAGAGAAGGGCGCTTTGAGTTGTTGATTGCGCCAATATCGTGTGGCGGCGAAGATGGCGGGGATTTTGGTTTCGGGGTCGAGTCCGCGCGGGAGGTAGAGGTCAACGGCGAGACGAGTCCCATCGCGCATGGGGATGTACAAAGTCTGCTCGGTGGAGCCTTTGTATGAAGGAGGGCGGAGGGAGTTTGCAGAAGGAAAAGTCATGGATAAATATTTACCATTTACCATCTACCAATTACTATTTACACCGTAATTCGTAAATAGTAATTGGTAATTATTTTGCGAGGAAGTCTTTCATCACTTGCTGAAACTTTTCTGGTTCTTCGAGGAAAGCCCAGTGTCCGCTTTGGGTGAATTCAACGGATTGGCAGTTGGGGAGCGTGGCGCAGAGTTCATCGGCGACGGGTTTGCCTGTGTATTGTGAGTCGGCTGCGCCGTAGATAAAAAGGGTTGGTACTTGCAACTGGCTGAGTTCTTTTTTGTAATCGTACCCTGTGAGGGAAAAAGAAATTTCACGCCACGGGGCGAAGGAGACTGTGCCTGTGTCTTTGAGTAAATCCGTTTTTGTTTTATCAAATAATCTTTGTGGATTATCTTTTTCGGATGATTTGGTAAACCATGCGTCAGCAGATTTTGAATCCGCGGGAGGGAAGCCGAGGGCGGTGGAGTACAACGCGCCGCCAAAATATTTCCACACGAAGCGGTTGCTCATGCCGTTGTTGATTCGAATCCCGCCCACGATGACCATCTTCACGACATGTTCAGGATATTTGAGCGCGTAACGCTGCACCAACGCGCTGCCAAAGGAATGACCGACGAGGATGACCTTGTCCGCTTTGACCACATCACGGCACAGGGCTTCGAGTTCTTCCACGAGTTGCTCGATGATGTAATCTTCGGGATTGGGTTTGATCTGCGAGTTGCCCGAACCGCGCTGGTCGTAGAAAATGACGCGGGTTTGCTCGGCGAGGAAGTCGAATCCATTCTTGAAACTCAGGCTGGAGTGACCAGGTCCGCCGTGGACGAGGATGACGGGCGGCAAACCTTTGTCCGTGCCGAGTTCGCGGTAGTACAAGTCGTAGCCGTTGACATGGGCAGGAGTGGCACAATCCACGCAGGGGCGGGATTGGGGCAGGACGCGGTTGTAGGCGTGGTTGGCATACGCGGCGTAGAACGCGAAGATTACGAGAACGGCGAGGAGGACTTGCAAGACGATAGTCATAAAGGGATTACAAATTAGGGATTAGGAATTACACAATTCCTAATCCCTAATATATCTAATTCCTAAATTTCTTTCTTTGCTTCACCCTTTGTCACAGGCAAAATCGCAACAGTAGCGAGGACGAGGAAGACGAACATGATGAGCCAGACCCAGCGGTAATCGTTGCCCATCGCTTCGACGAGAGTCCCGCCGAGGATGGGTCCGATGATGAAGCCGAGGGTTACGGCGATCTGGCGCAGACCTGTGTAGGTTCCCATCAGGGTTTCAACGGGAGCGCTGTCCACAATCATTGCCACTTGGACGACATTGGCGAGGGGCCAGGTCAAACCGCAGATGAGGAGTCCCACGTTAAGCATGGTCGCGTCAGGGAAGAGGTAGATGACGAGAGCGCCGATGGCGTACCCAACCAAGCCGACGATCTGGGTGTTCTTGCGTCCGATCTTGTTGGAGATCAAACCAGAGGGCACAGCCATGATCATGAACGCAATCGCGGGAATAGCAACGAGCATGGCAGCTGAAGATTCTTCCATGCCGAGGGCAAACACACCATAAGAACTGAGGAATGCTTGCATTTGAGCGAGAGCCACATACGCAAGCAAGTTGCTCAGGAGCAGATATTTCAAGCTAATGGCGTGCTCTGCGGGGAGTCCACGCAGGAAGGCGATGATACCTTTCAGGTTGAATGGCTCGCCTGCCAGTTCCTTGGCGCTGGCAAGTTCTTCAGGTTCTTTGACAAATGCCCAGGTGAGGATAAAGATCAGAAGGGCAAGACCAGCTGCGATCCAGAAAGGAAGCGGTCCGTACACGTCATAGAGCGCCGCGCCAGCCAGGGCGGTGATCACCACCAGCAGACCCGCAATCGCTCCCGCAATCCCATTAGCGGTGGCGCGCTGGGGAGAGGGAGTTACGTCGAACATCAGTACATCTGCGACGGGGCGGACAACTGCGAAGGCGAGCAGGACGAGGAAGAGCGAGATGATGAAGGGGACGAGCAAGCCTGTGAGTTGACCCGTCTGCCCGTTAAGTTCGGGGGCGATGCCCATCGGGATGAGCGGGATGAAGATGAAGGCGGCAACAGCGACGGGCACACCGAAGATAATGTAGGGCATACGGCGTCCCCATTTCGAGCGCATGCTATCGCTCCATGCGCCGACGAGGGGACTGATGAACAAACCCGCGATGTTGTCGAAGACGAGGATGAAACCTGTCAGCGCGGGTCCCAGCCCAAAACCGACGGTGGTGGCTCCCGCTTCGGTGAAGGCGGGATTGCCTGCCTGCAAATAGACGGGGACGTAGGTGTTGTACAACTGCCAGATCACTTCCATCACGGCGGGCAGGGTCGCCGCGATGATGATGTTGCGCCAACTCAACTTGATGTGGGGCATTTTCTCTTCTCCTGTGAGGTTTTGAACAATCGTTCAAAAAATTATTCTAACGTTAAAACAGCATACAGGAAAAAAGGTTGCGAGTCAAGAGGGGAGATTTGAAAATGCGACAAGGAAAATACCCCTTTGTCTACTTGTGAATTCAAGTCGTAAGTGCAACAGATGTATGATAGAACACCTCAAAGGGTGTTTTGAAACGAAGGATTTTACGCGGTCTGAAATTCAACTTTGAGATTGTTTGTTCGATCTTTTTATTAGAGATGGTTTTGAAGTCTGACTTCTTGGGAAAGTATTGTCGCAGCAAACCATTGGTGTTCTCATTCGTGCCGCGTTCCCAAGCGGCATAAGGATGAGCGAAATAGAATTTGAGTTGGAGTGTTTCCGCAATGAGTTCATGCTCGGCAAACTCCTTGCCATGATCCGAGGTGAGAGTATGCACCTTGTCCTGAACAGGTAACAGCAGTTTGCAGACCTGCCGCCGAACGGCTTGTGCCGCTTAATTTTTCTTGCTTTTTGTGCAAGCATTTCATTTTTTAGTTCCTAATGCTGTTGAAATAGCAGATTATAGGGGGTGATCTTGGCTTGAAACTGATTGAATCGAGTAGGGAGCGGCGGCTAACCGCTCCCTCTCACACCACCGGACATGCG
>DYLA01000041.1 GCA_020722265.1 Anaerolinea sp.
AGGGGGCAAAGCCCCCTGAACCCCCATGTCCACGATTTACTGTGGTGCTACCCCTTTTTGACGGATTTGACTAAATTGAGTATCATAGAGTAGACAAAGGACTCGAGCGAAAACTCATCCAAGGAGGTGATGCGAACGATTCAAGATCCCAACAGCGCGTCCATCTGGTACCTAATTCCAAGGAGGAGAAAGAGATGAAGAAACTCGTTCTGATCACCACGTTGTTGTTGGTGTTGCTCGCACTGGTTGCGTGCGCAGCGCCAACGCCCACCCCGACGCCGGTGCCACCCACCAAAGCGCCGGAACCAACTAAGGCGCCGGTAGCGACCAAGCCCCCAGCCACGGCGACTGTTCCGCCAGCCAAGTGCGAGAAACTCCCCAATATGCCCACCGTCAAAGCGGGCGAACTGGGCTCGCCGGAAAAACCGATCGTCATCACCTTCGTTCCTTCTGGCGATGTCCCGACGATCACCAAAGCCGGCAATGAAACGGTCGAGTGCTTGAACAAGATCACCGGTTTGTCGTACAAGATCGAGGTCGGCACGTCGTACGCCGTCTCCATCGAGGCGATGGGCGCGGGCAAAGCACACGCCGGTTTCCTGGCGACCTTTGCCGCGATCCTCGCGCGCGAAAAGTACGGCATCGAACCGGCGCTGGCTGCGACGCGCGCCTACGCAACGAATGATCTTGACCCGGACAAGGGACTCAAGGGTCAGCAGAGCGACTTTTACAAAGGTCAGTTCATCACCAAGAAGGGCTCCGGCATCAAGAGCGTCGCCGATCTAAAGGGCAAGACCTTCTGTGGTGTGGACGCGGCCTCCACCTCGGGTTGGATCATTCCGAGCATCAACCTCAAGGCGAATGGGATTGACCCGACGAAGGATCTAAAAGCAGTTACCTATGCGGGTTCGCACGACAACGTGGTGATTGCCGTGTACAAGGGCGATTGCGACGCGGGGGCGACGTACGTGGACGCGCGCGATTCGTCTGCCGTCAAAAAGGCATATCCCGATGTCAAAGACAAGGTCGAGCCGTTCTTCATCAGCACCCGCATCCCGAACGATGGTTTGCAGTTCATCAAGGGCTTTGATCCCAAACTGCGCGACGCGACCGTGGATGGTTTGCTCTCGATGATGGCAGACCCGGGCGGCAAAGCCGTAGTCAAACGCGCCTACAGCTACGACAACCTGAAGAAAGTGCCCGTCACCTTCTACGACGAATTCAAAGAACTGTTGAAGAAAGCGGGCGTGGACGCCGCGTCGTTGGTCAAATAAATCTCAAGACCTGGAAGGTCTTCTTCAAAGACCTTCCAGGTCTATTGAAAATCCACCATGCTCAAAGTTGAAAACCTCACCAAGGTCTATCCGAATGGGACCGTTGCGCTGCGCGACGTCAGTTTCGAGGTCGAAGATGGCGAGTTCCTCGCGGTCATCGGCTTGAGCGGTTCGGGCAAGTCCACGTTGATGCGGTGCATCAATCGCTTGATCGAGCCGACCTCGGGGCGAATCATCTGGGATGGCACCGATCTCACCGCGCTTTCCCCAGCCGAAATGCGCAAGATGCGCCGGCAAATCGGCATGGTCTTTCAACAGTTCAACCTTGTCAAACGTTCTTCGGTGATGACCAATGTGCTCGCCGGGCGATTGGGCTATGTCTCGCCGTATCAGAGTTTATTCAACTATTTTTCCTCAGCCGATCACGCGCGCGCGCTGAAGAACCTCGAGCGGCTGGGGCTGCAGGACAAGGCGTACGTGCGCGCCGATTCGCTTTCGGGCGGGCAGCAGCAGCGCGTCGGGATTGCGCGCGCGTTGATGCAAGAGCCCAAGTTGATCCTCGCGGATGAGCCGGTCGCCTCGCTCGATCCGGTCTTGTCTCATTCGATCCTCAAGTACCTGGAGCAGATGAACAAGGAAGACGGGATCACTGTTCTGTGCTCGCTCCACTTTCTCGATCTGGTGCATCGCTATTCGACGCGTGCGATCGGATTGAAAGAAGGCAAAATCGTTTTTCAGGGATTACCGCAAGAGATTGACGACACGCAGTTCAAGACGATCTTCGGGCAAGAGGCAGAGCGAGTTACGATACTCTAACCATGAACCCACCATCTTCTCATTCCCAAAACGCTTTGCTCGCAGCGGTATTCTCCCTGTGCATCCCCGGCGCAGGACAACTGTACCTGCGAAAGCGTGAGCGCGGGATTGGCATTCTGGTGGGCGCGCTCGCGCTGGCGTACCTGATCAATTGGGCGCTCGCGAATTTCCAGATGGAGGCGATCGCGCTCTGGCTGTGGCTGGTGTTCGCGCTATTTTGGCTGTGGAATGTTTTCGATGCGTATCGCCTCGCGCGCGGGCAAACTACCTACGACCGGCTGGGCTTGCTGCTGGCAATCGTCGTTATCTACGCCATCGGTTGGCAAGTGACCGACATCAATCCGGATCGGCTCATCACGCGGTTCAAAGATGTGCAGGTCGTCTTCAAGGCGCTAGTCTATCCCGATTTGTTCACGCAAGAGGGAGGTTCCTGGCGACCGAGTGAGAACTTTGGGGACATTATCGGCAAGGTGGTAGACCGCCCCGCGCCGGATTGGCTGGTTCAGTTGGGATTGGCGCAGAAAGGCGCCCTGGTTCCGACGCCGGTGCTGGGTAAGATGGCTGAGACGGTCGCCATCGGTCTGATGGCAACGTTTCTGGCAATCATTTTTGCGATTCCACTCAGTTTCTTTGCCGCGCACAATATCATGTCGCGCGTTCCCGGCGGCACCGTCATCTACTACGCGATGCGGACGTTTCTGAACGTCGTCCGTTCCGTAGACACGATCATCTGGGGTCTCATCATCGTCGTCTGGGTTGGCTTGGGCTCGTTCGCCGGGACGCTGGCGCTGACGATTCACTCCATCGCCGCGCTGGGCAAGTTGTACTCCGAAGAGGTCGAGCACATTGATCCCGGTCCCATCGAAGCGATCACGGCGACCGGCGCGAATCTGCTGCAAGTCATTCGTTACGCCGTGATCCCGCAAATCGTCCCGCCGTTCCTCGCCTACACGCTGTTGCGCTGGGACATCAATATGCGTATGGCGACGGTGGTCGGTTTCGTCGCGGGGGGCGGCATCGGCTTTTTCGTCGTCGAGACGATCCGCAAAGGCGGCTATGAACAGTACGCGGCGGCGTTGTGGGCAGTCGCCATCGTCATCATCCTCGTGGACTATGTGAGCGCGAAATGGCGCGCGCGGATTTTGGCTGGAGAGGTCAAGGTCTCGGCGGAAGCGCCCAAGCCGTTCTACGCGTCGTTGCGCGGACTGTTTTGGCTGGTGCTCGGTCTCGCGGTGTTCGCGCTCTGCTGGCAACTTTCGGAGATTGATTTGCGCAAGTTGCTCGAGCCGTCGCCTACGTTCGTCAAGGTGGTGCGCGATTTCGTGGCGATTGACCTGAGTCCAGAGACGTTCGACACGGTGCTCAAGCAGATGCTCGTCACGATTTTCCAGGCGTTGCTCGCGACGACGTTGGGTGGATTGGCGGCGGTCCCGTTTAGTTTTCTTGCCGCGCGCAATTTGATGGGGGGCAGCGCGCTGACGCTGGTGGTGTATTACGTGGCGCGCAGCGTGTTGAATGTGCTGCGTTCGATCGAAGCGCTGTTGTACGTCGCGATCTTTGTGTTCTGGGTTGGCATTGGACCGTTCGCCGGGATGCTTGCGCTCGCCATTACGACGTTTGCGCTCATCGGCAAACTCTTCTCGGAGGCGATTGAGAACATTGACCCCGGACCCACGGAAGCGATTGCGGCGACTGGCGCGACCGGCTTGCAGACGATCATCTACGCGATCTTGCCGCAGATCATTCCACCGTTCGTTTCGTATTTGATTTACCAATGGGACATCAACATCCGCATCGCGACGATTGTGGGATTTGCGGGTGGCGGCGGCGTGGGTTTGCTCTTGAATACGTATTTCAGTATGCTGCAGTACCACAAAGCCGGTACGGTAGTGGCGATGATCGTCGTGGTGGTGGCGGCGATGGATTTTGCGAGCGCGAAGATTAGGGAGCGGATGGTGTAGAAGGTGACGGGGGTGACAAGGTAACAGGGTGATGAGCAGAAGCGCGATTTGCGTTCTTGGGGAAAAGAGCGCATAATTGTTGCTGTAAGTTTGACTTTGTCCCGCGGGAGCGGATAAGAATCTTGGTTTTAGTCTCCCATTCATATTGACGGCGCGCCGACTTGGCATTGGGAGGCGAGGTTCATCAGTATTTGCGTTTGGCTGATTGCTGTTGCCGTTGGAGGCGATAGATGGTTAGCTGTTGCTCGTGGGGCAAGTCTCGTTTTGGCGCACGATGGGGTGTAAGCCATATGAAACACCTGCTATTCGGCGCGTCTGGTAGACGCGTGGGGAGCAGGTGTTTTGTGTTTGAAGGCGGCAGAATTGAGGCAAACGCACATTCGTTACCGTGCGGGTTCGTGGCAGGAGGGCGCCTATGACACGCCGTGAGCGAATTGTATTCTATCTTGGACTGTTTGGAGTGTCGGTTTTTGTTTTGCTGCCGATGGTCCTCTCTGCCTGGCTCTTTTTCAGATTGGCGTCTTGGTATGTTGGCAAGATTCCAGAACGTCGGCTTCCGCTGACCGAGTTTGTTTCACCTTCGCATAAGAGATTCTGCGAGTGGCTCAGTGGGCTGTTGAACAGTCTTGGCGGCAAAATGCTTATATTGACCTCCCTACTTGCCGGCGGAGGAGCCATCTTGGCAAAGAGTGTGTTGGGGTTGGATTTGCTATGGGGCTACTGGCTTGCCAACGTCGGTCAAGCGGTGGTCTACTTGTTTCTTTATCCATTCCTCAAGTATTCGTATTGGGAGTACTATCTGTCGCAAGCCGAGCCGGCGGCGCACTTGCTTGTCGGTGGGAGAGAGGAGTACGACAAACTGTCCGAGACGGACAGGAAGAAACTCACACGCCACGTTGCCGATGTGCTGATTGGCATCAACAAAGGCACTTGGGTAGTGAGCGGAGGTAAAGCCCAACTGTACAACGCCCCTGCTGGTTGGCTCGCCAAGTTTGGTGGACCGGGGGTGTTAGTGGTACAAGAAGGGCACGCGGTTGTGCTGGAACGAAGCGGAAAGATTTCGCGGGTAGTGGGATGCGGGTTGACCTTTTTGGAGCCGTTCGAGCGCGTTGGTTTAGTTGTCTATTTGGCGGCTGGGGGGGAGCATTTTCAGGTCAAACAAGTTGTCACGAAAGACAAAGTGGTGATTGATGAGATTGATTTGTATGTCTATCACAAAGTTGATCAAGGCGACAAATCGCGCCGGAACGGTATGTTTCCGTTCGATGTCAAGATCATTCTGGAAAAGGTATGGACGCCGAAAGGATCCGATCGTGAGGATAAGAGTGCGGACTTGGGGGGAGCGGTGCGAGCGGTGACGGATACAGCTGTGCGTGATGTGATTGCTCAGTATAATCTGGCTGACTTTATAACCGCCACTGGAGACATTCGACAGAGACTCAAAGGCGAATTCAAGGCAGCCATCGAACGCGTAACCGACGCCGCGATGGGAATCAAGATTATCGTGGTGGATGTTGGGTATATCAAGTTTCCTGCCGATGTACAGCAAGAACTCGTCGAAGTTGCAAAGGCGAAGGCGAAGAAGGAGAGGGTGCTGACCGATGCCGAAGCAGAGAGACAGGCAAAAATCACTATAGGCGAGGGAGAACGTGAATACCTGCGCAAGCAAGGTGAAGGAAAAGCGTTGGCTGCACGCGAAGAGGGATTGGCAAAGGCGGAGGGCGAATCAGAACGTGTGCGCGAAATGCTGATCGTTCTCTCGCAACTGCCGATTGACGATAAAAGCAAGATGAATCTACTTAGGACGATATTTCGAGGCGATCAGTATCGCGAGGCGGTTCGAATGTTGATGATGATAAGTCGCTCGGCGCGCGGGGCTGTCCCACGCGTGGCGGGTGATGGTTCTGTGGATACCTCACCTGCGGAGAGCATTTGATTGGGTTGCAAGTTGGGCAATGGTGAGGGATGATAGGTATGACCAAGAGATGTCCCAGCCCCACTCAATGTACCATAAACTTGCTGGCGCGCCGCAAAGAGGAATTTAGAGGCGCGACATGGAATCTGCTTTTGTCAGCCGGGCAGGATCTGTGCAAGGAAGATCAAGAGCGGGCTCGCCAAAGCTTTGACCAATCGCTCAAACTGGCTGAGGATTTATCGGCGGTCAATGATCGGGACGCCGATTGCCTACGGGCGACGGCTTTAGCGTGCTTGGGTGCACTGGCTCTATGTCAAAATAAGGCGGATGACGCGCTCAGGTACTTTCAGCGGAGTGAAGCCGCCTTTGCTTCAAAGGGGGAGAGGTACGGTCAAGCTGTTGTGCTGTATGCGGAGGCGCACGCCTACAGGATCAAACAGGACTGGCGACGCGTTTTTTGTTGCTATGAGCAAAGTTCGCGCCTGTTGGCGTTTTTGGCGAGTGATCCGCTTACGGACTATACGCGTCAACTTGTGAGAGAAGAGCATCGCCAAACCGTTGCCGAATGGGAAAAGGATCTTGGCGTGGACGTGGAGCGAGGGGCAGGCAAGAGACTCGACTTCCGGTTGGGCTTCTTACCAGTCTTTGGTAAGATTGCGGCGGGTAATCCTTATCCTGTTCCAGAGGATGTAGAAAACTACATAGAAACGGATCGTTTTATCATTGATGGTAAGCCATATGCCATTGCCAAGAGCCAACATCTTACACTCAACTTTTCCCCTTACGTGATGTATGTAGCACTCTGTGTTAGCGGTGATAGCATGAATATGGCGGACATAAATATCGGCGACTATGTGATCCTTCAAGTGCCATCGGCTGCCGGATTGCGGTTAGAACCGAAGACAGGCGATATAGTGGTGTTAGCATTTCCGGAGGAGAACACAGTGACGTTGAAACGTTGCCGGCGGAGTCCCAAGAAGATTACTTTCTATCCTGAGAGCACCAATCCCACGCACCTATCGTACGAATTCGATGCGTCGCTAGATATACCTGTTAGGATCGTCGGCATCCACGTCGCCACCCTCAAGCCATTATGATGCTCCTCGCCCTCGAATCCACCCTCATCGCCCACGGACTCCCGTATCCACACAACCTCGCCGCCGCGCGCGAACTGGAAGCCATCGCTCGCGCGCACGGCGCCCAGCCGCGTACCATCGCGATCATCGGCGGCGAAATCAAAATCGGGTTGAGCGACGCGGAGTTGCAGCATCTCGCGCGGGCGCAGGGCGTGCTGAAACTCGCACGACGCGACCTCGCGATGGCGCTCGCACAGAAACGCGACGGCGCGACCACCGTCAGCGCGACGATGTTCCTCGCGCATCGCGCCGGCATCCGCGTTTTCGCCACCGGCGGGATTGGGGGCGTACACCGCACGCCAAAGGATGAAGGCAGAAGGCAGAAGGATGAAAATGCCCCTTCGTCCTTCATCCCTCATCCTTCATCCTTCGATGTCTCTGCCGACCTTCCCGAACTCGCGCGCACTCCCGTCGCCGTCGTCTGCGCGGGCGCCAAAGCGATTCTCGATTTGCCCGCGACGCTCGAATGGCTAGAGACATTCGGCGTGCCGGTGCTCGGTTGGCAGACGGACGAATTCCCCGCGTTCTACTCGCGCGCGTCGGGCTTGCGCGTGCCCGCGCGCGTCGAGTCGGCGGAGGATGCCGCGCGCGTCATCCAGACACATTGGGAACTGGGCATGAGCAGCGGCGTCCTCGTCTGTGTGCCGATCCCGCACCAAGACGAGATTCCGCGCGCGGTGATCGAGCCGCACATCGAACGCGCGCTGCGCGAGGCGGAAGAGCGACGCATCGTCGGCGGCGCGGTGACGCCGTTCGTGCTGGCGCGTTTGGCGGAGTTGACGCAAGGCGCGAGCGTGCGCGCGAACATCGCGCTGCTCAAGAACAACGTCGCCGTTGCGGCGGAAATCGCCCAAGCCCTGCAAGTTATTCGTCCAACCTGAAACTTCAACCGGCAGCGGAGATTCAGATGTCAGATCCTCTTGCCCTCCTCATCACCTTTCTCTACGTCGCGTGCATCCTCGCACTCGGCGAGGGATTGCGGCGCAGGCTGAAATTCTCGGTCGAGTTCACGCGCAAGTTCGTCCACATCGCCGTCGGGATGATCGCGTTCCCGCTCGTCGCGCTGTTTCAGGCTTGGCCATTTGCCATCATCCCGCCGCTCGTCTTCATCATCGTCAATTACGTTTCGTATCGCCGCCAGATTTTCGCGGGGATGGAGACTGGCGAGCGGGGACAACTCGGCACGGTCTATTTCCCGATTTCGTTTTCGATTCTCATTCCGCTTTTGTGGTCGCAGCCCGCGTGGCTCGTCGCCTCGCTGATGCCGATGACGTGGGGCGACGCGTTCGCGGCGATTGTGGGCAAACGCTTGGGCACGCACAAATTCACGGTGCTGGGGCAGACGCGCTCGATCGAGGGTTCGCTGGCGATGTTCGCGTTCAGTTTCATCGCGACCTTTGGCGCGCTCGTTGTGTTCGCCCAGCCACTCGCCGCAAGTCTCGCGCTCGCGTTCGTCACGGCGCTCGTGGCGACGCTCGTCGAAGCATTTTCGCCGTTCGGGATAGACAACCTCACCGTGCCCTTATCATCGGCAATCGCGCTCGTCGCGCTCGAAACGTTGATGTAGGCAACGAAAAACCCGTCTTCACCGCAGACGGGTTTTTTTGTCTACGTCGGCATCTCCGCCGAAGGCATCTCCACCGCGACGTGCGCTAGGTCAGGCGCAGTCTCCTTCAATCGAAATACGATGCCGGCGCGATCATCCGCGTCCACGATGATGTGTTGCCCGGCTTTGAATTCTCCAGCCAGCAACTTGTGCGAGAGCGGCGATTCGATCCGGCGCTGCAACAATCGGCGCAGCGGGCGCGCGCCGAATTGCGGATCGTACCCTTCCCGCGCCAACCACTCGCGCGCCGCTTCGGTCAACTCGATTTCGATCTCCTGCTCTTTCAGCCGCGCCGCGATCTCTTTCATTTCCAAGTCCACGATGCGTTTGATCTGCTCGCGATTGAGCACGTGGAAAATGATCACCTCGTCAATACGATTGAGGAACTCGGGACGGAAAGTGCGCTTGAGCGATTCTTCGATCTCGGCGTAAGTCTTTTCCACTTTTCTGTCGGCGACTTGGCCGGGCGCGTGGAAACCGAGCGTTCCGCCTTTTTGCGCGAACTCGGTGCCGATGTTCGAGGTCATAATGATCACGGTGTTGCGAAAATCTACCGTGTGTCCCTGTCCATCGGTCAGCTGTCCCTCCTCGAGCACCTGGAGCAGCGTGTTCCAAACGTCCGGATGCGCCTTTTCGATTTCATCGAAGAGAATGACTTGGTAGGGTCGCCGGCGCACCGCTTCGGTGAGTTGTCCCCCCTCGTCGTAGCCGACGTATCCCGGGGGCGCGCCGATCAAACGCGAGGCGGTGTGTCGCTCGCTGTATTCGCTCATATCCACGCGAAAGAGCGCGTCCGGATCATCGAACAAGAACTCGGCGAGCGCGCGCGCGAGCGCGGTCTTGCCGACGCCGGTCGGTCCAAGAAAGATGAAAGAGCCGGTGGGACGCTTGGGGTCGGCGAGTCCAGAACGCGCGCGGCGAATCGCATCGCTGATAGCGTTGATCGCTTCGTCCTGACCCACGATGCGCTCGTGCAGCCGCGCTTCCATCTGAAGGAGTTTGTCCGCTTCCGTCTGCATCATCCGCGTGACCGGGATGCCGGTCCACTTGGCGACTACTTCGGCGATGTCTTTTTCGCTGACGACTTCATCCAGTCCTTTTTCTCTTTGCCACGCCGCGCGTTTTTCCGCAAAGACCGCTTCGAGCGCCAGTCGCTCGGCGCGCGATTTGACGGCGGCTTCATAGTCGCGCGCCGTCGCCGCGTCTTCTTCCGCCTTTTGCAACTCGCGCAGATGCATCTTCATTTGCTTCAACTCGGGCGGCATCGAATAGATCGCAATCCGCAACTTGGCGGCGGCTTCGTCCATCAGGTCAATCGCCTTGTCCGGCAAATAGCGGTCGCTGACGTACCGATGCGAGAGCCGCGCGGCCGCGTCGAGTGCGCTGTCGTTGATCTTGACTTGATGATGCTGTTCGTACCGATCGCGCAGCCCGCGCAGCATCGCCATCGTCGCTTCGACACTCGGTTCCGCGACGTACACCGGCGAAAAACGGCGCTCGAGCGCGGCGTCCTTTTCGATGTGATTGCGGTACTCGTCGAGCGTCGTCGCGCCGACGCACTGCAACTCGCCGCGCGCGAGCGCGGGCTTCATCATATTCGACGCGTCGATCGCACCCATCGCCGCGCCCGCGCCGACAACGGTGTGCACTTCGTCAATGAACAGGATGATTTCTCCTTTGGCGTTGTGGATCTCATCGAGCGCGGCTTTGAGGCGTTCTTCGAATTCACCCCGAAAGCGCGAGCCCGCCACCATCGCGCCCAAATCGAGTTGCACGACGCGGCGATTCATCAGCGGTTCTGGCACGTCGCCGGTGACGATTTTCTGCGCCAGCCCTTCGACGATGGCGGTCTTGCCGACGCCCGGTTCGCCGATGAGCACGGGGTTGTTCTTGGTGCGGCGCGAAAGAATTTGGATCACGCGCAGGATTTCTTCGTCCCGCCCGATCACCGGGTCGAGTTTGCCTTGGCGGGCGAGCGCGGTCAGATCGCGCGAGTAACGGTCGAGGGTGCGGTACTTGCCCTCGGCGCGCGGATCGGTGACGCGCGCGCCGCCGCGAATTTCGGGAAGGAGGCGCAGGATGCGCTCGCGTGTCAAGCCGCAATCGTTGAGGATGCGCCGCGCCGCGCCGTCGCGTTCGCCCGCGAGCGCGAGCAGGAGATGTTCGGTCGAAACGTAATCGTCTTGGAGGCGTGCCGCTTCTTCGTTAGCCGCGTCCACGAGCCGCTTGACGCGCGGGGTGATGTAGACTTGGTCGCCCATATAAGGCGGATAGTACGCCTTGGGACTCATCTGCAAGAGTTCGTCTACGCGTTGATGTAACGTATCCGCGTCCACGTTCATACGGTCGAGAATCATCTGGACTGTACCGCCGGTTTGTTCGATCAGCGCGAGCAACAGATGCTCGGCATCGAGTTGCGAATGGCGATAGCGTTGGAGGATTTCGTGAGCGCGCGCAAACGCATCTTGCGCGCGTTCGGTAAATCGGTCTGGTCGCATCATAGGCGTCCTCTCTTTCCGCCGATAATTATAACCCCAAGCGGGTGCGGCGTCAATTCGATTTCAGATTTATGATTGCGGATTTCCGATTTTGTGCGTATAATGCCTGCCGATGATTGACTGTAACGAACCGCTCGAAGTCGTCGTGGGCAGGTTGCTCGTCGAGAAAAAGCAGACGCTTGCCATCGCCGAATCTTGCACCGGTGGCTTGCTCACGCACCGGCTCACGAACGTGCCCGGGAGTTCGGCGTACGTCATCGCCTCCGTCATCGCGTACGCCTACGAAGCCAAAGTCGCCGCGCTCGGCGTGTCCTGGGACACGCTCAACCGATTCGGCGCGGTCAGCGCGGAAACGGCAACCGCGATGGCGCGCGGCGCGCGCGCGAAATTCTCTGCTACGCTCGGCTTGGCGATTACTGGCATCGCGGGACCGGGAGGCGGCACGCCGGAAAAGCCGGTGGGTCTGGTGTACCTCGCGCTCGCGGACGCGGACGATGTTATCGTTGAACGGCACCTTTGGAGCGGCGACCGCGTGCGGAACAAGGAGCAGAGCGCGCAAGCCGCGCTCGAATTGTTGTGCCGTCATCTAAAACGTAAAACGTGAAACGAAAAAAGGAGCCGCCGTGAACATCTTCCAAGCCATCCTCCTGGGCATCGTGCAAGGTCTCACCGAGTTCATTCCGATTTCCAGTTCGGCGCACCTCGTCATCATTCCTTGGCTGTTCCAGTGGGACGAGCCCGGTCTCGCATTCGACGTGGCACTGCATCTGGGGACGCTCGTCGCGCTGCTTTGGTTTTTCGCGGCGGATTGGGCGCGGCTGTGGCGCGCCGGCGTCGCGAGCATCATCGAACGCAAGGTGGGCGACGATGTGGATCGCCGGCTGGCGTGGCTGCTGGCAGTCGGCACTATCCCAGGCGCGCTCGTGGGCGCCTTGGCGGAAAGCCAGGTCGAGGAGTTGTTTCACACGCCGAATGCGCCCCATCGCGCGGAGGCGATGGTCGCGATGGGTGTCATCATCGCGCTGTTAGGCGCGGCGCTCTTCGTCGCCGAACGGATCGCGCGCCACACGCGCTCGCTGAAACACGTTTCGCTCAAGGATGCGATTGTGATCGGTTGCGCGCAGGCGCTCGCGATTTTCCCAGGGGTCTCGCGCTCGGGCGCGACGATCACCGCCGGTCTCGCGCTCGGTTTGGAGCGCGCGGCTGCCGCGCGTTTTTCGTTCCTTCTCTCCGCGCCGATCATCGCGGGCGCGGGCGCCAAGAGCGCGTTCGATCTGGCGCGCGCGGGGATTGCGCCAGCGGAGTTGGCGCTCTTTGCCCTCGGCGCGCTAGCGGCGGCGGTCAGCGGTTATTTGTGCATCAGGTTCTTGCTCCGCTTTTTGCAGCGCCACTCGACCGATGTCTTTGTGTACTATCGCTGGCTGCTCGCGGCGTTCATCATCGTCGTTGCGGTGATGCGGGGGAATTGATCGTCGTGCTAAGAATTTTACCGCTGGGATTGTTCGCCGTGCTGCTCGCCGCGTGTGCGGCAATGCCAACGCCGCGTGCGCCGACGCGGCTCACGTTCGCCGGTTCCGATTCGATGGAGTCGCTCGCGCGATCGCTCGCCCACGCGTACGCCGAGTCGCATTCCGGGGTGTCGTTCACGGTGCAGACATCGAACTCGGCGAACGGTTTGCGCGCCGCGCGCGAAATCTCCGGGACGATTGGAATGGTCGCCCGCGCGATCCAGCCCGCCGAACTGGAGCGGTTGCGCGCGGTCGTGATGGCGCGCGATGGCATCGCCATCATCGTCAACAAGAGCAATCCCATCAACGCGATTATGCGCGCGCAAATCGTCGAAGTGTTTGCCGGGCAAATCCTCACGTGGCCCACCGGCGCGCTCGCCGGCAAGAGCATCGTCGTCGTCAGCCGCGAGGAGGGGTCGGGGACGCGTGACGCGTTCGAGGCGATGGTGATGGGGGGGACGCGCGTGACGCGCACGGCGGTGGTGATGCCGAATCAAGCCGCGATGGTGGATTTCGTCGCGCGCACGCCGGAGGCGATCGGCTATTGTTCGATGGGCGCGGTTACCCAAGACGTGCGCGCGCTGGTCGTGGACGACGTGCTGCTATCACCCCAGACCGTCGAAAGCAGACAGTATCCGTTCATCCGCGCGTTTGCGTTCGTCATTCCGCAGCCGGCGTCGCCGGCGGTCGAGGATTTCGTCGCGTTCGCGCTCGGCGCGGAGGGGCAGCGGATTGTCGCGCAAAAGTTTGGGAGAGCGCCGTGAAGACCTGGAAGGTCTCCAAGACCTTCCAGGTCTGGTCTTTCGAAATTTACACACATTTTACATTCCCCTAACAACAAAATAGTCAATTCCGTTTATGATGTCGTCAGAATGGAGGAAACGGTTATGCAACTTTCCCGCCGCGAATTTCTAAAAGATATGGCGTTCGTCGCCGCGATGGCCGGCTTGCCCGGCTGGACGACTGACCTCGATGAAGCGCCGCCGCTGGAGATGCTGTCGCTCAACGCCGGCGCGTACCCCTGGCAGTGGACGCCGCGCAGCGACATCGGTCAAGGCAATCCGATCATCACCGCGCTCAATCGCATTGCCTTCGGTCCGCGCCCCGGCGATTTCGAGCGCGCGCAGCAGATGGGTGTTGATGCGTACATTGAGGAGCAACTGGCGCCGGAATCCATTGACGACAGCGCGCTCGAACAAAAACTCGCGGCGCGCTATCCCACACTCTCGATGAGCAACGCCGAATTGATGCGCAACTATCCGCGTCCTGCTCCCGCCGCTCAGCGAGACCCCCAAGCGAAGCAAACGCCCGGACCCATGCAGGTAGTTCAGGAACTGCAAGAGGCGACGATTCTACGCGCGCTGTACAGTCAGCGCCAACTCCATCAAGTGCTCGTTGACTTTTGGTCGAATCATTTTTCGATTTACATCGCCAAGAACGATTGCCGCTGGATGAAGACGGTGGACGACCGCGAGGTGATTCGCCAATACGCCTTCGGCAAGTTCAAGGACTTGCTCCTCGCGAGCGCGCAAAGTCCGGCGATGCTCGAGTATCTTGACAATCGCTTGAACGTCAAAGGTGTCGCGAACGAGAACTATGCGCGCGAGATCATGGAACTGCACTCGCTCGGCGTGGACGGCGGCTATACCCAGAAAGATGTGCAAGAATTGGCGCGCGCGCTGACCGGCTGGACGATTATGCCGCTGCGCGCCGCCTCCCTCGCCCCAGACAAAGCCGGAACGTTCATCTTCGATCCCAAGCGGCACGACGATGGCGCGAAGAAAATCCTGGGCGTCGAGTTGCCCGCCGGCGGTGGCATCAACGACGCGCTCAAGATCATTGACGTTCTCGCGAATCATCCTTCGACCGCGCGGTATCTTTCGCGGAAACTGGTCACACGCTTTGTGGCGGACAATCCACCCGACGCGTTGGTGCAGCGCGCCGCGCAGACCTTTGCGCAGACCGGCGGCGACATCCGCGCCGTGCTGGGAACGATCCTCCACTCGGACGAATTCAAAAACTCGTTCGCGCAAAAGATCAAGCGACCGTTCGAACTGATCGCGTCTGCGCTCCGCGCGCTCGACGCGCAGATCGAAGATGGGCGCGCCTTGAACGCCGCGCTGCGCTTGATGGGGCAGGGACTCTTTTTGCACCCCACGCCGGACGGCTATCCTGACAATGGCGCGGCGTGGATCAACACCAGCGCTCTCCTCGCGCGATGGAACCTGGCGCTGCTTGCCGCGGCAAATCGCGTGCCGCGCGGCAAGGTGGATTTGCAAGCCGCGATGAGCGGCGCGTCCGCCAAGACCAACGGCGAGGTGGTGGATTATTGGGTCAACTACATTTTGCATCGCAACATCTCGGAGAGTGACCGGCAAAAACTGATCAACGCGGTGGGCGATTCGCGCGCGACGTTTGAAATGGCCAAGTTGCCTCTGCTGGTCGCGCTGATTCTCGCATCGCCGCATTTTCAATATCGCTGAACCGACGAAGGACGGAAAACAAGTGTCCGTCTGCCGGCGTCGGTCATGCGTCAGCCATTGGAGGATTCTCAAATGAGTGATACAACCACTCGACGTGAATTACTCAAGCGCACCGGCGTGTTGACCATCGGCGCGCTGACCTTCCCGCTGTGGATGCCGCGCCTTGCCTTCGCCGCGCCCGACACGGCGACGTCGGGCGACATTCTCGTGTGCGTGTTTATGCGCGGCGCGGCGGATGGATTGAATCTCGTCATCCCGCACGGCGACAAGGATTACTATGCCGCGCGCCGCGCCCTCGCGATCCAGGCGCCAGCCTCAAGCAACCCCGATGCGGCGATTGACCTCGACGGCTTTTTTGGATTCCATCCCCTCTTGCGCCCGCTGAAAGAGGTCTGGGATGCCGGCGCACTTGCGGTCGTGCACGCCGTTGGTTCGCCCGACCCCACGCACTCGCACTTTGACGCGATGGATTTCATGGAACGCGGCACGCCGGGCGAAAAGGCGATCCCGACCGGATGGATCGGCCGTCATTTGCAGCAGATGGCGAGCAACAACAAGTCGCCGTTTCGTGCAGTGGGAATGGGCAGCCTGCTCCAGCAATCCCTGCGCGGTCCGGTGGCCGCGACCTCGCTGCAGAGCATCGCCGACTTTCACCTGAAGGGTGATTCCCGGCAAGTCGAGTACTTTCAGAACGCGCTCGCGTCGCTGTACGAGGGCGATGGATTTCTCGCAAGCGAGGGAACGCAGACGCTGCAAGCGATGCGCGATCTTGCCAAACTCGCGTCATCGAATTATACGCCTGCAAATGGTGCGAAATATCCAGACACGCCATTCGGCAAAGGATTGTCCGCACTCGCGCAGTTGATCAAAGCCGGGCTGGGAGTCGAAGTCGCGTGCGTGGACATTGGCGGATGGGACACGCATGTGCAGCAAGGCACTCTGAAAGATGGGCAGATGCCGCGGCTCATCACCGAGTTTGCCAGTGGGCTGGCGGCATTCTACGCCGATATGCAAGATCAGATGAAGCGCATCACGCTCGTCACGATGACCGAGTTCGGTCGGCGCGTGCAAGAGAACTCGAATCAGGGAACCGATCACGGACATGGCAGCGTGATGTTTGTGATGGGCGGCGGCATCAAGGGCGGCCGGGTGTATGGCGAGTGGCCCGGCTTGGGCAAAGACGCTCTCTACGGTCCTGGCGACCTCGCGATCACGACCGACTTTCGCGACGTGCTGGGTGAGATCGTGCAAAAGAGATTGATGAACTCGAATCTCGCGGCGGTGTTCCCAAATTATCCGACCTTCAAGTTTCGCGACATTGCCAATCAGCAAACGGCATCGCTGAACACGCCGCAGTACGCGCTCGCATTGCCCTTCAGTTCCAAGATTCCGATGGGGGCGTAGGAGCGCCCTCTTTGGCGGCGGAAGGTGCCTGGTGCTGCCAACCTCGCCGGTGTTCAAAACCGGCGAGGTTTTTTCTACTTGCCAAAAGTGCGAATCAGGATACAATTGAATCCGCGAATGGCGCGATAGAGTGCAGCGGTGTCCGATTTAGTTCTTTTGCCTGAGAGACGAAGACCTGGAAGGTCTCCAAGACCTTCCAGGTCTGGGTTTGACTTTTCATCCTTCAGGAGACCCACAATGCCCAACCCCTTCTTCTACGGCGGTCGTGTCAATCCAGAGCAGTTCGTCGGACGACGCGCAGAGTTGCAGCGAATCTTTGCGGGCTTGGAAGTCGCCCACACGGGGCAGATGCAAAGTTTCTCCGTCGTCGGTCCGCGCCGCATCGGCAAATCGTCGCTGTTGTTTTACGTCGCGCAGCGGTACGCGCACTATCTGACGCACGCCGCACCATATCGCTTTGCCTATATCGAGTTGCAGGACGCGCACTGCCACACGCTCAATGGTTTGCTCGATGGGATTCTCAAGCAACTGGATGCGGGTGAACTCGTCGGCAATCACGCGCCGCTGGTGGAATTTCAAGACGCGCTCCTTGCGCTCAGAAAGCGCGGCGCGCTCCCCGTCGTCTGCCTCGATGAATTCGAGGAACTCATCCACCGCCGCGAGCAATTCACGCTCGACTTTTACGAATCGTTGCGCTATTTGATGAACCAGCACGCGCTCGCGTTCATCACCGCGTCCAAATCTCCGCTGATTGATCTCGCGCAAACGCTGGGCTACACCTCCCCCTTCTTCAACATCTTCACCCACCTGCCGCTGGGCGAACTCACCGACGACGAAGCGCGCGCACTGCTGGTGCGCGGCGCGGACTGTGACCGTGCGTTCACGCCGACCGAACAAAATGACGCGTGGCGTCTGGCTGGCAATCATCCGTACAAACTGCAACTCATCGGCAGTTTGCTGTACCAAGCGAAAGCGGATAACCGCGCGGTGGATTGGGCGGAACTGCGGCGCGAGTTTGTGATGCAACTGCAAAACGTGGGGCTGCAAGCGAACGTGGCGCGAATGTTGGAACAAGTTGGACAAAAATCCAAAGGCACGGTGATTTCTGCGGTGAAAGCGGCGATACAGGCATTGTTCAAAGCGTGGATTGATAGTTGGAATCAACCGCGTTAGCGCAAGAGAGACCTGTCAGGTTTCCAAAAACCTGACAGGTCTTCAAACCCGTGTGGGGGCGAGGCATTCGGCAATGTG
>DYLA01000042.1 GCA_020722265.1 Anaerolinea sp.
CAAAGCCCCCTGAACCCCCATGTCCACGATTTACTGTGGTGCTACCGACGGGGTGACAGGTCGCAAAGGAACCCTAAAATCCCAGTGTTAGTGTCCTTCACGGGTGAAAAACCCTGTTTGGTTGCGGCTTGTCCGTATCAAGAGTCTGATACCGCAATCCGAGGGTGCTGCCAAAGCGATGCCAGTCGCGACAACGATGGCTACCAATGCAGGTACAAAAATTGACGTCTGCGTAGCCTGAAGACTGAATGTTGCGAGCAAACCGCCGACAAACGTCACTAGCTCAAAGACGCTATTGATCAACGCCAAAGCCAAATACATACAGATCACGATGCTTACCGCTATCCAAAGCCACGAGAATGTGGGGCTTGCTCTACCGTAACCTGGAATGTAAATCAAGGCGTAGCCCGTCCACGCTTGGGGAAACAGATCAAAACTCAAATGAACGGCAGAGGACAAACTGAATCCTACAGCCAGCAGTCGAGCCGTAATATGTTTCTGTTGGTGTGCTAACCAGAAGAGAAGAAGCGGTAAGAGTAACCCGTGAGTGATGATCGAGCGATGACCGAGAAAACTCCATTTGAGATCGAGGTCGGGTAAAGCCAAGCCCGCAACCATACCGACGAGTAGCATCAGCATTCCAAAGATGTAGCGCATTGTTCCCCCCTTATAGATTGGTTATCACTCTTAGCCCTTCCCCCTTTTCCCTTGATCCACTTCATCGCGCCTTGCCGACCCGCTGATTGACGCACGCGTCTGACAACCCTCGAAGACTGAGACAGCCCCGAAATGAGCATCTATGACCACTCCGGCGCAGCCAAAGCCAATTTGCGCCGCCACTAGCGGTTAGATCCTGACGATGGGCTCCTTGCTCGCTTGGCTCAGAATCTCCACGCCATCCTCCCTAATGACGACCAAATCCTCGATGCGGACACCACCCCACCCCGGAATGTAGATTCCCGGTTCGATCGTCAGCGTCATATTCGGCATATACGTCTCTTTCGACAACTTGCTCGCGCGCGGACCTTCATGCACCGCCAAACCGACGCCGTGTCCCAAGCCGTGTTGAAAACCGTACGCGCTAAATTCCGATTTCTCGACGACGCCGCGCGCGAGCGCGTCGGCGCGCTTGCCCTTCATCCCCGCCTTGATCTTCTTCTCCGCGACCTGCTGCGCCGCGAGCACCGCCCCATACACCCGGTCGAACTGATCATCCGGCTGACCGAGACAAATCGTGCGCGTTAGGTCCGAGTGATAATTGTCCACCCGGCAACCGATGTCCACGACAATCGGCTCGCCGCGCTGCATCCGCCTTTCGCTCGGAATCGCGTGCGGCAGCGCGCCGTTCGGACCAGAAGCGACGATGAGATCGAACGCCACCTTGTCCGCGCCATGCTCACGCATATAGGCTTCGATGAGCCACGCGGCTTCCTTCTCCGTCATCCCCACCTTGACGTGAGCGACGAAATGCATAAACGCGGCATCCGTCAGTTCGACGGCGCGGCGGATGGCAGCGAGTTCCTCCGGCGACTTGACCATCCGCAACTCCTCCACCACGCCGGTCGTCGGCACCAGTTTGAAACCGGCGCGACGCGCGGCTTTGTTCCACTCCTTCAGCGTGGCGACGGTAAGATGCGTCGCTTCGAATCCCATCGCCTTGGGATGGATGATGGACGCGAACTCGCCGAGCGCCTTGTTGCGATCGTACCCGGCTTCGAACAACTTGAATTCCGGCGCGCGCTGCTTGACCTCCTCGTAATACCGCGAATCGGTCGAGATCATCGCATGCTCCTGCGAGAGCAACAGGGTAGCGTCCAGATACTCGCCGCCGCGAAAACCAGAGAGGTACAGTTGATTTTCCGGACGCGTGACCAGCAATCCATCCAGACCTTGCGCCTGCATCTTGGCGCGTAGTTGGGCAATTCGTTCATTCATCGAGGGCTCCTTGTCAAACCTGCGAGAAGTTGAATCGTGCACTCATTATACCCCTTTTGCGCGGCGCGGCAAAACGCGCTCGAACGGAGCACGGCTTTGGGGGGGGCGATCGCCGCGACTTGCGGTCGCCCGAATCCGCCTTGGCACCAACCGTAACGGCGGCGGGCTGATTTTTGCGTCGCGTGCGCGGCTATGCTAAAATGCGCCCGATGTTCTCGCACACTCTTCACTCGCGTCTCTTCACCGCGCTCTTCCCCGCTCTCTGGCTCGTGTGCGCCGCGTGCGCGCCCACCCCCACACCCATCGCCACACCCGCCATCACCCCGCGCCCCGTCACCACCGCGCAAGCCATCGTCATCGCCGACGCGCCGGCGTCCGCGACGCCCATGCCCACCGCGACTCGCGCACCGTACCAACCGACCGCTACCACCACCCTCACACCGACGCCCGCGCCGACGCCTTCGTTCTGGCAACTCCAAGTCGAAAACCTCTTCGACCTCTCGCGATTACCGCTGACGCAAAACTCTGTCACCACACAGTTCACTAGCCGCAACTGGGTCAGTCGCGAATATTTCTTCGATTACTTTATTGACGACGGCAATTTCGAGGGACCGAATTACGGATACCTCGATGAGCAAAACAATCGAATCTCGTACCGCATCGTCCCCGGCTACGACGGCAAGCCGGAGTACGAAATCGTTCCCCGCGTCGAAGGTCCCGGCGAAATCGTTCGCCTCTGGTTTGCGTACCAGCAACACCAGAGTTACAACAACCCACAGGACATGTCGCAAAATGAAGAATGGGGCAACTGGGGCAATCTCGGCGCGATGGGCAACATCCGTTTCTACTTCGACGACGAACCCGCGCCGCGAATGGACGTGGGCATCAAAGAACTCTTCGTCGGCAAGTCTCCTTTCCCCGCGCCGCTCGCCGCCTTTTACGCATCCGCGAACGGCGGCAACATCAACTACGTCCCGATTCCTTTCGCGCGCTCGCTGCGTGTGACGACGACCGGGCGACCGCGCTTGATGCAGATTCAGGTCAAACGCTTTCTCCCCACCCCCACACCGATCACACGCGCCAGCCACAGCGCCCAAGCCGACGATTCCCCGCGCGCCGCGCCGCGCGTCGAAACCGCGCCCACACTCCAATCGTTCACACCGATTCTCGCGCCCGCCGAACAAGCCACACTCGACCAAGCCGCGCACGCGTGGCGGACGTGCGCGCCCCGGGTCCCCGGCGAGTACCGCGCGTTTCCCTTCACCCTCGCACCCGATACGGCGGCTGCGATCGCGTTCAATTCCCCCGGCACCGTTGCTGGCTTGCGCGTGCGCGTGCCGGCGGATCGTGAGCAATCGGTGTGGTTGCAAATCTTTTGGGACGACGAAAGCGAGCCGAGTATCAACGCGCCGCTGCGCGCGCTCTTCGGCACGGCGGAACGCTTGCTCCCGTACGCCGCGCTGCCGCTCGGCATCGTCACGGATGGCGATGACCTTGTCTTTTACAACAATTTCCCGATGCCGTTTCAATCCGCGCGCTTTGTCTTGCTCAATCGCAGCGACGCCCCGCTGCCGCTTACCTTCGACGCGGTGCTGCGCGAGACCGTCCCTGGCACCGAGCGAGCGCGCTTGCGCGCGTTCTACGGCAGTCGCCGCGTGACGCGGCGCGAGGACGCCGGCGACAATTACGTGGTGATTGACGTGAAAGGACGCGGCAAATATCTGGGGCTGATTCTGAACGCGTGGGACCTGGATCGCGAGGCTCTGAATATGTCGCTGCCGCAAACCTGGCGCTTCCCCTATCTCGAATCGAACGTGGACGTTTGGATTGATGGACGCCTCGCGCTTCCCGGCACCGGCATCGAAGACGATTTCAACGCGAGTTACTATTACGTTTTCACCGGCTATCCCGGCTACAATTCCAAGTACTGTCTCGCCGGGGTCACCCTCCTCGATTATGACACGCTTAGCGAGCCCTCGTCGCAGTATCGCTTTTATCTCAACGATGCGCCGGAATTTCGCGACCACTTGCGCGTCGAGGTGCAGCATGGCAACAAGGGCAACAACTTGAGCGTCACTTACTCTTCGACCGCGTTCTGGTACGAGATGCGATGATCGCTCATTCAGGAAGCGCGGATTGGCAATCAGGAGTCAGGGAGCAGGTCTTGGCGATCCTTGGCGTCGCCGCCTTGCTCGCGTTCGCGTTCCGCGACCTCGCCGTAGACGACGCGTTCATCACGTACCGCTACGCGCTGAATCTCGCGCAAGGACGCGGCTTCGTCTACAACGCCGGCGAGCCGATCCTCAGCACGACCGCGCCTCTCTACGCGCTCCTCCTCGCTGCCGTGGCGCGCGGGGGACTCGATGTGCCCATCGTCAGCAATCTCATCGGCGCGGCGAGTATCGGCGTTGGTGCGCTGTGCCTGCTGGCGATCGCGCGACGGCGCGGCGAACTTTTCGTCGGCTGGCTGGCCGCGATGCTGTACGTGCTCGATCCGCTTTTGTGGCTCGCGCTCGGCTTGGAAACCGCGTTTCAGCTCGCGCTGATACTCGCCGCGTTCGCCGCGCTCGAATTCGGGCGACCCGGTCTCGCGGGACTCGCGCTCGGTGCGGCGTTCGTCACGCGCTACGACGCGGCGCTGCCGGCGGCGATCTGGGTCGCGAGTGCCTGGTTTCAAGTTTCAGGTTTTAGGTTTCACGTTTCGCGTCCTGCGCCGCGTGCCCTCGCGCGTCTCGTTCTCGCCGCGTCGCTCATCGCGGTCCCCGTTCTCCTCTTTCTCACCCTCACCTTCGGTTCACCCATCCCGGCGACGCTCGCGGCGAAACGCGCCCAGACCGCGCTCGGCGTGACCGGCTTTTACGCCGGCACGTCGTACTTGGAAGGGTTGCTAATTCTGCTGCGTGGCTGGTTCGCACAGACGTGGCTGTACGCGCTGCCCGCGCTCGCGTTCGCCATCGGAGTTGGACGCGTGAGCGCGCGCGTGCGCTGGGTCGCGCCGTTCGTGCTGTGGGCGGGCGCGCACATCGTCGCGTACAGCGCGCTCGGCGTCGCACCGTACTTTTGGTACTATGCGCCACTCGTTCCCGCCAGCGTGTTGTTCATCGCGCAGGGCGTCACAACCGCCAACCGCCACCTGCGGTCAATCGTTGGCGGTCTGGTGCTGATTCCATTTCTCCTCTCCCTCATGGCGATCTGGCACGCGCCGACCGCGCCGCTGCCCGATCCGCAGAGTGACACGAGCAAAGTGCTGCCCGAAGCCAAAGTGAGCGCGTATCGCCGCGCCGGCGAGTGGCTTGCGGCAAACACGCCGCCGGAGGCGACGATTGGAATGACCGAGGTGGGCGTCATCGGTTTCTACGCGCAGCGCACGACGATTGACTTTTTGGGCTTGCTACAACCCGAGGTCGCGCGCGCACTCGGGGGCGGGGACGCCGCGTGGACTTTGTTTCACTATCAACCCGATTACCTCGCGCTCACCGCGGTCCATCCGATGTACAATTTCGACCCGCGCGGCGATGCATGGTTTCTCACCGCGTATCAGCCGATTCAGCGTTTCGACGACGCGCGTTTCTGGGGCAGCCCGGTCGTCGTGTACCGACGCGTTGCGCCGCGCGCAACAGTGAGTGACACCATCGCGTCGAACGCGACGCGCGTGAACGCGCGCTTCGGCGACAGCATCGAATTGCTAGCCATCGAACCCTCGGCGGACGCGGTGCGCGCGGGTGAGGCACTCACCGTGCGATTGTGGTGGCGCGCCGCGGCGCGCGTCGAACGCGATTACACAGTGACCGCGCAGTTGCTTGGGCAACACGACCTCATCATCGCGCAACGCGACACCCCGCCCGGCTTGGGCGCGCGTTCGACTTCGACATGGGCGACGGGGCAAATTGTGAGCGATCTCGTCTTGATCGGCATCCCGCCAACGGCGTGCGCGCCGGCGGTCGCGCAACTGAACCTCGCGTTGTACGACGCGCGCACCGGCGCGCGGCTGCGCGTGGACACTGGGGAAGAAAGTTTTCGATGGGGAAGAGTCGAGGTGCTGTCGGCGTCGTCGAGTGGACTGCGCTTCACCGACGCGCTCACGTTGACCGGCTACGCGCTCTCGCCGCGCCTCGTCGCGCCGGGAGACACGCTCGACCTCACGTTGCGATGGCAAACCGGCGCGCAACCGGTGGAGGGGCTGCGCGCGTTCGTGCACCTCGTCTCGGACGCGGACGGGCAAAAGGTCGCGCAAGCGGATGGTGCGCCGGTTCTGCGCGGCGACGATCGGCGCGCGCTGCGCGTGCCCAGCGATGCGTCGCCCGGGGTGTACCGCGTGCTGGTTGGCGTGTATCGCTCTGAGGATGGGGTGCGCTTGCCGCGCGTGGACGCGGTGGGGCAGCCATTGGGTGATCACGTCGCGTTGTGTCCGGTGCGGGTGCGCTAGTGCAGCAACTTGAAAGAGTTGCATACCAACCCCGCTGGAATATCGGTAAATGCGCCGAAAAATCCACGTTGGACTACGCACTTCCCTAGCACCGCCCGCTAGGGCAGGTGTCAAGTTGATGCACTATTAGACGGACGCTTCTTCGAGCGCGCTGACGTAATCGCATTTTGTGCATTTGACGCCGCTTTTGCCTTTCAACGTCATCAAACTTCCGCAGCGCGGGCACGGTGTTTTGATTGGCTTGTCCCACAGCGCGAACTTGCACGCGGGATAGCGATTGCACGAATAAAACACGCGCCCCTTTTTGCTGCGCCTTTCGACGATCTCACCCTGTTTACATTCAGGACACTGCACGCCGGTATTCACGCTTGCGCCGGTCGCAGAAAGATTGCGCGTGCCTTTACATTCCGGAAATCGCGAGCACGCGAGGAATTTTCCAAAGCGTCCGCGCTTGATGACCATCGGCGCGCCGCACTGGGGACATTTTTCGTCCGTCGTTTCGACCGGCAGCGTCACGTTCGGCATCTCGATTTCTGCGCGGTCGAGGGTTTGCTTGAACGGCGCGTAGAAATCGCGCAAAACCTGCACCCAGTTCGATTCGCCCCCCGCAATCTGATCCAGTTTCTCTTCCATCTGCGCGGTAAAGCCCACGTCCACTTCGTTGGGGAAATGCTTGACGAGCAAATCGTTGACGATGAAACCCAAGTCGGTTGGTTTTAATCTTCGATCCGGCATCCGCTCGACATAGCCGCGCTCTTGAATCGTGGAGAGGATCGGCGCGTAAGTGGACGGACGTCCGATGCCTTTTTCTTCGAGCGCCTTGATGAGCGTCGCTTCCGTAAAGCGCGGCGGCGGCTGGGTGAAATGTTGTTCCGGATAAATACCGAGCAGATCGAGCGGCTCGTCGCGTGCGAGCGGCGGCAGAATCTTGTTGCGCTCATCGTCTTCATCCGTCGGCTCGTCCTTGCCTTCGGAATAGACCGCGAGGAAGCCGCGAAACTTGAGGATGGAGCCATTCGCGCGGAAAAGATACTCTGGCTGACTCTCGACCGCTGACCACTGACCACTGTTCGCCGCGATGTCCACCGCCGTCGTATCGAACACCGCGCTCGCCATCTGCGACGCGACGAAACGTTTCCAAATCAAGTCATACAATTTGAACTGATCCGCATCCAGAAATTCTTTGATCGCGTTCGGCTCGCGAAAGACACTCGTCGGGCGGATCGCTTCGTGCGCTTCTTGCGCACCGGCGACTTTTTTCTTGAACACGCGCGGCGTCGGCGGCAAATACGCGTCGCCGAATTTCTGCTTGATGTACGCCCACGCTTCCTTCCCCGCGCTCTCGGCGATGTTGGTCGAATCGGTACGCATATACGTAATCAAACCGACGTTACCTTGGTCGCCCAGCGCGATGCCTTCGTACAACTGTTGTGCGACTGCCATTGTACGTTTCGCGTTGAATCCGAGTTTGCGCGACGCCTCCTGCTGCATCGTCGAGGTGATGAAGGGGGGCGCGGGATTGCGGACTGTGTCTTTGCGCCGCACATCCAGCACGACGTACGCGCATTTTTCCAACACCTCTTTGAGTCTCAGCGCGTCCGCGCCGGTGTGACACTCGAAATCCTTGTCGCCGACCTTGAGCAATTTCGCGCGGAAGGATTGGTCTTTGTCTGACGACTGCTTTCGCAGTTCCACTTCGATGCTCCAGTACTCCACCGGCACGAATGCCTGAATCTCGCGCTCGCGTTCGACGACGAGCCGCACGGCGACAGACTGGACGCGCCCGGCGCTCAGATTTTTCGTGTTGATTTTTCTTCGCAGCAGCGGACTGAGCGTATAGCCGACGATGCGGTCGAGGATGCGGCGCGCTTGCTGCGCGTCCACGAGGCGTTGATTGATCTCGCGGGGGCTGGCGAAGGCGCGGTCAATCGCGTCGCGCGTAATCTCGTGAAACTCGACGCGACGCACTGGCTTACCCTCCAACGCCTCGCCGAGCGCGGCGACAAGATGCCACGCAATCGCTTCGCCCTCGCGGTCGGGGTCGGTCGCGAGAAAGACTTGCGATGCATGGCGCGCGTACTCGCGCAGTTCCTTCACCACATCCTTTTTCTTGGGTGAGATCACGTAATGCGGGCGGAAACCGCGCTCGATGTCCACGCCCATCTGCCTTTGCGGCAAGTCGCGAATGTGACCGATGGAGGCGCGCACGCTATAGCCGCCGCCGAGAAACTTGGCGACAGTGCGCGCTTTGGCTGGCGATTCGACGATGACGAGATGACCGCCACCGGACGACCGCCGGCTGCCGCGCTGGGGTTCTGCCGTCGTCAATCGGCGGTTGGCAGCCACTTGCGCCTGTGCGATCACCGCGTGGCGATCCAACGCCGCGTGCGCTTCCGTCGCGCCCCAGCGCGTCAACTTGGTGCCGCAGACGGCACAGACTCCTTGGGTATACGCCGCGCCGCGCGCGCCGAACAGCGCTTGCGGATTTTGCATCTCCCGTTTGGTTTTGCACTTGACGCAGTACGCTTCCATAGGACACCACAAAAAAACGAGAGGACTGGAGCGCGTTGCCTCTCCACCCCTCTCACCTTGACTTGGCACTCGACTCGCTTACGCGAACGCGTGCTTGACGAAATCCTTGAGTGCCTGCGTGCCACGAATCTCGTTATCGAGCAAGGGCAGGATGGCACGCACGTTGCCGTCGAAATCGTTCCAGATTTGCGTCATATACGCGTCCTGCATCGCGACGCGGTTACGCACGAATTCGGGGGAATCGGCGTGAACCTGATTCTTCTGGATGACCATATTCACGACCACGCCACCAACCGGGATACCGAAATCGTGGAACCAATTGATAAAGCGTTTGATCACCGCAATCGGCAACGCCTCCGGCAGCGTGACGAAGAAGAACGCGGTCAGTTGATTATCCGTCAGTAGTTTCTGGGCGCGCCCCATCCGATCGCGGAAACTGACGAGATAGTCCATCAGGGGGTCTGCTTCTTTCTTCTTGGTGAACGACAAGAGTTCGCGCAGACTGCGGGCTTCCTCGCGCGACTTGAGCATTTTGTTGACCCACAGAGAATACACTTTGCTCATTCCGAGCAGGCGGCGTGCGTTCGCGGTGGGCGCGGTATCGAAGACGTAGACATCGTACTCGTCCTTGAACATCAACTCGACCATATTCTCGAACATTGCCGATTCTTCGAACGCCGGGTTCATCGTCGCCGACTCGACGAACGCGTCGGCTTGCGTCGAGATTTCCGCGAACTTTAGGAACCATTGAATCTTTTGCTTGATATCCTGCTTGGAACGTTCGATGGTATCCTTCGTATCAATTTCGTACGCCCACAGGTTAGGCACGCCATTGACCACTGTCGGTTGCCCAAAGACATTCTGCGCGAGTAAGCCGGAGAGACTATGCACCGGGTTGGTGGACGCGAGAATCGTGCGCCTGCCTTGCTGTGCGAACCACACCGCGGTCACGCCCGCCATCACCGTCTTGCCCACCCCGCCTTTACCGCCAAAGAAGACGAATTTCATCTTGGGGTGTTCACGCAGGTATTGCGCCATAGATTTTTCGATGCCAGCCATTTCCATTCTCCAGTTTCAGGTTACACCGTTTCAGGTTCTCCCCCTCACTTGGAACCTGAAACCTATCCGTACATGATGTTGGCGAGTTTTTCGATCATCGCCAAGCCGGTGACATCGCGTTCCATTTCCGGGACGTACCCCAACACCTGATTGCCCAACAGAGTCTTGATCTTGTCAATGTAGCCGCTTTGCATCGCCAGGCGATTCTTCAGGTACGCCGGGACCTCTTGCGTGCGCAGTTCCGCCGGCAGGACGCGGTTGACGACGTAGCCGGCAATCGGCACGTCGAACTTGGCAAAGAGTTCTGCGGCTTTTTGCGTATCAAGGATGATCATCTCTTCCGGCACGACGACGAAGAAGAACGCGGTCTTGTCTTTGTTCGTGAGGATGTTCGAGGAGGCGTTGATGCGCCCTTTGATGTACTGCAATTCGGTGAGAATCTTATCCTCGTCCGTTTCCTTTTCGCGCTTGATCCGCGCGACCATCGTCTCGTACTCGCGCATTTCCTCGCGCAGTTTGGTGATTTTGTTGATCCACTCGTCGTACACCTTCGCCATCGAGAGGTAATAGAGGGCGTGTCCGAGCGGAACGAGGTCATAGATGTAGTAATCATAATCGCCCTTGACGACGATATCCACCACCGCGTCGAAAATCGCCGATTCTTCCATCGCCGGTTCGGCAGACGCCGCTTGGATGTAATCTTCGATTTCGTCCGGCACCGCGTCAAAGCCGTACATATCCAGAATCTTTTTGCGAATTTCGCCCTGATAGGCCTTGATGTGGCTATCGGCGTCAATCTCCTGCGCCCACAAGTTCTCGATGATAGGGACAGCCCCCTTGCCGAAAATATCTTTCTGGAAAATATCAGTGAGACTGGCTTGCGGGTCTACCGAAAAGACAAGGACTCGATACCCCTTTTGCGCCAGCCAGAACGCGGTTGCCGCCGAGAAGGTCGTTTTACCGAGCCCGCCCTTGCCGCCAAACATGATGTAACGGCGATCGGGATTCTGCTCAAAGACTTGTTTGAGAGACATTGGATACTCCAAATTTTCGATTGTGGATTTTCGATTGGTGATGGATGATTTTCAACTGACCCGCAGCCGATCAATCAAAAATCAGCCAGCAAAAATCGAAAAATCAGAACATCGCGTCGCTGATGTCTTTTTCGCGCAGCATCCGCCGCTTCCACGTAGCGATGTTGGGGACGACGTAGGGCAACAAACGCAGGGAATAGTACGGCGGAAGAATCGGGACGCCGATAAGGTCCCCCATCGTGATGAGGATGAAGAGGTGCTCCATCGAGGCGCGCGTGCGAAGGGCGTAGCGGCTCATATCGTGCGCCGCCATTCCGTACATCACCTCTTTGAGGTTGCCCAGAATGCCTCCCAGCCCACCCCCTTGGGCGGGGGTCTTGTTTTCTGCCATAAATCCACTCCTTTGAAAGAATACGCTATATTCCGTGCAAGTCGAGATGGCGATCGGTAACCAAATCGCGCTCGCGCAATAGCCGGTGTTTCCAAGCCCCCCAGTGTGAAACGATGAACGGCAAGAGCGCGAGGGCATAATACGAGCGCGGCAGTGGCACGCCGAGCCCGTCCCCAAAGAGAAGGGTGATCAGACAAGCCTCCCGCTCCGAGTATGCCTGCCGCGCGTACCGCCCGAACTCGTAGCCGAGCATACCGTAGAGAAACTCGCGCACCGCTTGCAGCCGATTCGTCCAGCCCACGTTCCTTCGCCTTGTCCAGCGCGTTCAGACCCTACGCCTTTCTTCCATTATTATACCATCGGGAGTATGCCTTGTCAAAGAAAACGATTCCGTGTTTTGACAATTTAGTCAAAGCCGGATATAATCTTTCCGCTCGAATGCCGGCGTAGCTCAGTTGGCAGAGCAACTCACTTGTAATGAGTAGGTCGTGGGTTCAAGTCCGACCGCCGGCTCAGACTGGACTTCCGCGCCTGCACTCTCGGACAAGCCCAAGGGAGTTGCCCAACTGCCTATCGCTTGGGCTAGGGTGCGAAAGTGTGGCTCTCGATTTCCGATGAGGGTTGCCGTTCATCGAGAATCCGCAAGGCATGGGGAGGCGGCGAAGGTGGTGAGTCGCGTCGGTCTGTAAAATCGATGCCGTACGGCTATGTGAGTCCGAATCTCACCCTCCCCACACAATGACCAATTGCCAATTACGAATTGACAATTGGATGCGCCTTCGTAGCTCAGTTGGTAGAGCACGTTCTTGGTAAGAACGGGGTCCCGGGTTCAAGTCCCGGCGAAGGCTCCACACGAGACCCTGACGAGGGTCAGAACAAGGTGATAGCATATGGCGAAGAAAGAAAACCGGCTGGTGGTCACGCTCGCGTGCGGAGAATGTAAAGAGCACAACTATACGACCGAGAAGAACAAAAAGAACGACAGCGCGCGTTTGGAACTGAAAAAATATTGCCCGCGCTGCCATCGGCATACTACCCACCGCGAGACCAAATAAGTTTGGGTACGCGCCTGTAGCCAGGATTTTGCACCTGCACGCTGGGACAAGCCAACCAGCAGAGACGCCCCGGCGGGGCGTCTCAACACCCCGGCGGGGCGTCTCAACACCCCGGCGGGGCGTCTCAACGGCTCATTCCTATCGCTGGGTCTAGGGTGCAAAAGTTTGGCTGTAGGGCAGCGATGATCAAGACACCGTCTTCCGAGAAGACGTGCACGCGCAGGTGGACGGTGTCTTGATTGTTGACGACAGGGTAAACCATAGGAGTAGGGCGTGGTGAGAGAAACCCCCAAGGAAAACCGAATTGCACACTACATTCGCGAGACGCGCGCGGAACTACGCAAAGTCGTTTGGCCCACACGCCAGGAAGCAACCAATCTCACGCTCATCGTGGTGGGAACGATTGTGGCGATGAGTATATTTTTTGGCGCCATTGACTATCTGCTCACCATGCTTTTTCGCTTCCTGATTGTGCGCTAGCGATGGCGCCGAGTTGTATCGAACTATGGACGAGACCGTATCCGATCGCGTGAAAGAGAATAGCGCAGACGCAAGCGCCGAGCCGGCAACGCCAGACGCGGCGACCGACGCGCCCGACACGACGCAGCCCCTCGTCGCGACAGAGGAGCCGCCCGTCGAGTCCGCGCCCGACGCCGCGCCGGCGGACGCCGCGCCGGCCGCGCCAGCGGGTCCCAAGCGCGCCTGGTACGTCGTCCATTGTTACTCCGGCTACGAGAACAAAGTCCGCCAAGCGCTGGAACAGCGTATCACACGCGTCCCCGGCTTAGCGGAGTTGGTCTTTCGCGTCGTCGTGCCTACGGAAGAGGAAATAGACGTGCGCGACGGACAGCGCAAAGTGGTGCAGCGGCGCGTCTTTCCGGGATACATCCTCGTCGAAATGATCGAGTACGACCCGGAAGACCCCCAAGCCAAGCGCGCCTGGTACGAAGTGCGCAACACGCAAGGCGTGACCGGCTTTGTCAGTTCGGGCGATATTCCCAAAGCGCTGCGCGAGGACGAAGTCGCCAAAATCCTCAAACGGATGGAAGCCGATCAGCCGAAGGTGCGCGTAACCTATCGTCCCGGCCAAGCCGTTCGCATCGTTGACGGACCATTCGCCGATTTTCGCGGCACGGTGGACGAAGTGAATATGGAAAAAGGCAAAGTGCGCGTCCTCGTCTCGATGTTTGGGCGCGAGACGCCGCTGGAATTGGATCTGTTGCAAGTCGAAAAAGTATGATCGCAATGCGCCAATTGACCTCTATGAGCCAGAATCTTGCGCTGGGCTTATGGGGTAATTGGATCGTTGGCTCAAGGGAGGAAAGTTGGGAAAGAAAGCCAAAGCCATCGTCAAACTGCAAGTACCTGCCGGCAAAGCGACTCCCGCGCCGCCGGTGGGCACCGCGCTTGGTCCGCATGGCATTAACATTATGCAATTCTGCAAGGAATACAACGCCAAAACCGCCAGTATGGCGGGGATGATCGTTCCTTGCGAAATCACGATTTATCAAGACCGCTCGTTCTCGTTCGTTCTCAAGACGCCCCCCGCACCGGTACTCTTGCGTAAAGCCGCCGGTGTCGAAAAGGGCTCCGGCGTGCCCAACCGCGACAAGGTTGGCTCCGTCACGCGCAAACAGGTGCGCGAAATCGCCGAAATGAAAATGAAAGACCTGAACGCGGTGAACGTCGAAGGCGCGATGCGGATGATCGAAGGCACCGCGCGCAGCATGGGCATCGAAATCAAAGAATGACGTGACTCGCGACCAGTGACCGGAAAAGGGTAACGTCACCTGTCTCTTGTCACTCGCTGTGGGAGCGCGATCTCGCGCGTCAACACCACAAGGAGACCCAATGAAAAAACACGGCAAAAAATATCTCGAAGCCGCCAAGTTAATTGATGCGACCCAGTTCTACACGCCCCAAGAAGCCGTCGCACTTGTGAAAAAGACTGCCTACACCAAATTCGACGGCACGGTCGAGTTGCATCTCAAAATGGGCGTGGATGTCAAGCAAGCCGACCAGATGGTACGCGGCATCACGCTGCTGCCGCACGGCACCGGCAAGTCCATTCGCATCGCCGTCTTCGCGGAAGGGGAAGGCGAGCGCATCGCGCGCGAAGCCGGGGCGGACATCGTCGGCGGCGATGACTTGATCAAGCAAATCGAAGGAGGCTGGCTCGAATTCGACATCACCGTCGCCGTCCCGCAAATGATGGCGAAGGTTGGTCGGCTGGGCAAGATTCTCGGCACGCGTGGCTTGATGCCAAGCCCCAAAGCCGGCACCATCGTGCCGCCGGACCAACTGCCACGCCTGCTCAAAGAATTGCGGCAGGGCCGCGTAGAATTTCGCACGGACAAGACGGGGAACATCCACACCATCATCGGCAAGACCGGCTTTAGCGAGGAGCAGTTGCTAGCGAACTTGACGGCAATGCTCGACGCTATCGTCCGCGCCAAACCCGCCGCTGCTAAAGGGCAGTACATCAAAAAGGCTGTCCTGACCAGCACGATGGGACCAGCCATTCGGCTCGATCCGAACGAAATCGCCAACATTCGATCCGTCGCCGCGTAAGCCGGCGGCTCGTATCGCAACCATAATCGCTGATGACAGCAGGCGCGTCGCACCGCGACGCTCAATGGCCCTGCCGAGGCAAAGACTAGTGCAGCAACTTGAAAGAGTTGCATACCAGCCCCGCTGGATATATCGGTAAATGCGCCGAAAAATCCACGTTGGACTACGTACTTTCAAGTTGATGCACTACTAGGGCAGCACCGCATCGTGGAAACAAGGGTGGGTGTCTGTATGTTCGCAAGTCTTTGTGTCGGTATGGCACAAGGACTTTTTTTTTCAAGGAGGTGAACTCAGTGCCTGTATCACGTGAACGCAAAGAGGAAATCGTCGCCAAGTTGGCGGAGGATTTGGGCAAAGCGCAAGCCATCATCCTAACGGACTATCGGGGGGTGCCAACGGCGGAATTGGCGAAACTGCGTCTCGACCTGCGCGGGATGCAGAGCGGACTGCACGTCGTCAAGAACACGCTCGTCGAGCTCGCACTCAAACGCGCGGGGATGCCGGTGCCGGAGGATTTGCTCCAAGGTCCGACCGCGATGGCGTTCTGCTACCGCGACATTGCCGGTCCCGCCCGTGCGATCAACGAGTTCCTCAAAGACAAGAACATCAAGATCAAAGGCGCGATCTTGGGTGGCAGCATCCTGCGCGGCGCAGAGGCGAACGCGCTCGCGAATCTGCCTACGCGCGATCAACTCTTTGGCCGTTTGCTCGGCACGCTCAACGCCCCCGGCACCCAAGTGGCTGGCGTCGTCGCGTCCGGCATTCGCCAAGTGTTGTACCTGCTCAAGGCACGCGCCGAGCAGTTGGAAAAACAAGGCGCGGCGGCGTGAGGTCCAGTCTCAGCCTCGCTTTCGCACCCTCGCCCAAGCAATAGGAATGAACCGTTGAGACGCTTATTCAAGCGTGCAGGTGCGAAATCCTGGCTAAATCATATTCAAGGAGAATAGACTATGGCATCCGAAAAACTGAACAAACTCGCGGAAGAGATTCAGGGCTTGACTCTGCTAGAAGCGTCCGAACTCGTCAAGTTGTTGGAAGAGAAATTGGGCGTGAGCGCGGCAGCGCCGGTCGCGGTCGCGGCGGTTGCAGGCGCACCGGGCGCGGGCGCGGCTGCCGCTGGCGCGGCACCCGCGGCAGAGGAAAAAACAGAGTTCGACGTGATCCTCAAGGACGCTGGCACGCAAAAGATTCCGGTAATCAAAGTCGTGCGCGAGTTGGTTGCCGGGTTGGGCTTGCGCGAAGCCAAAGAACTCGTCGAGTCCACCCCCGCGACCGTGAAAAAGGGTGTGACAAAGGAAGAAGCCGCCGAAGCCAAGAAGAAGTTGGAAGAAGTCGGCGCCACTGTCGAGATCAAATAGATTCGCCCTCGAAGCAAAACGCTCCCCTGCCCAAAGCAGAGGAGCGTTTTGAATTGCGGAAACTACATCTGCGCGAACGTATCAATCATCAACCGCACATCATCGCCCAGCGGATACAGAATCGGGCAGGTGCAACCGTTCTGGCGATACCGCGCGACCTTGGCGCGCACTTCGTCCGGCGTGCCGCTTGCGGTGATGCGTTCGATCAACTCGTCGGGGACGAGTTCCATCGCGCGATGGATTTGCTCTTTGGTGGCTGGCCAGCCAAGGATGCTTTGGATCTTCTCGATGGTCTCTTGCGGCGTCTGGCTGGCTTTGGCGATGTGGGGTTGCTGCGCGAGGTACTGGGTGATAAGTTCCTTCGCCGCATCAATCGCTTTTTTGTGATCGCGATCCACCGAGCAGACGACAAGTTGCGGGCGATCAATCTCGGCCAATTTACGGCCGGCTTTTTTCGCGCCGATTTCGAGATGCTTGAGCGCGTTCAAATTGTATTCGGGTGGAACGCAGTAATTCAACACGACGCCGTCCGCGATTTCGCCTGCGAGTTCCATCATCGCATCGCCCGTCGCGCCGATGTAGATCGGTACATTGCGCGGCTCGCGGCGACCGTGTACCACATCGAGTTCGATGCCTTCGACGTGGTGAAATTCGCCGTGAAAGGTGACGCGTTTCATCGCGAGCAGTTGCTTCATCACCGTCACGGTCTCGCGCATCGCGAGCAACGGTTTGCGTCGTTCGATGCCGACGTTTTTCGCGAGCGGGTCCCACCACGCGCCGATGCCGCAGATGACGCGGTTGGGCGCAAGGTCGTCCAGCGTGAGGAAGGTAGCGGCGAGCAAGCCGATGTTGCGCGTCCAGTTGTTGATCACGCCGCTGCCGACTTTGATCTTCGATGTGACGGCGGCGAACGCCGCCATCGGCACGATGGCGTCGCGCACGAGGCGCGATTCGGCTTGCCACACCGCTTCAAAGCCGCGCGCTTCGGCGTATTTGACGTACTCCATTCCTTCCCGAATTTCGTG
>DYLA01000043.1 GCA_020722265.1 Anaerolinea sp.
AGGGGGCAAAGCCCCCTGAACCCCCATGTCCACGATTTACTGTGGTGCTACCAAAGTAGTTAGCGGGAGGAGATACGATGAAACCTCTGACTGTCGAAATCATCGCCTACGCGCCGACGCAATACTTTCACTGCCAACACTGCGAGGTGTTCTGGAAGGCGACCGACACGGGAGGCGTCAAAAAGTTTCACGCCGACGCGCTCGAAACGTCCATCCCCTCGGAAATGATGCAGGAATATCGCTCGCTCTCCGATTGGGTGTTGGCGGCAGTCGAGCGTTTTGGCGGACGGGTTACGTTCAAGATCGTGGATGCGATGTCCCTCGAAGGAGTGCTCAAGTCGCTGCGCTATCGCGTGCGCCGATTTCCCGCCCTGGTGATTGCCGGCAAAGGGACGCCCATCGGTACGGATTTTCAAAAAGCCGAGGGGCTGATCCGAGAGCACTTGGTGTCGAGCGAGGGCGGGTAATCACGGTCTCTGGCTAGCGCGCCGCAGACTGGCGCTGGCGATGACATCGGAACCGATGCGAAACTTTTGTCCGAAAGCAAAAGGCGAGGGGCACCTGTCCCTCGCCTTGCCTTTGCGCGAATCATTTGACGTTGTTCGGATCAACGATGTACTTCCACCAGTTGTTCGCCACCGCGCCGGTCATCCCCGCCGCTTTCGGCAATCGCTTGAGCCACCACTTGTGATGCGCGCGAATGTCGCCGTCACCCCAATCGCGCGCGTTCATCGCGCGATAGTTCGGCGGATCGGGCAAGTTGGGGAACTGGAGCCAATCGTCCGCGCACGATGGCACCGACGTTGTCACGCCCCATTCGTAATCGGACCGGCTATTCGGCGCGTAATGCACCGTGCCGACATTCGCCCGGCTCGGCGCAATCTGATCGAAGCACAAGAATCGTTCGAACAGATTGAGCGTGCTGCCGGTCACCGTGGGCGGCTGTCGGTTGAAATCGTACGCCCATTGCAGGAAGGTTTCGGAATGAAAGACGCGCGCGAGCGTGGACTCGGCGCGATGTCCGATATCTTCCAGCATTTCGCCGACGCCGCGCTGATAGTTGAATCCCATAAGGACGAATTTGCGCGGGCACTGCGCGGTGTTCGGAATCGGAGCGCCGTTGCAAAAGAACGCGCCCGCACCCGCCATCCCGGATTCCCAAAAGCCAAAGTACGGTCCGCCGAACAGCCACACCTCGTCGAAATCGCCGGCGGCGACACGCGTGAGCAGATTGAACCGCGCGAGGATCGCCTGATAGTCCGCTGTGTCCGGGTCGTGTGCGCCACTGTTCGTCTGGGCGACCTGAACGTACGCCGCGGGCTCGTACCGAAAGCCATCCACCTTGACCGGGAATTCGTCCAACTCGACACGCTGCGCGATTCGATAGGTCACCACATTATCGCTGCACTCGGCTACATCGGCGATGTACGCCGCGGCGAGTTGCTCCGGATCGTTCCACCCCATCGCTTCGATCAATTTTTTGCCGCTCGCCGTGTCCACGACCGGGTTGTAGACGATCATCAGCACGCGCGGTTGCAATGGCGTGAGAACGCCGCGATCTGGCTGCGGCGGTGGCGGTGGCGGCGCACCGAAGAGGCGAGAGAGAAATTCGAGAAACGCTGACCAAGGGGAATCGGACGCGCTCATTGTGCTCCTTTCCAGAGACATTGTGAAACAGACATTTATCCGCGCTAGCGCGTATCGCTCTGCATATGACAATTCTTGTACTTTTTGCCACTCCCGCACCAGCAGGGATCGTTCCTGCCAAGTTTCTGTCCCGCAGGCGCGCGCGTGGGCTTGCGCGCGCTGACCGCTGCGCGCTGCCCGCTGACGGCTGACGACGGACGACTTGGCACAGCGGTCGGCGGTCGGCGGTCGGCGGCCACCTGCGCGGTCGGCGGTCGGCGGTCAGCGGTCGTCGCTTCAATCGCCTGCCGCACTTCCCGATCGCGCGCCTCGCTCTCCAAACGCGTCAAGCCGCGATACTGGTACGTGAACAGATACGAAACGACTTGGGAGCGAATCCGCGCGTACAAATCCTGGAACATTTCGAACGCGCGCCGCTTGTACTCGACGAGCGGATCGCGTTGCCCGAATGCCTGCAAGCCGATGCCTTCGCGCAAACTCTCGATCGCGGTGAGATAGTCCACCCACTGCATCGAAACGACGCTCAACATCAACTCGCGCAGCAGATCATTGAACGCCGCCGCGCCGCCGCGCAGGGGCACGAGTTGATCGAGCGATTGGTTCCAGTACGCGGAGATTTCCTCGCGCAGTTTCTCACGCTCGCGCGGGACGTAGGTGGCAGCCAGATGCACCCACGGAAAGCGCGGCACCATCACTTCGAATCGCCGATGCGTGTGCGGATCGAACGCGGCTTGCCGCGTGTGCGCGAGCGCGAGCAAGTTGAACGCGAGACGCGTCCCTTGTGCCTCCTCCGCCGATTTGATCCGTTCGCCGATTTCCCGTTCGATCTCGGCGAGGTACTTGTTCGCCTGTTTGGTGTACGCGTCCGCGAGGGCGTCTCCCAAATCATCGCGCAGTGAATCGAAATTCAAATCGCCGTTGGGCGTCCAGCGAAATTCGAACGGCATGTTCGCGCGCTTGGCGACACGTCGGATGGTCTGGTCCACCACGCGCACGTCGAAGGCGCGCCGCACCGCGTCCAGCAGGGCGCGCTCGCTCAGTTCCATGCCGCGTTCGCTTCGCACATCGAGTGGCAGGCCGACCGCTTGGGCGATGCCTTGGGTCAGCGTCCGCGCGTCGAGCGGGCGTTGTTGCTCTTCCGCTTCTTGGCGCATCGTCGCGAGCGTGTTCTTCGCCAGGTCTTCGAGTTCGTCCCACTTGGCGCGATACTCGGACTCGAACTGGTTGACGACTTCGGGCACGATGGTTTGCACGATGAACTCGCGGTGCAGTTCCATTGCACGCTGTGCGGCAGCGAGAATCGTCTTTGCGTTGGGCGATTCGCCAAGCGCGCGTTGGACGAGCGCGAGCGAGTAGGGGGGCCAGAAATCGTTTTCCGCGCGGAAAAAGCCCGGCATCAACGCGTCGAGATGTATCAGCAAACGCGCGTGGGCATCGTCCGCGTCCTTGGCGTTCTCCGCGAGGATGCGCGCGATTTCTTCTTCGAACCAACTGCGCACGTCGTCGCGCAAATCGGCTTTGGTCAAGATGCGATAGCGCTGCCCGTAGATGATTTCGCGCTGTTTGTTCAGCACGTCGTCGTATTCGAGCAGGTGCTTGCGGATGTCAAAGTTGTAGCTTTCCATTTTGATCTGCGCCTGCTCCAGCGACTTGGTCACCCAATCGTGTTCGATGGGAATGTCTTCGATCCACACGCGATCCATCAAGCCCTTGCCGCCCATTCGCCGCATAATTTCGTCTTCGAGCGAAACGTAGAAACGCGATGAGCCCGCGTCGCCTTGACGCCCCGAACGCCCGCGCAACTGATTGTCAATGCGCCGCGCCTCGTGGCGTTCCGTGCCGATGATGCGCAAGCCGCCGAGTTCGCGCACCTTGACGCGCTGAAACATATAATTCTTGAAACGTTCGACGTGTTCTTTATCGAGTTCGTAATCGGCGGGCGGAATTTTTTCGAGCGCGTCCGCGATTTGATCGAACGTGAGGTTGTACGGGTCAATGCCGTGCCGCCGCAAGATGCGACCGATTTCATTGAGCGTCTCTTCGCGCAGTTCGCCGCCGAGTTTGATGTCCACGCCGCGCCCTGCCATATTCGTCGCGAGCGTGACCGCGTGCAGTTCGCCCGCGCGCGCGATGATACCTGCTTCCTTTTCGTGTTCTTTCGCGTTCAAGACGGCGTGCGGAATGCCCTCGCGCAAGATTTTCGCGATGGCGTCCAAGTCCTCGATGCCGAAGATTTCGCGCGTGGCGTCCGCGTTTTCGGGCGCGAGCGGAGCGGCATTGACGCCAAGTTTTTTGGCGAGGCGCGCCACATCGTCGCTGTGCAGGAACAGACGCTTGACGATGACATCCATATCCGCCGCGCGCACGCGGTACTCGTCGCGCACGCTCTCCCCATCGCCGAGTGAATCAATCAGGGCGCGATTGATGTGGTTCAGTTCCTCGCGCGAGAGCCGCAAATCGTTGTACACGTCGAGTGCGAGTTCGAGGGATAGACCAAAGCGCGATGCGATTTTCGCCATATCGTCGGGGTGCGCGGTGATTTCGTCGCACAGCGCGCGCGCGCCGTCGAGCCGCAAGCCGCGCTCTTCGAGCCGCGCGGCAAAACGCAGGTCGCGTTCGTGGAGCGCGGCGAGTTCTTTTTCGTTCAACTTGGTTTGCGCCGCGCCGCGCTTGCCGCTGGATTGTTTGGCGCGCAGCACCTCGCGCACAGGCATCTTGCGCGTCGCGTTGATCACCGCGTCGAGATCGTACTCGTGGAACAAGCGCGACGATAATGCCTCTTCGAAATTTTCGGGTGGCTCATCGAGCGAGCGCGACAAGATCAGTTTGAGCGTGGCGCGTTGCTTGTCGCTCAAGTCGTCGCGCGTTTCGACGATGCGCTGCAAGAGTTTGGCGCGCGCGAGCGTATCGAATTTATCGGCGGCGAAGCGTTGGCTCAAGCGTTCGGATTGCTCCACCGAGGTCGTACCGATGAGAAGGGGTTGACCGCGCGTGTACGTTTGTGCGACTTCGATGACGACGGCGCGCCACTTGGCTTCTTCGTTGCGATAGACCTGGTCGGGGTGATCCACGCGAATCATCGGCTTGTTGGTTGGGATGACGACGACGCTCAAGCCGTACACTTTGTAAAGTTCGTCTTCTTCGGTTTTGGCGGTGCCCGTCATCCCGGCGAGTTTTTTGTAGAGCCGAAAATAATTTTGCAGCGTGATCGTCGCGTACGTCACCGATTCGGGTTGAATCGGCAGACGTTCTTTCGCTTCGACGGCTTGGTGCAAGCCATCGGACCAACGGCGGCCTGGCATCAAGCGGCCCGTGAATTCGTCTACGATGATCACTTGCCCTTTGCGGACGATGTAATCCTTGTCGCGCTTGAAGAGGTACTCGGCTTTGAGTGCGGCTTCCAGGTGGTGCATAATTTTTGCTTGCGCTGGATCGGTTTCTTCGGGTCGGTCGGGGTTTGTGAGTCGTTGCCCCAATAGGTCTTCGACGCGATCGTAGCCCGCTTCGGTGAGGGTGATGCTGCGCGTGCGCGCCTCGATGGTGTAATGATCGGGCGAAAGTTTGCGGACGAGTTCCGCGAGCCGATAGTATTCTTCCGAGGCTTCGCCGGCGGGACCCGAAATGATGAGCGGGGTGCGCGCTTCGTCAATCAGGATGTTGTCCACTTCGTCCACGATGGCATAGTACAATTCGCGCTGGACGCGGTCTTCGAGTCGCCACGCCATATTGTCGCGCAGGTAATCGAAGCCGAATTCGCTGTTCGTGCCGTAGGTGATGTCGGCGCGGTACGCGTCTTGACGTTCGCACGTTCGCAAGAAATTCATCTCGCGCGTGGCGGCTTGGAAGGTGGGGTCGAAGATCAGGGCTTGTTTTTCTTCGCCTTGCTGGAGTGCGGCGACGCTTAGCCCAAGGGCGTGGTAGATGGGACCCATCCATTGCGCGTCGCGGCGCGCGAGGTAATCGTTGACGGTGACGAGGTGCGCGCCGCGACCCAGGAGCGCGTTCAAGTACAGGGGCAGGGTGGCGACGAGGGTCTTGCCTTCGCCCGTTTTCATCTCGGCGATTTTGCCTTCGTGCAAGACCATCCCGCCGATGAGTTGCACGTCGAAATGGCGCAAGCCGATCGTGCGGATGCTGGCTTCGCGCACGCACGCGAACGCGTCGGGGAGAATGTCGTCCAGCGCGGCGCGTTCGGCGTCGAGCAAGGTCTTCTCGGCTTGCTTGAGTTCTTCTTCCATCACGCGGCGCGTGTCCGTATCCGCCACCGCAAACTGCTCGCGCAATTCGGCGACGCGCGCGCGGGGTGCGCGCAACGCGTCGTTCAGACGCGCCTTGAACTCATCGGTTTTGGCGCGCAGTTGCGCGTCGGAAAGTTTTTGGATGTAGGGTTCGCGCGCGTTGATTTCAGCGACGAGGGGTTTGAGTCGCGCGAGTTCTTTTTCATTGGGGTCGCCGGTGAAGCGGGTGTATAGATTCTTCAACATTTTGCTATGTCACTTTCTTCATTCGTCAAACGGTGTTGGCTGGTTTATCGGTGGGACGATTTGGAAACGTAGAGGATAACGCGTTTCCGATTCGATGGTTGGAATCATAGCACGTAGTTCCTGGCGGAAGATTCCAATAGACCATCGTCGTCGAGCAACAACGCGAAAGATGAAATCAACAGTGTCGGGATTCCAAACGGTGTGCTGACCTGTCGCGCCAAAGCCAACGCCAATCACGATATCTTTGATAATGCCATTCTGATCAATCACTCTGGCTCTGACAAGGGCTTTCTGCAACGCGTTCTTTGAGTTTTCGTCAGTGCGATATTTTTGCGCTTCGCGCACTGCGCTGTTCACGCTTGCGGTCTGAAACATTCCTTTGTTTTCATCAATCAACGCGTCGAAGGATGAACGATCTGGCGGAATGGCTACAACATCAGGATACCTACGCGCTTGCGATAGTCCTTTTCCTGGTTCGGGAAGAACGGCGAAACTACCCTGCGCGCCAGGGTAACTGATGCTGAGGATTCGAAAACCATTGGGGATGAGAACGCGGTGTACGATGGCGTAGGTCACTTCGTCTTCGTCTACGCCGTCACGCACTTCGGTAACTGGAGTAGGCATTGAGTCGGCCTCAAAGCCAAGTTGCTTGCGGATCAAATTGGCGAAATTGCCTTTACGTTCACCAAGTAGCGCGTAGCGGTTCCAGTACAGTTTGATACCGTTGTGATTTAGGTACAAGCCGTCAAGAAAGTACGCCAGAGCCGCGGTGACGCGATTCTCGCCTATTTTCTCGCGATGCTTTTCCCAGACGCGCTGAAAATTTAGGCGCGCGTTGAGCTTCTTGGCGCGATGAGCATACCTCTCCAGTTCTGATTCGAGCCAAGCAGGAATACCGTTTCGATCTTTGTCCAACGCGGCGCGTAATTTTCTCCGCAGAGATGCCAGGGTTTCCATTTTCGCCTTGAGCAAGCCCTCTTCTTTCGGGCGCACGAGCGCGTAGATTCCGAAAATCTCGTGTGTATCAGAAAGCAGGAGCGAGAGGAAAAGCAGGATGCCGCGATCTGGATCCATTGCATGGGAGAAACGGTAAATTTTGGCGCCAACCCCTCCGTCGCGCACAAAAAAGCGCAGTTTGTTCGGGTCTTTATTACGCGCTGCGCGCGCTTGCCACTCAGCAAGCAGAGAGTCCAGAGAGGTTGCCGCGCGTACCTCGCGATCATACTGCGCGTATGATTCCGTCTGGCGGAGAATTTTCAGCGCGCCATCGTACCAACTTGAGTCATGGCAAACGGCAGTAACAGCAGAGCAAATGGTGTCGCGCAAGATCGGAATTTCGGGCGGACAAGCGGGATAGTTGGGCGAGCGGAGCAGTTCGGTTGAATTGTCGGGGTGCGTGGGCCATCGGGCAAAGATGTAACCCTCATACCCAAGCGCGTCCCTAAGAATGTGTGGCGTGGTGTATGGATTGTATTCAGCCGCGCCGTAGTCTTTGTCCGAAGATTTTATTCCAGAAACCTTCACGTAGAAAGCGCACGCAAGATAAGCCGCAACTGCGCCATAAGTCTTCTGCAGTTCGTGATCTTCTGCTTTTGCCGCCTCCGAAAACTCGATAATGACCAGTGGGATTTCTTTTTCTGCCACTACAGCCGTAATTAGAATGTCTGGTATGATTAACTGGTAGATCGCGCGTAACACACCACTGGGAAAGATCTTCCAAGAATTAGCGCGTTTGACCAGTTTGATTGACTCGGCGCATTTCGCCGATTCAATGATTGGTTGGATGTAGTGATACGCTTGCTCAAGGCATTCGTAGTAAATCCGAATTTCAGTCATTCGATTTCTCCAAGAAAATCAGATGCTCTTTCTTGCCACGTTGCGTAAACGCGGGATTGAACAGTTTCGAATGACCCGATAAATCAGACGAGATGACATCGCGAACTTGAAAGCCAACCTGAGGCGCCAAATCAGCAATAACCGCGTTCATTCTTAGATGCTTCTTTTGGATCACCGAATCACCAATCACGATGAATGCTGGTTTGCACGGCTTCAGAACACGCGCCATCTCTCCAAGGCACTTGTGTAAATCGGCAATCCACTTGTCGGGGTGCTTTTTTAGACTAGAAAATTCCCGCCGTGACCCGATCTCATTATACTGCGCAAACTCAACATCAATGTCTAGCCAGCGTTTGCGAAATTTGTGATACAGGTAATAGTCGTAGGTATTTGCATACGGTGGCGAGGTGATAATCAAGTCGAACGATGCAGAATCAAGAAAAGACAGATCGCGCGCATCCGCGTTATAAATGCGCGTCGTTACGTTCTTCTTTGCCAACTCGGAAAACTCTTTGATTCGGGCGAGAAAGTCTCTGCCGCGTTCTAGAAATGCTTTGAACGTAAAACAGTCGGGAATATTTTTGTTGATCGCGGCAAAGCGTGTATCACTCTCTTGGTTTGAGACGCGCACGATGATTGCAGACAAAACTATCTTCAAAAAATCTCTTATATCGTCGTCGTCAATCTGGAGAATCACCTGGCGAACGAAAGCGAGTTCTTCAGCCACATTGGATTGAAACCAGTGAGCAAGCCCTTCAATTTGGGGAATCTGAATTTTCCTCCGCCTACCCATTTGCCAGAGCAAACTCTCTTCCTCAATCGCTTGAAAGGTCTGTGTGATAGTCTGTAATTCTTTTTGAGAGAGTGGCGTGGATTTGACTTTTGATAGCAAGCAAGCCAATCCGTTGATGTCAATTCCAACCGAATGGACTCCTTGTAAGCGCGCTTCTACCAGTGTTGTGCCAGACCCACAAAAAGGATCAAGCACCGTTTCTCCTGGCTTGGCAAACTTGGCGAGTAGATGGCGCGGTAGTTGTGGCGGGAATTTGGCAGGATAGGGATGAAAGGAATGCGTCAGATACGAAGTATCTTCGCCGTTGAAATCGAAGGAAATGTCTTTCAGGTTTCTCACTTGACTTTTCTGAACACGACAATGAATGAACAGTTTTGATTTGTGTAAAACACCGAGGGATAACCCAATAGCACAAGCCGTCGCTGTCCCGTTTGGTCCCAAACGATCAAGTCGTGGAACTTGAATCCGACCTCTTCACCAACTCTCGCCAAGTCCGAATGAAACGGAACGTAGGGAATTCCATTTTGGGTGTCGCGATAATCCTTAACGACCCAAGCGGAATATCCCCCCAACTTGGTCACGGCAAGATTGTGTTGCAGGATGAGTTTGATCTCGTTGAGAAATTTTTGATACGGTAGATTGCCAAAATCGCGTGCGTCGTCGCTGTACGGTTTGACCGTACTGTTATTCTCGAACGCAATCACCGATGTTTTATGCGTCTTCTGCCGATCCTCTACTGACTTACGGATAAAATTAGCATACGGCGGCGAAGTCACGGTAACCTGGATGCTATTTTCACGAACGTGCTGTTGCAAGTTACGACAATCATCGTTGATCACACTCCACTCTTGCTCTTGTGCAAATAAACCGCGATTGCTTGTCAGCCACTGACGCGCGATCTCCGCAAAGCGCGGATTCAATTCGATTCCAACGCCATTCCTTTTCAAATTTTGTGCAGCGATTAGCGTCGTGCCAATTCCCAAGAATGGGTCAAGGATCCAATCGCCTTCTTTTGAATACATTTGGATCAATCGTTCCGCCAGTTTGACAGGGAACACCGCACCGTGTTCAAGTTGATATTTATTGCGCGGCGAACTCAAGTCGTTCCACACATTTTTTGAGTACAACGCCCACTGTGAAGGCGTCAAGCCGTTAAAGCCCACCTTGTGTTTGACACGCTCGATTTCGGATTGAGGCAGATACACTGCCGTATTCTCTTTTACCTTGCGCCGTCGCGCCTTCGGAGTAGACTTGGCTTGCTTTTTCGTAGACATTCACGCCTCGGCAAGAATCGAAAATCAAGCATCTTCCGTTCTACTGCGTATCGTGCAAATATTCACCTACGCTCCGCCCTTCGTGCGTACGCAGAATCGTTTCGGCGAGGAGCGGCGCGATGGAAAGGACATGGAAATTCGGCAGCATCTTTTCCGGCGGAATGGGTACCGTGTCGGTGCAGATGAATTCTTCGATGGGGGCGGCGCGCAAGCGTTCGACGGCAGGCGGCGAGAGGGTCGCGTGCGTGCACACGGCGATGATTTGGCGCGCGCCATTTCGCTGGAGCAACTGAACCGCTTCGATCAGCGTCCCGGCCGTGTCCACCTCATCGTCCACGATGATGGCGTTCTTGCCCTGCACCTCGCCGATGAGCGTGATCGCTTGCGCCGTGGGATCGTTGCCGATGCGACGTTTTTCGACGAACGCCAGCGGCGCGTCGAGCCGCCGCGCAAAGTTGCGCGCTTTTTTGGCAAAGCCGAGGTCGGCGGCGACGACAACCGCGTTGGGGATTTTCTTTTCCGCGAGATAGTCACTCAAAATCGGGAACGCGGAGAATTCGTCGCCAGGAATCCCAAAGAATCCCTGAATCTGTCCCGCGTGCAGATCAATCGTCATATACCGATCCGCGCCCGCCGTGACGATCAGATCGGCGAGCAAGCGCGCGGTGATCGGCACGCGCGGCTGATCTTTTTTGTCGCTGCGACCGTACGCGTAGAACGGAATGACCGCCGTGATGCGTCCCGCCGAGGCGCGCTTGAGGGCGTCAATGCAGATGAGCATTTCGACGATGTTGCGATTGACCGGCGAAGACAAGCCCTGCACGAGGAACACATCTTGTCCGCGCACACTGCATTTGAGTTGCACAAAGATATTCTCGTTCGGGAAATCGAAAATATCTGCTTCGTCAATTCGCAACTGTAAGTGCTTGCAAATGGCTTCCGCCAGCGGACGATTGCTCCGTCCGCTAAAGATGGCCATCTCGCCAAACATCTTCGCCATCGAAGACCTCCGGGGTTATTTTTCCTCGATCGTGATCGTCTGAATCACATCGCCCTTCGCGATTTTTTCGACGACCTCCATTCCGCTGACTACTTGACCAAAGACGGTGTACTCACCATCCAAGCCCGGCTGCGGCGTGAGCGTGATGTAGAACTGACTACCGCTGCTCGGGGTCGTTTGCGCGGGACCACTTGGCCGCGCCATTGCGAGTGCGCCCTGGCTGTGCCTGGCTTTGATTTCCGGCGGAATGTTATAGCCCGGTCCGCCGGTGCCATTCCCCAACGGGTCGCCGCCTTGAATCACAAACCCGGGCACGACGCGATGAAACCCGAGTCCGTCATAAAATCCATCGCGCGCGAGAAAGACGAAATTGTTGACGTGCTGGGGCGCGTCCTTGGGATACAGTTCCGCGACGATGGTGCCTTTCGCGGTTTTGATCGTGGCGATATACGATTTCTTCGTGTCGATCGTCATCGCGGGGGCTGATTTGTACATTTCACTCCTTTGGTGAGGTGCGAGTTTGCCCGCGCTTCCCGTCGAACCGGTAGGAGACGCGGCGAGAAAATTGCCTAGCGCGAAAAACACTAGGACGATCACCAGCGCGAGCGCGCCGATGAGAATCATGTTGCGCGGGTTTGTGGCGCGCGCCGGGCGCGCCTGCCATTTTTGTTTTTGCATAAGGATTTAAGTCTTGTGTAGTTGCCATTTCGAGCCGCACCTGTTGCGGCGGGAAATCTCGGGCGTCCATAGCGAGATCTCTCGCTCCACTGCGCTTGGTTCGAAATGACAACCCCGCACCATTATTTGGTCGCCCTGCGACTAGGGTGCGAAAGTTTGGCTCGAAATGGCGAGTGGTCTTTATCCCAGCAGTTTCTCTGCTGCCGTGTACACGTCTACTTGGCGCGCGGCGATCTGTTCGACGAGCGCTTCGATGCGCGTGCCGTTGAGTCCGCGCCGCAGGCGCGCCATCAGTTCGCGTTGGACGACCAACTCTAACTCTGCACGCGCCCGCGCGCGCTCGCGCGTCTCCAGCCGACGATTCGTTTCCAAATACGCGCGATGCTTGCCGATCCACTCGACTACAGTCGCAACACCTTCGCCGGTCGTCGCAATCGTCTTGAGCACCGGCGGACGCCAATCGTTTTCCAGTTTTGGCTTGAGATTCAAATTCATTTCGAGCGCAGCCATAGTGGCATTCGCCGCGTCGTGATCCGCTTTATTGACAATGAGCAAATCGGCGATCTCCATAATGCCGGCTTTGATCGCTTGAATATCATCGCCCATTCCCGGCGCTTCGACGACGAGAGTCGTATGCGCGTTGCGCGCGATGTCCACTTCGTTTTGACCTGCGCCCACCGTCTCGATTAGCACGATGGCAAAGCCCGCCGCGTCCAGCACTTTAACCGCGTCCGCCGTCGCCGCTGCCAGTCCGCCCAGCGAACCGCGCGTCGCCATCGAGCGAATGAAAACGCCCCCATCGCCAGACAAATCCTGCATCCGCAGGCGATCGCCCAGGAGCGCGCCACCGCTGAATGGACTCGTTGGGTCAACCGCAACAATGCCGACGCGGTGACCACGTCGGCGATAGTGTTTGGCGATTTCGTTGACGAGCGTGCTTTTGCCGGTGCCCGGCGCACCGGTCACCCCGAGGATGTGGGCGCGCCCGGTGAATCGGAAGAGCGCGGTGATGATGGTGCGCGCGTCCGCGCCCCCACGTTCCACCGCACTGATCGCGCGCGCTACGACGCGCGGTTCGCCGGCGCGCAATCGTTCGAGCCAATCGGAATTCACGCTGTGCGCGCTCCGCGTTTCCGCGCTACTTGCGCACGAATGAACGCCGCAATGTCCTGCGTGGATGTGCCGGGACCGAACACGCCGGCAAAGCCCATCTGCTTGATCGCCGGAATGTCGTCGTCCGGAATGATGCCGCCGCACACCAACACCACATCGTCCAGTTGCTTTTGCTTCAACTGCTCGACAATGCGCGGAAACAAATCGCGATGCGCGCCGGACAAAATCGAAAGTCCCACCACGTCCACGTCTTCCTGCAACGCGGCTTCGGCGATCATCTCCGGCGTTTGGCGGATACCGGTGTAGATCACTTCCATCCCCGCGTCGCGCAGTGCGCGCGCCACCACCTTGGCACCGCGATCATGCCCGTCCAAACCAGGCTTTGCCACCAGCACTCGAATCGGTCGTTCGCTCATTCATTCCCCCCGATGAGGTTCACCGGTATTATACATCAAATCGGCGAGATTGAAAAACGACCTAATACACCATCTCGCCGCGCACGAATGCCGCTGTGCGAGGATCGGCAGGGGAATCGAAAAACGCGGAGGCGGTGTTCACTTCGATCAAGCAACCCGCTAGCATCAAACCAACGCGGTGCGCGAGACGCTTCGCCTGAAAGACGTTGTGCGTCACCAGAACGACCGTCGTCCCGCGCGTGCGGTTTTGCTCGCGCACGATTTCTTCGATCAAGCCGACGTTGTACGGATCGAGGTTCGCCGTCGGTTCGTCGAGCAAGAGTACCGTCGGCGCGATGACGAGCGCGCGCGCGAGCGCGACGCGCTGCATCTCGCCGCCGGAGAGTTTCGTCGCCGACACGCGCGCGAGCGACGCCAGCCCGACGCGCGCCAGCATATCGCCGACCCTTTCATCCATGCGCTCGCCGCGCAGGCGCAAGCCGTACGCCACATTCTCCTGCACGCTCGCGCGCAAAAGCACCGGCCGCTGAAACACTGTCGTCACCTGCCGGCGAATGTCGAGCGGCGCCTGGCTGTCAAAGACATAGTCGCGATAGACAATCTGTCCGGTAGTCGGTACTTCTAAAAAGTTGAGCAGGCGCAGCAGCGTGGACTTGCCCGCGCCGCTCGGACCCACGATCGCCAGAATTTCCCCGGCGCGAATGTTCAGACGCTCGATGTCAACCACCACGCGCGCATTGTATTCTTTTCGCAGATTCTCAATACGATAGATGCTTTCGGGTTCCATATTTCAGGGAGCCGGTTGCGCGTACGCCATCCCGTCTCGTCTTGGCACGTTCAACTCCGACCTTGCAATCGCAGCATGGCGATATTCGCGACGAACGCGAGCGCGAGGAGGATGACTCCCAGCGCGATCGCGAGCGCGAATTCGCCGGTGCGCGTGTTCAGCACGATCGCCGTCGTCAGCACGCGCGTCTTGCCCTCGATGTTGCCGCCGACGAGCATCACCGCGCCCACCTCGGAGATGATGCCGCCGAAGCCGGCGACAATCGCCGCGACGACGCCGATGCGCGCCTCGCGCAGCACCGCCCACAACTCCTGCCACCGCGTCGCGCCGAGCGAGCGCACCTGCATGCGCAGTGCCGCGTCCACTCCCTGTACCGCCGCCATCGTCAGTCCGGCAACGAGTGGAAACGCGATGATGACTTGTGCGACGATCATCGCGCTCGGCGTGAAGAGCCAACCCAGCGCGCCGAAGGGTCCGCTGCGCGACAACATCAGGTAGACGAACAAGCCGACGACGACCGGCGGCAACCCCATCCCGGTGTAGAGGAACGCGGTGATGAGCCCGCGCGCCCACACGCGCGCCAGCCCTAGCGCCGCGCCCATTGGCACACCCAGCGTCGTGCTGAGCAAGAGCGCGATGCCGCTGACGCGCAACGAGAGCCAGACGATCTCGAAGAGCGCAGGGTCGGCAGAGAGAATGAGATGAATCGCCTGAAAAAAGCCGTGAGTGATTTCGTCCATAGATGATGACGCCAGGCAAAGGACGAAAGATTCCTTCGTCCTCTGTCACTTGGCATTGGGATAGAACAGCGGCTGACCGGTCGCTTTGTCCTTGAAATCGCCGATCATCTTTTGCGTTTCCGGCGAGACCATCCACTTGACGAAATTGTTCGCCATCTCCGCATTGATCCCCTTGAACTTGTCGGGATTGACCGCCATCAAGCCGTAGAGATTGTACAGCGCGCGCTCTTTGTTCTCGCTGATATGATTGCCGCCCACGAGGACGACGAGATTGGGCAGTTTGCTCGCCGTCGCCAGCCAAGTGCCGCGATCCGTCACCGTGTACGCGCCCTTTTCATTGGACGAGAGCAGCGTCTCACCCATACCCTGACCGAGCGAATTGTACCACTCGAGCGACTTGGTCGGCGTAATGCCGATGGTCGCCCAGATACGCATTTCGGCGGCGTGCGTGCCGCTGCCGTCTCCGCGGCTCATAAAGGTCGCTTTGGCGTTCGCAATCGCTTGGAACGCGTCTGCGGCGGTTGCCATTCCTTTGACTTGCGCGGGATCGTCTTTCGGGCCGACGATGATGAAATCGTTGTACATCACGTCGAACCGCTCTTTGGCATAGCCGTCGGCGACGAACTTGTCCTCGCGCGCGCGGTCGTGCACCAGCACTACGTCGGCATCCCCGCGCTGACCGATTTGCATCGCTTGCCCGGTGCCAACCGCAACGACATCCACCTTGCAGTTGAACTTCTTTTCGAAATCCGGCAAGATGAAACCGAGCAAGCCGGAATCGAAGGTGCTGGTCGTCGTCGAAAGAATTAGGTGGCAGCCGGAACCTACCGCGCTCCGGATAGAGGTTGGCGTTGTCGCCGCCTTGGCCGCGGCGGTTGGTGCGGGCGCCGACGTTGCCGGCGGCGCGGGTGGCTGCGGCGGCGCGGGCGTGGGTGTGCCCGCGCAAGCGGACAGCGCCGCCGCGAGAATCAGCAGTCCGAGGAGCCAATGTGTGCGTTTCATTTCTCCTCCAGAGATGATTTTTATCTCACCTGGGCGATGACGTGCCCGGTCTGCGCGAGATCGTAGCCAGGCAGTGCCTCGCCCGTGTGACGAAACTCAGGACTGGCGATTGCATCGAGCAGGGCGCGTATCCGCTCCGATTCGAACTCGGCGCGCGGGATGACGAGATCGTACCGTTCGACGCCAAGGGGCATAAAATCGAGTCCGTGTGCGTAGGCGACGGCGCGCAATCCCGGTCCCACATCGGCAATGCCGGCGGTAATCGCGTCCGCGATGCCGGCGTGCGTCGGGACGGCGCGCTCCCAATTGGCAAGGGCGTGCGGGTTGATGCCCGCGGCACGCAGTTTGGAAAACAGCAAGAGCCGCGTGCCGGCGCCGCGTTGCCGGTTGATAAAGCGAATCTCCGGGCGTGCGAGATCGCACAGCGCGCGAATCCCTTTGGGGTTGCCCGGCGCGAGCATCAGTCCATTTTCGCGAATCGCGAGATTGACGAGGACGCTCTCTTCTTCCGGCAAGAGATGTTTGACGAACGGCACATTGTACTCGCCGGTTTCTGCATCGAGCAGGTGGATGCCAGCGACATCCGCGTCGTGTTGCGAGAGCGCGAGCAATCCGCCGATGCTGCCGACCGCAGTCGCCGCCGCGCGGGTGCGTTGCGCTAGGTAGAGGATCAGCGGATCATCGCTGCCGGTGATGGCGAGCGGCTGCGTGAGGCGCGCGGCGGTGACCGCACCTTCCGGCGGCGAGATGAGCGCGGCGGTGAGATCAAGCGTCACCAGCCAACCTTCCACATCCCGCTGCGCGGCGTTGGCGAACGCGAGCTGCCCAACATCGCCCGACTCACGCGCGGCGCGCTGCCTCTGGACGTGCGCGGCACGCGCCTTCTCCAGGGTGCGGCGCTGCGTGGCAAGCAGAGGCGCGACCGGCATGCCGCGCGCGGCGGCGAAGCGCAGTTTGACCAGCCCCTCCACGTGGTCGCGGGCAGGAGTCGTTAGCCACGCGTCCAACTCTTTGCGCCCGCGCGCGGTGAGTGCGTATACCTTGCGCGCGGGACCACGCTCGCTCGTCTCGACGCGAGCTTTGACCCAACCCGCCTCGGTCATCTTAGCCAGAGAGCGATACAACTGCGCGAAATCAATCCGCCAGAACGGAGCAAATTCGTCGTCCACCGCGCGCTTGATCTCGTAGCCGTGTCGCTCACCGCGCGCGAGCAAGCCCAGCAAGGGGTAAAGGGGAATCATAACCTCTTTCGAGCGTTGGCGGGCGTAAGCGGCGCCCGCGCGTGCAATATATGCAATGCATATAATATCGCAGTGGCGCCGGCTTGTCAAATGCAGACCCGCGCGCTGCCATCACTTTGGTGCATCGTTCGCTTTGTGCTATAATCATCGTGCAGCCTGCCTGGTGTGTTGCCTTTGAATGGTAACGCTACATTCAATCGTGGAGACGTCAAAACTGGTGCACTTGATGCC
>DYLA01000044.1:0-14268 GCA_020722265.1 Anaerolinea sp.
CTTTCGGACGCACCCCCCTGAACCCCCATGTCCACGATTTACTGTGGTGCTACCGGAATCTCGTTTACTCGTCAAAACGAGATTTCTCGGCGCGAAAACCACGCCTCGAAATGACAAAAAGGTGGTTGTCAATAGACTTTGCACATGCCGTGGGAATAAAAAGCGAAGCAAGCGGAAAGAACGCACGCGGACGTTCAAGAAAACGAAACGCCCGCCGGAAGTGCATCGGCGGACGTAAGTGCCGCATAGGGGGTTCGAACCCCTGATCTCCGCCTTGAGAGGGCGGCGTCCTGGTCCACTAGACGAATGCGGCGCGAGATCGGATCGCCGCGCTATTGTATGCGGGATTGGAGGCAGTGTCAAATTGAGGGCGGGGTGCTTTCTTTACTAAAACGCTCATTTGTATATAATTACTGCCGTGCCAACTAAACGTGATTATTACGAAATTCTCGGCGTGAATCGCCACGCGAGTGACGACGAGATCAAACGCGCGTTCCGCAAACTCGCCAAACAATATCATCCCGACGCCAACCCCGGCGACGCCTCCTCCGCCGAAAAATTCAAGGAGATCGGCGAAGCCTATCAAGTGCTATCCGACCCGGAAAAACGGCAGTTGTACGATCGCTACGGTCACAATCCGCCGCAAGGCGGCTTTGGCGACTTTACCGGCTTTGGCGGATTCGCCGACATCTTCGAAGAGCTGTTCGGAGTAGGGACCCGCACCGCCGCGCGGCGCGGGCCCCAGCCGGGCGCGCATCTCAAATACAATCTCACCCTCTCGCTCGAAGAAGCGGTCTTTGGCGCGGAAAAAGAACTGGAAATCCCGCGTCTGGAGATCTGTCCCGATTGTCGCGGTAGTGGCGCCGAGCCGGGGACTAGCCCAACGCGCTGTCCACAGTGTAACGGCACCGGCGAAGTGCGCCGCGCTACCCAGTCCATTTTCGGCTCATTCGTGAACGTCTCCACCTGCCCGCGCTGCGAAGGCGAAGGCGAAATCGTCACGACGCCGTGCAAGACCTGCCACGCCCAAAAGCGTGTTCAGGTCACGCGCAAACTCAAAGTGACGATTCCCCCCGGCATTGACGACGGAATGCAAATCCGCCTTGCCGGCGAAGGAGAAGCCGGCACGCGCGGTGGACCGAATGGCAATCTCTACATCCTCGTCAGCATCAAAAAGCACCCCCTCTTCCAGCGTGAAGGGAATGATCTCCGACTCAATTTGCCGATCAACATCGCCCAAGCCGCGCTCGGCGACGAAATCCAAGTGCCGACGCTCAACGGAGACGTGCCCTTGACGATTCCCGCCGGCGCGCAGCACGGACAAAGTTTCCGCATCAAGGACGCCGGCGTGCCCTACCTCCGGCGCAGCGGACGCGGCGATCTCGTCGTTACGCTTCAGGTCGTTGTCCCGCGCAAACTGAACGAAAAGCAAAAAGCGCTGCTGCGCGAACTCGCGCGAACACTCGGCAAAGAACCGGTCGCGCCCAAAAGCGTGCTGGACAAAATGAAGGACGCCCTCAGGTAACAGGCGATCAAGACGTGGTGGAACGTACACGAGACGCGAGACCCTACCGCGTCGCTGGCTCCTGTCACTGGCTTGCCTATGAACTGGATCGAACTCTCTGCCCAGACGGACGCCGAAGGGGCAGAGGCTGCCGCCGCGCGGCTCAATGAATTCGTCGAGACCGGCGTGGCGATCGAAGAGACACTCATTCCCGAAGCCGGCACTCGTTTCGATCCGGCGCGGGCGTTCACCGTCCGCGCCTTTTTCGCTGCCCATCAGCGCGATGCGTTGGCGCGCGCGGAACAAGCCCTGTGGCACCTCGCCCAACTGCGCCCCATGTCTCCGCCACGCCTACGCGAACTTGCCGAAGAGGATTGGGCAGAGGCGTGGAAAAAACACTATACGATTCTCCACATCGGCCAGCATCTCGTCATCAAACCCTCGTGGCTCGATTACGCGCCGCGCCCCGACGACCGCGTCATCGAACTCGATCCCGGTATGGCATTCGGCACCGGCTTGCATCCGACGACGCGTTTGTGTATGGGCGCGCTGGAAGAACGCGTGACGTCGGGGATGACCGTGCTCGACGTAGGCACCGGCTCGGGCATCCTCGCGATCGCTGCTGCCAAACTCGGTGCGCGTGAGATTCTCGCGCTCGACACAGACGCCGTCGCGGTGGAGACCGCCGCGCGCAACGTCACTATCAATCGCGTTCAGGAGCGCGTGCGCGTCGCACACGGCTCCCTCGACGTGCTGACGCCGCGTAACCTTTTCGACCTCATCTGCATCAATATCCTTGCCGAGGTGATCGGCGAACTTGCGCCTGCTCTCGCAGGAGACCTGCGCCCCGGCGGTATCCTCATCGCCTCTGGCATCCTTGATTTCAAGGCAGAAGGTGTACGCGACGCCCTCGCGGCAGTTGGCATCGCCCTCGTCGAGCGGAAGCAAGAAGAGGACTGGGTCGCGCTGGTGGGGGAAATGAAAAATGGGCAATGAGCATACGGGGCGTTCTGGTTTTGATTTTTGCCATTGGGCTTTTCACCTTTTGCCTTGACCGATGCACCGCTTTTTTGTTCCACCTCACTCCATCCGCGCGCATCGCGTGCTGCTGCGCGGGACCATCGTCCACCAGATTCGTGACGTGCTGCGGCTCCGTCCCGGCGACGAAATCGTGCTGCTCGATAATTCCGAGCACGCGCATCGCGTCGAACTCGTGACAATTGATCGCGACACGGTGCGCGGGCGCGTCGTCGAAAAGTGGAAGCTAGAGACCGAGCCGGTGACGCGGCTCACCTTGTATCAGGGTTTGCTCAAGGGACAGAAATTCGAGTGGGTGTTGCAAAAGGGAACCGAAATTGGCGTGGCGGCATTCGTCCCACTGCTTGCGGCGCGTTGCATCGTCGGCAGTCTGGATGAAATGAGCGCGGCGCGCGTCGAACGCTGGGAACGCATCATCGTCGAGGCGGCGGAGCAAGCCGGGCGCGCGACGCTGCCGCGTCTGGAAAGCGCCATGCTCTTTCAACAGGCGTGCGAGCGCGCTCGGCTCGGCGGGTTATCGCTGATTCCTTGGGAAGGAGAGCCTAGTCGCGGCTTGCGCGACGTGCTGCTGCCGATCCCGAAAGCGAAGGAGTGCAATTTGTTCATCGGACCCGAGGGAGGATTTACAGAAGAGGAGATCACGCTGGCGCGTGAGTACGGCGTCGTGCCGGTCTCGCTTGGACCACGCATTCTGCGCGCGGAGACGGCGGGACTGGTCGCCGCGGCGGCGATTTTGTACGAATGGGGGGATTTGTGAAATGACCGAGAACTTGATCATCATTGGTGCGGGACCCGCGGGCTTGAGTGCAGCGATTTACGCGGCGCGGGGAAATCTCGCGCCGCTTGTGCTAACCGGGCAGAGTCTTGGCGGGCAAATCGTTTTGACGAACGAGTTGGAGAATTTTCCGGGCTTTCCCGAAGGCATCACCGGCTTGGAACTGGCGCAATTGATGCAAAAACAAGCCGAGCGATTTGGGGCGCGCCTCGAAGCGGACAGTGTGACGCGCGTGGATTTGCAAACCCGGCCATTTCGCGTGGAGACGCAAAATGGCGCGACGTACACCGCGCGCGCGCTCATCATCGCGACCGGCGCGTCGCCGCGTCGGTTGAATGTGCCGGGCGAAAATGAATTGACCGGACGCGGGGTTTCGTACTGCGCAACGTGCGACGGCTTTTTCTTTCGCAACAAAGAGATTGCCGTCGTCGGCGGCGGCGATAGCGCCATGCAGGAGAGCCTGTTCCTGACGCGGTTTGCGAGCAAGGTTCACCTCATCCATCGCCGCGATCAACTGCGTGCCCAACCGATTCTGCAAGACCGCGCGCGCGCGGAGCCGAAAATCACGTTCGTCTGGAACTCGGTGGTCAAGGAGATTCGCGGCGCAGGAAAGGTAGAAGGGCTTGTGCTAGAGAACATGCAGACGCGCGCACGGTCGGAGATACCGGTGCAGGGTGTTTTCATCTACGTCGGGTATATTCCAAACACCGAGTTGTTCAGAGGACAGTTGGAAATAGATGAGGAAGGGTATCTGAAGGTGGATGCTCGCCAGCGCACGAACATTCCGGGCGTGTTCGCTGCCGGCGAAGTGCACGACCGCGTATTTCGACAAGCGATTGTTTCGGCGGGCTACGGCGCGATGGCGGAGATAGAAGCGGAAAGATACTTGGCGAGTTTGTAGGGACGTTCGCTTAGCCAAGATTTCGCACCTGCACGTTTGGACCAGCCAACGGACAGGCGCAAGCCCAAGAGACGCCCCGGCGGGGCGTCTCAACCGCTCTGCCCTATCGCTGGGTCTAGGGTGCGAAAGTTTGGCTTACGTTCAGTTGGACCTCCCTACTTCGATCAGCCCTTTGCGAATCGCGTACTTGACCAACTCGGTTCGGCTGTGCAGATGGAGTTTCGCCATGATGTTCGCGCGATGTTGCTCAACCGTCTTGGCGCTGATGGTCAACTGGTCCGCGATCTCCTGATTCGTCAATCCATCCGCGATCAATTTGAGTACCTCTTGCTCGCGTTCGGTCAAGCCGTCCAGGCTGGCGCGATCTTCACCCTGCGCCGCGCGCCCTATATAGTCGCGGACGAGCGATTTGGCGAGAGATGGGTAGAGAAAGACGCCACCTCCGCGTACGGTTCGAATGGCAGTAACGAGATCGGTGGGTGCGGCTTTCTTCGGCACATAGCCGGACGCGCCCGCCGTTCCTCCTGCGGCTTTACTCCGCCACCGGAATTTCGACTGTCAACCGGGTGCCGCGCCCGGGTTCGGATTCCACTTGGAATTTTCCCCCAACTAGCGCCACGCGCTCTTGCACACCCAGCAACCCCCACGCCAGCGGTTCTTGCGGAAGCGATGGAACTTGGACGGCAAGCCTCGAGAACATCTCGATCCATTCGTTGATGCCGTGCGTGATGCCGAACGCGGCGAGGAATGGCAGTGCGCGCGATAGACGCAGTTGGCTGGCGCGCCCGGTTTCGAGCGCGACCGCCAAGCCCATCACAAAGTGCGCCAAACCGTACACAAAGTAGATAAAGATGATGTTGGCTCGAAAGAAAGTGGTAACTGCGTCCATCGCTGAATATCGCTAATGGGCATGCCTATGCGAGACTGGATGCAAGTGATGGTGTACGTGCTCTGTGCCGTCGTGTGTGTGCCGATGCGCGTGAATCAAGTTACATTCCACCAGCCGGTCGTAGTCGGAGAGCAATTCATGGGGCGCACCATCGCTCGTAATCTCGTGTTCCTCGCAAAACATCACGACGCGATCCGCAATCTCCTCCACGATGTCGAGATCCTGGGTCGCGGTGATAATCGTCTTGCCTTCGCGCGTCAACTCGCCGATGAAATCGAGCAGGCGCGCCTGACTGCGCGGATCGAGCGACGCGGTCGGCTCGTCGAGCAACCATACTTCTGGGCGCAGCGACAACACGGACGCGAGCGCGACTTTTTTCTTTTCGCCTCCGCTCAAACGATGCGGCGCGCGGTCGCGCAGTTTGGTGATGTTCAGCAAATCCAGCGCCCACTCGGCGCGCTCGATGACCTCCGCGCGCGGCAAGCCCAGATGCAGCGGCGCGAAGGTGACCTCGTCCCACACCGTCGGCGAAAAGAGCTGCGCATCCGGGTCTTGGAACACCAGCCCCACGCGCCGTCGGAACGCAAAGGCGCGCGCGTCCTCCCGCAGCGCCGCTTCGGTCAGCGGCTCGCCAAAGGCGCGCACCGCGCCGCGCTGCGGAAAGTAGAGCGCGTCGAGAATCTTGAGCAGCGTGCTCTTGCCCGAACCGTTCGCGCCGAGAATCGCGAGCCGCTCGCCCGCGCGAATCGTGAGCGAAATGTCTTTCAACGCGATTTGGTTGTTGTACGCGTAGGTGACGTGCTCGACTTGGAACACCGGTGGGCTATCTTGGCTCATTCGCTCACGATCCGATCCACGTTGCCGCTACTGCCACGCCGACGAACACTGCCAGCCACATCCAATCCGCCCCGCGCCAGCGCAGCGTTTCCATCACCTGCGCCTCACCGCGAAACCCGCGCGATTGCATCGCCAGGTACACCTCATCGCTCAACGCGTACGATTTGGCGAACAACACGCCGGCACTCGCAGCCAGCCATCGCCGCTGTTCTGCGTCCGCTACGCGTCCAACGATGCGGCTCTGCCGCGCGAGAAACATATTGTTCGCCGCGTGGAGCAGGACGTAAATGTAGCGGTACGTCATCCCCAGAATCAACACGAACGTCTGTGGCACACGCAGCACGCGCAGCGCTTTGAGTAACAGGGTCCAGCGCGTCGTTAGAATGAGCAGGACCGCGATCGAGACGGACGTGCCGACACGCAGCAGGAGGAACGCGGCGGTAACGACGCCCGGCAGCGTGATGGCGAGATAGACTCGCGGCGAGGTCGAGTCAATCAGGGTGACGAGCGGCGCGCCCGGCGAGAAGACGTTGAACAGTGCAGGGAGCGCGATGATGCCGGTGAAAAAGGGGATCAGAGCCCAGACGCGTTTGACGTAGAAGGTCATCGGCACGCGCGAGGCAGCAGCGAGCGGCAGCGTCAGCGTGTACAGTGCGGCGATCCCCGCGAGGTTCTGCGACCAACTGATCGCCAGTAGCCAGGCGAGTGCGCCGATGAGTTTCACGCGCGGGTCGAGCGATTGTAACAGCCCCTTGCGCCGCGCGATCTCTTCCGCAAAGAGCGACTGCTCCAGCGCGCCGGTCAGGTCACTCAGCCTAGATTTCGCACCTGCACGCTTGAATAAGCCAACAAGCCCAGCCCAAGTCACAGTTCTACACTCATTCCTATTGCTTGGGCGAGGGTGCGAAAGCGAGGCTCTGGGTCTTTTCGACCAAGCCCCGCGCGCTCATGGCTCATTTTGGCCCAGCGCGTCCGCAATCGCCGCTGCCTCGCGCACCAACGTCGGCGATAGGTCGTATACCGGCTTGCGCTCGCGGTCGGCATCGAGCACCGCCTTGTCCGCCGAAAGGAAACCGATGATCGTCAAGCCCGGCGAATTCGCGGCGATGAACTCGCGGTCGGCTTGGTCCTGGGCTTTGTTGCCGACGAGGTAGAGATGTTGAATTCGCAAGTCTGTCGCGAGTTGTTTGATCTGTGCGGCAGTGGCGAGCGAGCGCGCCGTCGGTTCAGCCACGATGAGGAGGGCGTCCACCATATCCGCCGTCGCGCGTCCCAGATGCTCGACACCGGCGTACATATCCATCAACACCACTTCGTTGCGTTGCAGCAAAATCTGGGAGACGAGTTGGCGCAGCAGCACGCTCTCCGCACAGATGCAGCCCGAACCGCCCTGCTTCACCGCGCCGAGTTCAAGCAAGCGGATGCCGCGATGGGTCACGGAAAAGCGGTCGGGGATATCGTCCACGCGTGGATTCAACTTGAAAAAGCCCCCCATCGTTCCCGGCTTGGCGCCGGTGCGTTCGGTGATGAGGTCTTCCATCTCCGCAATCGGTTTCAAGTTCTGCACGAGTGCGCGCGGAAACCCCAGCGCGTCCGCAAGACAGGGGGACGGGTCGACATCAATGGCGAGAACCTGAAACCCACGCGCGACGAAGGTATGGGCAAGCAAACTAGCCAGGGTGGTCTTGCCCACGCCACCCTTGCCGGAAACAGCGATTTTCACAATTGGACTCTTTCTTGAATCACGTCGTCCGCGTCGCACCGCGCAGCGTGAGACGTTCGATGAGCCAACCGAGCGCGAGAACGATCAGCCACACGAGCGCGACGCCTACCACCGCTGACGCGACGTATGCCAGTGTTGGATTTTCGAGCGCGGGAATATCGTAATCCGGAATCGGCGCGCTCCACAGACTCGACCATTGGTCAAAGCCCGCTGGAATGTAGCCCAGCCCGAGTGCTTCGAGTTCCTCGCGCCCCCACTCGCCCCAGGCGGTTCCCGGCGCAAGCAAACCCATCGGCGTCAGCACGATGAGCGCGAGCAAGCCCAGCCATGCCCAGCGCGGCAAACCGACGGCGCGCGCTGCCGTGCTCGCGCCACTGTACGCTTCGAGTATTTCTGGATTCGCGCGCTGCAACCACGCGACGACGAGGCCGGTCACGACCGCTTCTGCCGCGCCGGCAAGCGTGAGGTGACCGAGCAGCATCGCCGGAATGGCTACCTCCAAGCCATAGGGAAAATACAAGGGACGCCCCGCGCCATCGCGAAACAGCATCGGTTGGATTCCCAATTCGATGGCAGTGAGCAGCGCCGCGACGTTGAGGGCAATGTATGCCGCCATCGCTGCCGCGAGGACGCGACGCGAAGAGGTGATCGCCGCGCTGCCGCTGAGCCAGCGATACAGATAAAAGCCGACGAAGGACATGGCAATGGCCATGTTGAAAACATTCGCGCCGATCGCAAGGATACCGCCATCGCCAAAGAAGAACGCTTGGATGACGAGCGCGACGGAAACCGCGAGAATCGCCGCCCAGGGACCTAGCACGATGGTGGCGAGCACTGCGCCGACCGCATGCCCGGTCGTTCCGCCGGGGAGCGGAATGTTGAACATCATAATCACGAACGAGAACGCGGCGAAAAGCGCGATGAGTGGCACGGCGCGCCCAGAGAGCATCGTCTTGACTTTTTGCGTCGCGCGGTACCAGAAGGGCGCAGCTGCCGCATACATCACCGCGGCAGTCGCCGGACTGAGATAACCATCAGGGATATGCATCGTAACCTCCTTAATTGGAATTGGTTGTTAGCAGTCGTTGGGCGATAGTTTCGACTGCTTGGCTGATTGGCGCGTCATTCGGTAACTCGGCCAGCGGGCGACCGCTCGCGTCGAATTCGGCCAACTGCGCGTCGTAGGGCACGATGGCAAGCAACGGCACGTCCAGTGCGGCGATTTTGTCGCGGAACGCGGACGGCAGGTCGCCGACGACGCGATTAACGACAAGATACGTTTTGCCGACGTGAATTTCCAACTCGCGTGCAAGCGCGAGCATGGCTTGGGCGGCGATCAAGCCGCGCAAACTCGCGTCGCTCACCAGCACCAAGTGGTCCACGTCGCGCGTCGTGCGGCGGCTGAGGTGCTCCATCCCGGCTTCGTTGTCCATCACGACGTAATCGTAGGTCTTGCAAATGGCATCAATGATGTTACGCAGCATATGATTCGCCGCGCAATAGCACCCCTGGCCTTCGGGACGTCCCATCGCCAAGAGGTCCACATGGTCTCCCTCTTCGATGGCGGTATGGATCGTGTAATCGAGCCATTCCTGGCGCGACATACCCGGCGGCACTTGGTCGCGCGCGTCCTCGCGAATATCGCCGACGGTTCTAGTGAGCGGCAGACCGAGAACAAGGTGGAGGTTGCTGCTGGGGTCGGCATCAATGGCGAGAATATTAGACGCGTCTTGCCGAATCAGATAGCGGACGAGCAAGCCCGCAAGAGTGGTCTTGCCGGTGCCGCCCTTACCGGCGACAGCAATCGTTATTGTCATTTGGTTCTCCGTGTACGAGTGGGTGTAGTACGGGCTTGGCACTTGGCGCACAGCCCAAAGATCGCAAAATGGCAGAGGTCGGCGGCAAAGCCGTATTCATCACGCAGTTTTCTATCGAGCGAAGCAAATAGACTCTCGTCCACTCGGGTGATCTTGCCGCAGTTGTGGCAGATGAGATGATGGTGAAAAGGACGCTGACGGATTTCGTATTCGATCTGCCCGTGTCCCAGATCGGTTGGATTCACCAAGCCCAGTCGCGTGAGCAAATCGAGTGTGCGGTAGATGGCAGATTTGTTGATGTGAGGATAACGCGCGCGAACGCGCTGGAGAATAGCCTTAGCGGTCAAATGCGTTTGGCTCTCGCCGATAATCGCGAGAATCATTTCGCGCTGGGGCGTCAAGCGGTGTCCTGCCTGCCGCAGACTGTCGAGCAAGCGTTGGTGGTGGCTCATCGAGAGAATCCTTATTGCGACTAGTTGCAACAACAGATATAGCATAGTTAGCGAGAATTGTCAAACGGGGTGATGGCTGGCGAACGAGGTGAAAGCCGGCTTCGAGTCGGCTTGAATCGTCTCACCGTACAGTTTACCGCTCGGCGAGTCGCGGTCTATCAAGGCAATGCCGACCTGCGTCGGCGCAAATCCGAGCGAGGGAGGTTGTCTGCGCTATGGAGTGGCACGGTCAGGCGGGCTGTTTCCAAGCGTACTTTTACGTCTTTCTAACGCGATGTTCCCGTTTCTAATGTTTTTTCAATCTCCTCCGCATAGAATCTAATGTCGAGGCAAAGAATCGAATGTCCAGTCGAACCGAATTTCTTTTCGCCCACTGGGCGGTATCTGCGCTTAAGGATTTGCGCGGACCGCGCTGGCGCGCGCTGGTCGAACGGGTGGCGGGGCTGCCTTCTACACATCCCGACGCGCTCGCGTTCGCGCTGATGATGGTGCGGCTGAACGGGTGCGCTCGTTGTGACGCGAAGCGTTATCGCGAGCGAGACGGATGCGCGCGTTGTTCGCGTTGGGTGCTCACCACGCTGTCGAAGGAGAACGAGGCGAGTCTCCTAGCGCGCTTTCGCGCCGCGCAAAGGGAAATCGCGCGCGCACTGGAAAACGACGCGCGGCGGTTGGCGGCGTAAATGGCGCACACGCATCCGTCGGTGACCTACGAACATAGTTTGAACGGCGAGAAACTTGCGCTCCTCGCCGTCTTGGCGCGCCCCGAAGACGAATCGTTCGGACCCGCCGGCACTTTGGCAAAGTACGCTAACGAAGGAGTCCAAGTCTCGCTGGTCATCGCAACTTCCCATGCCGCCGCGGCTTCCGAGCCTACGGGCGCAGACGCGCCGGCGCGCGATCGTCTCTGTTCCTGTCGCGCCTCCGGTATCCGCCGCGCCTGCTGGTTCGATTACCGCACCGGCGAACTTGCCCGAGTGGCGCAGGACACGCTCGAAGAGCAAATCGTACGGCTGATTCGCGAGCTGTGTCCGCAAGTGATCGTGACGTTTGGCGCCGATTGGCTGCGGGGTGAGAGCGATTATCGCATCCTGAGCGCGGCGACGTTTGCCGCGTTCCGCGATGCCGGCGACCCGGCGAAATTTCCGCGCCACGCGCGCGAGGGCTTGAGCCCGTACGCGCCCCAAAAACTCTACCAGTGCGTTCTTCCACAAAGTCTTGTGGCGCGCTGGGGGATGAGCGACTGGGCAGCTGTGCCTGACGATCGCATCACTACCGTGCTGGACGTATCGGCGCAGAGCGAGGTGGTGAAGAGCGCGTGGTACTGTCAGCGACACGGCGCGCTGGATTTCGTTCGTCGGGCGATCGAGCATCAAATCGAGTGGAACACCGAGTACTATGTGCTAGTGGAATCGCGGCTCCGTCGGCGCACGCGCCGCGAAAACGATTTGTTTGCGGGTCTGCGGTAGATTGGGGGCGACCACATCGGGTCGCCCCTACTGGGTGAATGTGGTATAATGTGACCGAAGCAACTCGTCACATTTCCAAGGAGGCAACGATGCCAAACTATCTGCCCCATGCAGCACCGTTTTTCTTCGCCGGCAATCACATCGGCGGCTTGCTCGTTCACGGTTTCACCGGCACACCGTACGAAATGCGCGAACTAGGTGAGCGCCTCGCCGCACAGGGCTACACCGTTCTCGGTCCCGCGCTTGCCGGGCACGCGACCCAACTCGACGATATGCTTGCGACACGCTGGAGCGATTGGTACGCCAGTGTCACTGCCGCGTACGACCAACTGCGCGAACACTGTGACACGATTTTTGCGGTGGGGCTCTCGCTAGGTGGCGCGCTCGTACTGCACCTCGCCGCGCATCGCCCGATCAGTGGCGTCGTGGCGGTCTCCGCACCTTTCACGATTCACAATCCACTCATCCCTCTCTTCCGAATCTTTCCGCTCCTGTACGACCTCATTCCTACTGTCAAGAAAAACCCCAAGAACGACGATACGCTCGACCCCACGGTGCGTCTGCGGCATCCGGAATACTCTGCCAATCCGACGCGGGCTGCGGCGAGTTTGATTTTCGATTTCCTGCCGCATCTGCGCGACGACTTGCGCGACGTCCGCGCACCCGCGCTCCTCATCCAATCGCGCGGTGATCGCGTGATTCCTGCCGATTCGATGAGCGAGTATGCCGCGCGGCTTGGCTCACGCGACCAGCAAACGCTGTGGCTCGAGCGCGGTGGGCACCTGGCGCTGGAGGATGTTTCGAAAGAGCAAGCGTTCGACGCGATCTTGGAATTCGTTCGCGCACATTCGTAAGGCGAGTTTCCAAACTTGCCCTACATTCTCGACGGAGGAAAACCATGGAACATCGTGAAGGAACTTTTCAGGGAACTAACGCGCTCGAACTCTTCTACCAATGCTGGCGACCGGACGGCGCGCCGCGCGCCACGCTTGCCATCGTCCACGGTTTTGGCGAGCACAGCGGTCGCTATATGAACGTCGTCCAGCATTTCGTCCCGCGCGGCTATGCGATCTATGGTTTGGATCATCGCGGACATGGACGCTCGCCCGGGCCGCGCGGACACATCAATGCCTGGGACGAGTACCGCGACGACGTGCGCGCGTTCACGCAACTCGCTGCCGCGCAGGAACCCCAAATCCCGGTCTTTTTGTGGGGGCATAGTCTCGGCGGGCTGATCGCCCTGGAGTACGCCCTCCACTATCCCGAAGGACTGCGCGGCGTCATCGCCAGCGCGCCGCTGCTCGGTCAAGCCGGCGTCTCGCCGATTCTGATCGCGCTCGCGCGCGTCCTCTCGCGCCTCGCCCCCAAGTTCTCGCTCAGCACCGGCTTGGACGCGACGACGCTTTCGCGTGATCCAGCGGTGGCGCCAGCGTACACCAGCGATCCGCTGGTGCACAGTCTGGCGACGCCGCGTCTCAGCACCGAGATCACTGCCGCGCAAGAGTGGACCCTCGCGCACGCGGGCGAGTGGCGCTTGCCGCTGCTCCTCTTCTTCGGTACTGCCGATCGTTTGGTGCCGCCGGCGAACACGCGTCGGTTCTTCGATGCCGTGACTTGGGCGGACAAACAGAAGATCGAATACGAGGGCGCGTACCACGAAGTGCACAACGACATCATCTATCCGCAGGTGATGGCGGATGTGGACCAGTGGCTGGAGGTGCATCTGCAATGACCCATAGCGAATGACCAATGACCAAACTCAAGGGGGAGTTCTCGCGATGGCAAGCACAATGAAAGCACTGGTCAAGAAATTCTCACAACCCGGCTTGTGGCTGGACGAGGTACCGGTGCCGGCGGTGGGCATCAACGATGTGTTGATCAAAGTTCACAAGACGGCGATCTGCGGTACCGATGTTCATATTTGGAATTGGGACGCGTGGGCGCAAAAGACGATTCCAGTCCCGATGGTCGTTGGACACGAATTCGTCGGTACGATCGCGGCAATCGGCAGCAATGTGCACGACTGCCAGATCGGCGAGGTCGTCTCCGGCGAGGGGCACATCGTTTGCGGACGATGCCGCAACTGTCTCGCCGGGCGGCGGCATCTGTGCAAAGACACGCAAGGCGTTGGCGTGAATCGCCCCGGCGCGTTCGCCGAATACATCTGTATTCCGGTTACGAACGTCTGGCACGCCGATCCCAGAATCCCACTCGACATTCTGGCGATCTTCGACCCCTTTGGCAATGCGACGCACACCGCGCTCTCATTCCCGGTCCTGGGCGAGGATGTGCTCATCACCGGGGCAGGTCCCATCGGCATCATGGCAACGGCGATCGTCAGGCATGCGGGCGCGCGTTACGTCGTCACCACCGACCTGAATCCGTACCGGCTCGCACTCGCCAAGAAGATGGGGGCGACCGTCGCGCTGAACATCAAGGAGAAAACAATCGCCCAAGTTCAAAAAGAGTTGGGAATGAAAGAGGGCTTTGACGTTGGCTTGGAGATGTCCGGCAGCGGCGAAGCGTTCCGCGAGATGCTGGCGAATATGTGTCACGGCGCGAAAATCGCGCTGCTGGGAATTCCAACGCAAGACCTGGCGATCGACTGGAACAAGGTCATCTTCAGTATGCTGACGATCAAGGGCATCTACGGGCGTGAGATGTACGAGACGTGGTACCTGATGCAATCTATGTTGTTGAGCGGACTCGACATCAGCCCGGTCATCACGCATCGTTTCCATTACACCGAATTCGAGAAGGCGTTCGAGGTGATGCGCTCGGGGAATTCGGGGAAGGTGATTTTGGATTGGGGCGACGAATGACAGGGGTCGGTCAGGGGTCAGGGTACAGGGGTCAGGGTACAGGG
>DYLA01000044.1:14368-17150 GCA_020722265.1 Anaerolinea sp.
CAGGGGTCAGGGTACAGGGGTCAGGGTACAGGGTACAGTCTGACCCCTGACCCCTGTACCCTGTACCCTGTACCCTGTACCCTTTTTTTACGCGAGGTAGAAATGTCAACCAAACTGCAATGGATTTCCGACGAACTGAACGCGCTGCAAGAGCAAGGACTCGCCATCAACATTCGCACGATTGGTTCGCCGTGCGGCGCGTGGATGATCGTGGACGGCAAGCGCGTACTCAACTTTTGCACGAACAACTATCTCGGCTTGGCAAATGACCCGCGCTTGCGCGAGGCCGCCAAGCGCGCGATTGACGATTGGGGCGTGGGGCCCGCCGCGGTGCGCAGCATCGCCGGGACGTTGGAATTGCACCGCCAATTCGAACGACGCATCGCCGCGTTCAAAGGGGTGGAGGACGCGCTGTTCGTGCAATCCGGCTTTTGCGCGAACCAAGCCGCGATCCCCGCGATGGTCGGCAAGGATGACGTGATTTTCACCGACCGCCTGAATCACGCGAGCATCATTGACGGCTGCCGTCTCTCCTCCGCGAAAATTCTGATCTACGAACATTGCGACGTCGCGGACGCGGCGCGCGTCATCAAGGAGAACATCGGTCACTATCGCCGCGCGCTGCTCGTGACCGATGGCGTCTTTTCGATGGATGGCGACATCGCCCCGCTCGACCAACTGTACGAGGTGTGCGAACAGTATGGCGTGATTTCGATGGTGGATGACGCCCACGGCGAGGGGGTGCTCGGGCGCGGTGGGCGCGGCATCGTGGATCATTTCAACTTGCACGGCAAGTTCGATTTGGAAATTGGCACGCTCTCGAAAGCGTTCGGCGTGATGGGGGGCGTGATCGCGGGGAAGAAAATCGTCGTTGATTGGATTCGCCAGCGCGCGCGCCCGTTCTTGTTTTCTAGCGCGATCACGCCAGCGGATACAGCGGCGTGTCTGGCGGCGGTGGACGTGCTGGCACAATCCACCGAACTCGTGGACCAGTTGTGGGAGAACACGCGCTACTTCAAAGGCGAGATGAAGCGGCTCGGCTTTGACACGGGACTCAGCACGACGCCGATCACGCCGATTATGCTGGGTGAGGCGCCGCTGGCGCAGCAATTCTCGCGGCGATTGTTTGACGAGGGGGTGTTCGCGATGGCAATCGGCTTCCCCACTGTGCCAAAGGGCAAGGCGCGCATCCGCGTGATGATCAGCGCGGCACACTCGCGCGCGGATTTGGATCGCGGGCTAGAGGTGTTTGCGCGGGTGGGAAAAGAGTTGGGAGTGATCGGGTGAGCCGTGTTCAATTCTGAACACGGGATTTAAGGAGTGGATTATGTCACAACAGAAGATTCTGTACCTCTCGAAAGCGGACGTTGTTTCGACCGGCGTGACGATGCGTGAGATCATTGACGCGCTGGAGATCGCGTTTCGCGAACACGGCGCAGGACGCGTGGAGATGCCGCCCAAACCCGGTGTGCATCCGCGTCCCGATGCGTTCCTGCACGCGATGCCGGCGTACATCCCTGCGCTGAAATCGGTGGGGATCAAGTGGGTGGGCGGCTATCCCGAAAATGCCAAGCGCGGCTTGCCGTACATCACCGGCTTGCTGATTCTCAACGACGACGACACGGGCCTCCCGCTCGCGGTGATGGATTGCACGTGGATTACGGGGATGCGCACCGGCGCGGCGACGGCAGTGGCGGCAAAATATCTGGCGCGACCAGACTCGGCGTCAGTGGGGATTTTGGGTTGCGGTGTGCAAGGGCGTACGAATCTCGAAGCGCTCACCGTGCTGTTCCCGATCAAACGTGTCGTCGCGTACGATGTCTCGGCGGAGGCGGCAGACCGGTACGCGCGCGAGATGCGCGAACGCTTTAGCGTGGACGTGACGATTGCCAAGCAGCCGCGCGACGCGGTGGACGGCTTGGACATCGTCGTGACGGCGGGACCGATTCTGCGCCAACCGCACGCGACGATCAAAGCGGGCTGGCTCGCCGAAGGCGCGTTCGCGTCGCTGGTGGATTTCGATTCGTACTGGGATGGCGCGGCGATGCAAGAGGCGAGCAAATTCTGCACGGACGATGAGCCGCAGTTGGAGCATTATCGCAGCATCGGCTACTTTCAAAACATTCCGCCGATTTACGCGAGCATCGGTGAATTGGTGGTAGGAAGCAAGCGCGGGCGCGAGAACGCGCGCGAGCGAACGATGACCGCCAACTTGGGACTGGCGATGGACGATATGGCGACCGCGCCGATTGTTTACCGGCGCGCGGTGGAGCGCCAGATCGGCACTTGGCTCGAGTTGTAGACCTGGAAGGTCTTGGAGGACGTCTAGACCTGGAAGGTCGTGGAGACCTTCCAGGTCTAGAGGATCGCCAACGCGCCTGGAACAGATGCCTGAAACTGATCGAGGAGGCGCAAATCCTCTTGCGCGCCGACGACAACTTTTTGCCAAAAGACGCAAGCAACATCGTAGCGGCGACGCTGCGGAATTGTCGCAAATTGCTGGGTGAAGCACAAACGCGAGGGCGCGGGATAAGCCAAGCCGCAGCCTGGATGCCTACGCTGGCGGATGACTTGATGGCACTGGGGCTGCCACCCGAGATGGATTTGGACAAGACGATGGCGCAGTACGCGGAGCAACTCGTGCAGGCGCGCCGCACATTGAAAGCGGTTGGAATCTTGTAGGCAAGCGGCAGAATCAAGTCGCGCGGGCGAGCCACCCGCGATCCAAGGAGGTCCTATGCGTCTGGGTGCTCATATGTCCATCGCCGGCGGCGTGGAGAAC
>DYLA01000045.1:0-14432 GCA_020722265.1 Anaerolinea sp.
TTGAGCCGTCGAATTCATTCGGCGGCGATGAATCTTGAGCGGCGTGTCTGCCACCACCATCCAGCCGCGCCCAGAACGCCCGCTTCCCCAAGCGTCAGCGCGACGAGCGCGAGGCTCGTCTCGAACCAGAACGGCAGCGGATAGAACTGGATCAGACTGTCCGTGTAATTGAACAGCCACGTATCTCCCTCAAAGAAAATGCGATGGAAGAGGGTGAAGAGCGACTGGAATCCTACCACCGCGAAAATTCCCACCACACCAAAGAACGCCGCCGTCAGCACCGCGCCGCCGATCATTCCGCGCGCGGCGCACGCGCGCGTCGCGGGACGCGCCGCGAGCGCGCCCAACGCCAGCGCCAACAGCGTGCCTATCAGCGGATAGATCACTTGCACCCTATCCACCAACTCCCGCACGTCAACCATATGCTCGATCTCGCGCGCGTCGTACACGCCGAGCGCGTGGAACTGCTCAAAGGTGCGATGACCGCGCACGTACTCGATGGACTCGATGGCATAGTAGCGGCGTGCCGCATCGTCAAAGCGAACCGATTGAGGAAAGCCAGGACGATGGTACTGCATATCGAGCCATTCCGGCGTCATCAAGACAAAGAGATTGGTCAGCACCAAAAACACCGGGATGCCGACGACGAGAACGAATGTGAGTAGGTTGAGCAGCCAACGAGGCATCGCCACTCCACTGCGGTTTCACAAACCGCGAACATCGCCTGCGCTTTACTGTCCAAGCGCAAAACGAAAGATGATGTCGTGAATCAGGTTCTCCACCGGCGCATGGTCGTCGCTAAAGATGGGCGCCTCGGACGTGGCGACGCGCGCGTTCGGCAGCGATTGCGCGGCGACAAGGCGCAAGTTGGGGTCGGTCAGGCGCGCCGCGTTCGCGCGAAAATCGTCGAGATGCGTCGGCGGGTTGGTCGCCACGATGAGCGTGTTCGCGTCGTTCGGATGGTCAATGAGATAGACACTTGGGAAAACTTGGCGCATCGTCGCGGCTAGGGCGTCCACCAAGCGATGATCGTTACGCACGCGCGCGGCATTCACCGCGACGACCCCGCGCGGCGTGAGGTGTGCGCGCGTCTCGCCGAAAAATTCGACAGTCGTCAGGTGAAACGGAATGTACGGCTGACGATAGGCGTCTATGGCGATCACGTCGTAGGCGCGAGCGCGGCGCAGAAAATTCCGTCCGTCATCGGCGATGGCGCGTAGATTCGGCTGCGTCATCGCGAAATACTCGCGCCCAACGGCGATGATCGCCGGGTCGAGTTCCACGCCGTCAATCGGAATCGCGCCGAAGACGAGCGTGTACGCGCGCGCCGTCGTCCCTGCCGCCAGCCCGATCATCAGTGCATCGCGTGGCGCATCGGGCGACGCAAAGTACGGCGCGACGAGAAACAGATCCCAGATGCCGTTCGTCAGCACGCGGTCGGCGCGATACGCCGATTGATACGCCTGCCCCTCGTTGACGGTCAGCAAGCGCCAGCCATCCTCTTCGATCACCTGAATGAAATTGTACGGCGATTCAGTTTCGTAGACGAGACCCGGCGCGGCTTTGACGACACCACCCGAATCGAGCGCGGCGAGGCTCACGATGACCAAGAGCAGCGCGGCGTACTTGAGCGCGCGCCCGATACCCCACTCGTGGACGATGCCCGCTACCGCGCCGATGAGCAGCGCAATCGAAAACACGACGAACGTCCCGCGCGTGCCCAGTACCGCGAACAGAAGGAACACCGTCCCGAACACACCGAGAATACTGCCGAACGTCGAGAGTGCGTAGAGCGCGCCCGCCGTCGAACCACTCGACGCGACCTCGCGTGTGGTGAGACGAATCGCATAGGGAGAGACGCAGCCGAGCAGCGTGACCGGCAGCGCGAACAGCACGAGCGTTCCGACGAACGAGACCAAGCCTAGCCCCGCGTCGAAGCGTTCGAGCGCGGGGAGGGCGAGGCGCAAGAATGGGCGCGCCAGATACGGCACAATGCCGATGCACCAGCCCGCCCAGGCGACGAGGCGGTAGAGGGTCACCGCGCGCGGGTCGTGGTCCGCCCAACGTCCGCCAAGATAATAGCCGAGCGTCAGATAGACCAGAATCAAGCCGATGATATTCGCCCAAATCAGAATCGAATCGCCGAAGAAAGGGCGCAGCAATCGAGACGCCGCCATTTCGACGCCCATCGTCGCCGCGCCGCAAAGAAAGACTAGCGCGAACAGCAGGAATCGTTTCAAGTGAACCTCGCGTACTGGGTGACCCTCCCGCAGGTTTGGGGGGTTGGGAGAGGCGGATGTCGTTCGTTGTGTAGGGACATTCGCTTGAATGCCCCGCCGGCGCGCATTATACGTGGATTGTTCGAATCTGGCAATCTCCTTGACACCGGGTTTGATTCATGCTACACTCTCCGCAACCATCTGCAGGGCGAGGAGGGGAGGATGCGAGCCCAGGTACTTTTTTGGTTCGGACTGACGCTGCTGCTCGCGGGCTGCTCGGCGATTCCATTCTTGGGAGCGACGCCGGTGCCGCCGAACACGCTCATCTACAACGCGCCGGTCTCTTTGACCATCAAGACAGGCACGGTACTGCCGGGCACGACGATTGCCTACAGCGGCAAGACCGAAACCGGCGCAGCCAAAGTCCTGCTCACCGGTCTGCTCGCGCCCAAGCAAGTCGGTGATACGCTCGATTGGGAGGGCACGCCGGTGCCCGAGGTCAAGGTCAAGTTGAGCACGCGCGTCATCTCGTTCGACGACAAGGCGATCACGTTAGTCGGCACGGCACGCGTCGAGGTCTCGAATGTGACGGTGCAAGCCGGTGGATCGGCAGGGACCGTGCTAATGGAGTTCGACGCGCCGGTGACGTACACGCTCGGCAAAAACGAACTGGTGCCCGGGTCCAAACTCGTCTTCACCGGCGCAACGCCGAATGGTGCGCAGTTCTTGGGCGTGGAAGGGTATCCGTACCGCAAGCCACTCGATTCGTTGCAGTACGTTGGTCGTTTGGGCACCCGAGTCTTTCTCCAACTCGATTTGCGCTTGGTTAGTTATTCGGACACCGGCGCCGTAGTCGGTGGTCGCGCCATCATCAAACTCGAGCAGTAGCCGCGGCTTGGGATTCGATGCCTATTGCCGTTTCAGGTGAGGTTGTCGTATAATCGGACGCAAGGACGTGGTTTGCCGGGAGAAAACATGGCTCAAGTCATCTTGCTCGGAAGCGGTGCTGCGTTGAGCGATGAGACGCGCGAGCACACGTACATGGTCGTACAGAGCGCCAAGAGCGCGATTCTGATTGATTGCGCGGGTAGTCCGGTGCAGCGCCTGGCAAAGGCTGGGGTCGAACTCGATAGCATTGACCACGTCGTGCTGACGCATCATCATCCCGACCATATCTACGGGCTCTCGATTTTCCTGCTCGACCTGTGGCTGGCGGGGCGCGACAAGGTCTTGTGCATCTACGGATTGCCGGAGACGCTGCGCGCCGTGCGCGCGATCCTGCGCGCGTTCGAATGGGAACGCTGGTTCGATCACGGTTTCTTCCCCGTCCTTTTCAACCGCATCTCCAAGCGGCAGCGCGGCGCGCTCTTCGTCACGCCCGACTTGGCGGTCTTTACCGCGCCGACCCAGCATCTTTTGCCGACGATAGCCGTGCGCGTCCTCTCCAGCGAATCGGGGCGCGCCATCGTCTATTCGAGCGATACGCGGGCGTGTGATGCCGTCGTAGACTTGGCGCGCGGGGCGGAGATTCTCTTCCACGAAGCGACGACGCGAATCAAACCGTCAGTGGGTCATTCGAGCGCGCGGCAGGCGGGCGCGCAAGCCGCGCGCGCGGGGGTGCGGAAACTCGTGCTCGTGCATCTGCCACCCCAGACAGACGCAGACGCATTTCGCGCCGCCGCCGCGACCAAGTTCGATGGGCAGGTGATCGTAGGGAAGGATTTCGCGCGGTTCGAGTTTTGATGGTAGCCCCTGATTCCTACTCCTCCTGCGAGCGCCGCTGGCTGGCTCCCGCGCGCCAACTCTTGCTCGCGCTGTTCGCTCCGCTCGTGCGCGTTCTCGCCGCGCGGCGCGTTCCGCCGAACGCGGTCTCGTTCGCCCAAGTGATAGTGGGCGCGGTTGTCGTCGCACTGATGCCGACGCAGCCGCGCCTCGCGTTTCTTCTGTTCCTTGTCGCGCTCGCGCTCGACGGTCTGGATGGCGCGCTCGCACGCGCGACGAACCGCGCGACCAAATTCGGTGCGCTCTTCGATCAGTACTGCGATCACCTGCGCGAAGTGATCGTCGTCGCTGGACTCGCGCTGCACGGCGCGCTCAATCCATTTCTCGCCAGCCTCTACGGCGTGACGTACCCCGCGTTCAATCTCACGTTGTATCTGTGCAACCTCTACGGCGCACCGCTCCCCTTGGCGATCAAATCGTACCTCATCGTCTATCCCGCGCTCTGGGCGTACCTCTGGTTCGGCTGCAACGTTCTCGATGCGGCTGTGACGCTTTCCCTCGCGCTGATGGGGCTCGTCGTCGCGCTCGGCTTGGGGCGGCTGTCCCGCGCGATGGAAAAAGCCGAACGAAGATAGTGACGGACGAAAAGCCCCACGGGTATAGGTTGATGCACTCGTCGGAGTCGTGGAGATGCTGTTGCAATCTTCGCGGTTTCGGCTATAATGGCGAGCGTGCCCAGCCAGTTCAAGCGCATTCTTCTCATCGCGATAATCCTGTGCGTCGCGCTCTTCAGTTCGGCTAGTCTCGTCGCCGCGTCGCCTCCCGGGTTGGCTCCGACGCCGACTGCCACTGTGCCCCGCGCGACGACAACGCCGACTTTTACCGCGACTCAAACGCTAACGCCTACCGCGTCTATCGCGCTCACACCGACCGCGACAGCCACACCCGCGACGCCCACCCCCACGCCGATTCGCTACGCCCTCTCGCTCGATCCGAACGCGCTCTCGATCGACGCGCTGCGGGCACGCCCATACGGCGGCAGTGGCGTCAAGATCACGCGGGTCGTTTTCACCAGCGAAGCCTATCGGCAGGTTCTCATCGAATATCCTTCCGATGGGTTGAGAATCACCGGCGTAATGAACATCCCGCGCGGCTTGGGACCTTTCCCGGTCGTGATTCTCAATCACGGCTACTTCAAGCCCGCCGAGTACAAAACCGGCGATGGCACCAGTCGCGCCGCGGACACGTTCGCGCGGCACGGCTATTTGACGATTGCCTCGGATTATCGTTGCTATGCCGGCTCGCAGTGCGGCGCCAATCCCTTCTACATCGGCTATGCGATTGATGTGCTGAATTTGATCGCGCAGTTGCCCTCCCTTCCCGATGCCGATCCGACGCGCGTCGGCATCTGGGGGCATAGCATGGGAGGCGGCATCACTAATCGCGTCCTCGCGATTGACGATTCGATCAAGGTTGCCGCGCTCTACGGCGCGCTCACCGGCGATGACGAGGTGCATTATTGCTGGCTGCGCGGCTGCCGCGCCGTCACGACGACGACGCGCGAGCCGCGCGCGGTGGCGCGTCTTGAGCAAGTGGATCCCGATTTCGCGCTCGGCTTGCCGACGCCGCTAGCCACGGCGAACGGCTCTTCGCCGTACCACGAAATTTTTCTGAAATCGTCGCCGAGCCGATACTTGCAGTACGTCCGCGCGGCGGTGATCATCCATCACGGCGAAGCCGACGATACAGTGCCCATCGAGTGGTCGGTGGATTTGGCGAATGCGCTCGCCGCGCGCGGCAAATCGGTGACGCTGCACACGTATCCGGGCGAGGGGCACGTGTTCGCCGGGTGGGGCTGGCAGTTGTTCATGACGCGCACGCTCGCCTTCTTCGACGAGTACCTGAACCCACACGAGACTCCCGTCACGGTCGAGCGGCGCGTGCTGCGGCAGGAGCGCATCGCAGCCGAGTTGAGTTATTGATCAGGGGGAGTGTATGTCCGACGAGCGAATTGCAATCGTCACGGGGAGCGGCAAAGGCATCGGGCGCGGCATCGCGCAGCGACTTGCCGCCGCCGGGATGACCATCGTGGTGAATTATCAAAAGGATGTGGCATCGGCGCAAGAAACACTGGCGCTCGTCCAAGCGCACGCGCCGCGTTCCATCGTCGTTCAAGCCGATGTCGCGACTCCCGAGGGTGCCAAGCGTTTGGTGGACGAGACCCTGGCGCGCTTGGGGCGCGTGGATGTTCTGGTGAACAACGCCGGACCTTTTCTCGTCAAATCGGTCTTTGAAACCGAGATAGACGAGTGGCGGCGTATTCTGGACGGCAACTTGTCCTCCACTTTCTACTGCGCCAAGTTCGCGCTTGCGCCGATGCGCGCGCAAAGGAGTGGGCACATTATCAATCTCGGTTCGCTCAACGCGGAGACCGCGCGCGGCGCGCCGACGACGGCGGCATACAACGCGGCGAAAACCGGCGTGATCGTGCTCACCAAATCGCTCGCGCGCAGCGAGGCGCGCTATGGCATTCGCTGCAACGTCGTCAACCCCGGCTTTATCGAGACGTATGCGACGACGGAGGCTGACCGGCGCGAACTGCCAAGTCTCGTGCCGCTTGGTTCGCTCGGCAGCGCGCAAGACATCGCCGAGGTGATCGCGTTCCTCGTCTCCGACAAGGCGCGTTACATCACCGGCGCGGTGATCAACGTGCATGGCGGACTGTGGGTGTAGAGAGGGATCGTCAAGCCCCCCGTTTTCTCGCAGAAAACAGGGGGCTTTTGCTACGGCACGAACTTGTTGGTGTACGCTTTGGTCAAATCGAACTCGGTCTTGATGAAGCCGGCATCGCGCATAAACTTGTACGACGCGTCCCAGTTCGCTGGGTCCACATAGCCAAGGTGTGGACTCTTCCACAACTCGATGGTCCCCTTGAGAACGGCTTGCGTCGTCGGCGCGCTCATCCCGCCGGCTTCGGGTAGATTGGCGATGGTGGTTTCCAGCGCGCCATTCGGGTCGTTGATGGTATCTTGGACGCCGCGCAAGAGCGCAGCCACCAGCCCGCGAACGATGTGCGGTTTTTCGGCAATCGTCTTTTCGTTGGTGACGAGTCCGATTCCCACCAACTTGCTATAATCCCCGACGTTGATGACGTTGATTTCCTTGCCTTGCAAGCGCAACTGCACCGGCTCATTGTTCGAGTACCCCGCCGCCGCGTCTACGACGCCTTGCGTAATCGCTGCGACCTGGGCAAAGCCAACGTCCTGAACTTGGATCGCCTTCTCCGAAATGTTCGCGCTGTAGAGGAGGGCGCGCCAGCCCGTGTACGTCGCGCCGAAGAACGCTGGCAAACCGACCTTCTTCCCAATTAGGTCTTGGGGCGATTCGATCTTTTTCTCTTTCAACGAAAAGATGCTGATGGGAAACGTGCTGTAATAGTTTGCCACGTACACCAAGGGGATGTTCTGCGCGCGGGCTTGCAGCACCTGGTCGCCACCCAGCATCGCAAAATCGGCTTGGTTCACACCCAGAAGCTTAATGCCATCAATCTCGAATCCCCAGTTGTACTTTACTTTGACTCCCGCTTGGGTGAAATAACCCTTTTTCTCCGCGACGTACCACGGCGCAAATTGGACATTGGGGATGTACCCCATCACCACGCTGACCTCGGTCAGTCCGCTAGCCGGCGCAGCCATCGTCTTAGAGGTTGTTGTCGGTGCGGGAGCGCGCGTTGGGGGGAGTGGAGTCGGCGCGGTGGTACACGCGGCGAGCGCAAGGGCGAGCGCACCCAGCCCAGCCACAATGACATTGGGTTTCATCAAACTTTTCTCCTCCAATGGAATATGCATCGTTCCAGAATGAGAACGCCGATGTACAGAGTGATCGCCATCGCCGACATCGTCACGACGGTGGCAAAGAGCAATGGCGTATCGAGTTGACCACGCGCAAAGTTGATCAAAAAGCCCAAGCCCCGGTCCGCCCACAACAATTCGACGACGACGACGCCGATAACAGATAGGGTGATACCGACACGCACGCCGCCGAAAAAGACCGGCAGCGCGGCAGGCACTTCGAGTTTCGTGAATACCTGCCACGCGTTCGCCGCGTACGAATGCATCAGGTCGCGATATTCGTGACGGATGTTCCGCACACCCACGATCGTGTTGACGAGCATCGGGAAGAATGTGATGAGCGCGGCGATGAGCGCGTTCTGTAGCGGTCCCGTGTTGATCCAAATGACGATGAGCGGACCGATCGCCACGATCGGAATCGCTTGCGTCGCGACGAGGTAGGGCGAGACGATTTTTTCGAGCAGCGGCGATCTTGCCAGCACATAGCCGACGAGCGCGGCAAAGGTAAAGGCGATGCTGAATCCCAGCCCAATCTCTACTAGCGTAATACCGAGATGGCGCGCGAGAATTCCGTTGCGCCAATTCTCGACGAAACTCGCGGCGACCTCCCCCGGCGTCGGCAGAAGGAACGTGGGATAACGATTGATGACGACGAGGGCTTGCCACGCCAACAGAAATGCCATCAGCGCGAACGGAATCAAGATGTATTGAATGTTCTTGCGAATCCACGTGCCCACAGGAGCATCCCACCATTCCGCCGCACTGCCGGTTGACCCAACCGCCATTCGACCCCCTGACTATTCCAAGCCGAGCGCGGCGCGCACCTGACGCAGCAACTCCCAGTAGCGCGGCAAGTCGCGCGTCGCCGCCGAGCGCGGACGCGGCAGATCAATCTCCACGATGCGCTCGATTCGTCCGGGACGCGGCGACATCACCGCGACGCGGTCGGACAAGCGCACTGCCTCCGGGACGCTGTGAGTGACGAAAACAATAGTCACCCGCGCGCGGGTCCACAGATCGAGCAGTTCGCGCCCCAGTCGCTCGCGCGTCATCTCGTCGAGCGCGCCGAACGGCTCGTCCATCAGCAAAATCGCCGGGCGATACGCCAACGCGCGGGCGATCGCCACCTGCATCTGCATCCCCGCCGAAAGTTCGTGCGGATAACGCGCCGCGAAATCGCGCAGGCGAATCAGGTCGAGCAATTCGTCCGCCCGCGCGCGGCGTTCTGGGAGCGGCGCGCCGATGATTTCGAGTGGCAGGGTAATGTTCTGCGCGATGTTCCGCCATTCCATCAGCGTCGGCGATTGGAAAACGATGCCGCAATCGCGCGCGCGGCGCGCCGCGTCGGGCGACTTGCCGGCAATCGTGATGCGCCCCGCGCTCGGTGTCAGCAAATCGCCGATGAGTTTCAGCAGCGTGGATTTGCCGCAGCCGGATGGACCGATGAGCGAGAGAAACTCGCCAGCGCGCACGCTCAGCGAAACATCGCTCAGCGCGAGCACGCCATCGCGCGGCGCGCCGTACCGCTTGCTGACCGATTCGATTTCGATGAGTGGAGATGGTTTTTCCAAAAAGAAAATCCCGAAGTATTCTCTTCGGGACAGACGCGCACGCAAACTCGCGCTGGCGCGCGACAACGCGGACAGCCGTTTTGCGATTTCCTTCTTCCCTCCAGACTGTAACTGTCGGCTTCGGCTTTGCACCGAATCCTGCTCCGTTCGCTGTCGCGAACTCGGCTCGCGGGCTCGTCTAGTACGTCGTGCCGCAAGTTACTAGATCATACCGCCGATCGGGAATTGCACCCTGCCCCGAAGGTTTTGGTTATTCACTCAACTCCAGTATATCCCGAATGAGCGCAGTTGTCAAAGTTCGCCGTTCGCGGCCATTGACAAACTCCGCGCGGCGTGCTATCCTCATCAGCGATGATTTGCACCGATGCGATCCTCCGCACCAAACTGAACCCGCCGCGCCTTTCGCGCCACACCCTCGTCCGTCCGCGCGTGAACGCGCTCTTGCGCGACGCGCGCGATTATCGCCTGACGATCGTGCAAGCCAGCACGGGCTATGGCAAATCCACCGCGCTCGCTGCGCTGAACGATGCGCGCGAACCGCTCTTTTGGTACAGCGCGAGCGAAGGCGATACCGACCCGCATCAATTCCTTGCTCACCTCATCGCCGCGTTTCGCATCGGCTTGCCCGCGCTCTCCGATACGCCCCTCGCGTTGTTGCACGATGTGGATCCACACGCGCCGCGGCGCGCCACCGACGCGCTCCTCAACGCACTGGCTGATGCACTGACCGCGCTCGCGTATCTGGTCATTGACGATTACCACCTTGCCGCGTCCAACGATGTGGATGCACTCCTCGATCATTTCCTCACGTTCCTCCCGTCTCCCTTGCGCGTCATCGTCTCGACGCGCTACGCGCCGCGCTGGGAACATCTGGTCACGTGGCGCGCGCGCGGCCAGGTGCTCGAAATCAAACGCGACGCACTCGCTTTCACGCGCGAGGAGATCACCGCGCTCTTTGCTGAAATATACAAATGCCCGCTGGCGCCGCGCGACGTGGATTTGGTGTACGAACGCACCGAGGGCTGGCCCATCGCGCTGCAATTGGTGTGGCAAGAGTTACGCGCCAAACCCAAAGCCAAGATCGCCGAGTGGCTCGCGAGCGCGAGCGCGGAGACACTTTTTGAGTATCTGGCACGCGATGTGTTGGCGCAACAACCGCGCGGCGTTCAAGATTTCCTTTTGAGTACAGCCGTCTTGCGCGAACTCGAAACGAACGCGTGCCAAGCCGTCGCGCCGAACAGCGATTGCCAGGCGATGCTGGCGTACTTGCGCGAGCGCGACCTGTTCGTCACCGCGCTCGGTGGTGAACATTATCGCTACCATCATCTCTTTCACGATTTCCTGCGCGAGTACGCCGCACGTCTCGATGCGGATGCCGTGCGCGCGCGGCATCGGCGCGCGGGGGAGTTTTATCGCGCGGCGAACCACGCGCCCGAAGCGATTTTCCATTTCTTGCGTGCCCAGGCGTTCGAGGAGGCAGTCGTGGACATCGCGCGCGTGGGCGAAGAGATGTTGCGCGCGGGGCGCTTGGACACGCTCGCGGGTTGGCTGGATGCATTACCGCCCGAAGCGGTTGCCGCGCATCCTTTGCTGATGTTCTTTCACGGTGAGCTGGCACGCTTGCGTAGTCGTTTCGACGACGCGTTGGCGTGGTACGCGCACGCCGAACGCGCGTGGCGCGCCGCGTACGATCGGCGCGGCATCGTGCGCGCCCTGCGCGGGCAAGCCTTGGTGTATCTCGATACGTTGCGTGCGCCCCAAGCCGAAAAACTCTTGCAGGAAGCGCTGCGCTTGATGGACGGCTTGGATGATCGCGTGGCGTATGCGCGACTCTTGGAACTGCTGGCTGAAAACAAGTTGAACACGGGCAAAGCCAACGAAGCGGAAGCGCTGCGCGCCCAAGCGCGCGCCTTGCGCGAGGAAGGTCCTAGCGAAGATGTGTTGAGCGTGCGCGTCAAACTCCGCACCGGTCGTTTGGATGAAGCGCGCGAAATTTTGGAGACGTGGGCGCGCGAGGAACGGGGCAAACCTCACGCGCCGCGTGCACATCGCGAAACATTGTTGCTGCTTTCGCTCATCCACTCGTTGCAAGGCAATGCCGATGCCGCGTTCGCGGCGGCACAGGAAGCGATTGCGCTCGGTGCGCAGCTCGCGTCGCCGTTCGTTTCAGCGGTGGGGCAGATGCGTTTGGGACACGCGTACCAGTTGCGCGGCGATTGGCGCGCGGCGTTGCGTTGTTACGAAGAGGCCATCGCACTCGGCGATCAACTCGCGGTCAAGCGCACGCGCGCCGAGGCGCGGTGGGGTATGACGCGCGCTCACGGTTACAGCGGCGATGTGATGGCGGCGCGGCGCGACGCGGCGGAAGGCATCGAAATCGCGCAAAGTACGGGCGATGCGTGGCTGGTGGCGATTCTGCAAATCGCCTTCGGCGCGAGTCTGGTGCGGGCGCAGCGCGCGCGTGAGGCGATTCAGACGCTGACGGACGCGCGCGCGGCGATGCGCGCTTGCGGCGATACGTTCGGTCAAGCCGCCGCGCGGCTGTGGCTCGCGCTCGCGCACGCGAATCAACGCGAACGCGCGCTCGCGCATCTGGACGATGCGCTCGCGCTCGCGCAGACGCACCGGTACGATTATTTGTTCACGGCACCCACCTTGCTGGGAATGTCGGATGCGCGGCTGATCGTACCGTTGTTGTTGGAAGTGCGACGACGTGGCAGGCACATCGCCTACGCGACGCGTCTTCTTGCGGCGATGGGCTTGGAGCAGGTGAGGACGCATCCAGGGTATCAACTGCGCGTGCGCACGTTCGGCGCGTTTCGTGTGTGGCGGGGCGAGAATGAAATCGGCGCGCGCGAGTGGCAGCGCAAAAAGGCGCGGCAACTGTTGCAACTGTTCGTCGCGCGGCGCGGACGGCTCTGCGAGCGCGAAGAAATCTTCGACTTGCTCTATCGTGACGTTTCGGCGGACGTGGCGGCGCGCGATTTCAAAGTCGCGCTCAACGCGCTGAATCACGCGCTCGAACCCGCGCGCGGCGATGCCGAACCTGCCTTCATCGCGCGCGAAGGATCGGCGTACGGGTTGCGCGCAGATGCGGATGTGTGGATTGACGCGGATGAGTTCACGCGCCTGATCGCACGCGGCGATGCCGCTTCGGACGAGGCGATGTTGACGGCGTATCGGCGCGCGCTGGCATTGTACGAGGACGATTTTCTGATGGCCGAGGCGCGCTATGAGGATTGGGCGATTGCCGAACGCGAACGCTTGCTCGCGCTCTACTTGCGCGCGGCAGATCGGTTGGCGGCGGAGTTGCTGGCACGCGGCGATCTGGATGAATGTCTGGCGTGGTGCGAAAAGATTTTGGCGCGTGATGCGTGCTGGGAACACGCGTATCGGTTGATGATGCAGGCGTACGCGGCGCGGGGGGAGCGCGCCCAGGTGCGGCGTGTGTTCGAGCACTGCAAGCGCGTTTTGCGCGAGGAGTTGGACGTGGACCCCAGCGCGGCGACGGTGGCGGTGTATCAGGGGACAGGGGTCAGGGGTCAGGGGCCAGGGGACAGGGGTCAGGGGACAGGGGACAGTTTCTGATCCCTGATCCCTGATCCCTGACCCCTGTACCCTGTACCCTCTGTAACTCGATTGTAACCGCCCTGTGTTATTCTACACGCGGAGAGGAGGCCAGCGTTGCCCGCCGCAAGTCCGCGTGTAGAATCGTTTGTGTTGCGTTTTGTGCAAGACGCGCAGAACGAGCGCGCCAATTGGCACGCGGTCGTCGTTCACGTGCAATCGAATCAAGAGAAGAATTTTACGGATTTCGCCGATGCCGTAGCGTTTATCGCGCGCTATGTGCCAATCGGCGATTTTTCGTTCAAGGCGGAAGTAGGAAGGATGAAGGCAGAAGGCTGAAAGGAATTTTTCATCCTTCATCCCTCATCCTTCATCCTTTTTCGGAATAGCCAATGCCAGTCCACCAACCATTTGTCGGTATCGTCAACATTGGCACGTACTCGCCCAAGAAATTCATCACGTCGCAAGAGATCGCGGAGATCAGCGGCGTGGATGAAGCGGTGATTCGCGACAAGATGGGTATTCATCGCAAGTTCATCGGCGATGAGAATGATCACCCGAACGAGATGGGGATCAAAGCCGCGCGCGATTGTTTGGCGCGCGCGAATTTCCCGCCCGAAGAAATTGACGTGGTGCTTTGCACGACGGAGGAGTGGAAAGAGTATTTGCTCTGGACGGCAGGGATTCACTTGGCGTACGAAATCGGTGCGCGGCGCGCGTGGGCGCTGGATGTGCATATGCGTTGCGCGACGACGGTGAACGCGATGAAACTCGCCAAAGATATGATGCTCGCCGATCCAGAAATCAACACGGTGCTGATCGCGGGCGGCTACAAGGTATGCGATTTCATCAATCTGAAGAACGCGCGCACATCGTTTATGTGGAACATTGGGGCGGGCGGCGGCGCAATGCTGTTGCGAAAAAACTGGGAGCGCAATCATGTCCTCGGCACGCATTTCATCGTGGATGGCTCGATGAGTAAGCACGTGATTGTTCCAGCGAGCGGCACTGTGCAACCCCCCAGCGACGCGGCGCGTGCGCAAGGTTTGTTCCATTTCGATTTGGTCGAACCCGACGCGATGAAGAATCGCCTCAACGCCGTCTCGATGGATAACTGGCTGAAATGTGTGGACGAGGCGTTACGCAAAAGCGGCGTCAAGCCCGATGGCTCGCCGTACACGCGCGCAGACATTGATTTCGCAAACATCCTGCTTGTCAAGCCCTCGGCGCATCGCGAGATGTTACAACGTTTGGGATTGCGCGAAGAGCAATCGGTGTACTTGAGCGAGTACGGTCACACAGGCGAGCAGGACGCGATGTTTTCGATTGTGGAAGGACTAAAGCAGGGTCGCTTGAAGGATGGCGACTTGATGGTGATCGTCGCGGCGGGAATTGGGTACGTGTGGGCGGCGGGAGTCGTTCAATGGGGGTCAGGGTACGGGGGTCAGGGTACGGGGGTCAGGGTACAGAACTGATTCCTGACCCCTGACCCCTGACCCCTG
>DYLA01000045.1:14532-16879 GCA_020722265.1 Anaerolinea sp.
CCTGACCCCTGACCCCTGACCCCTGTACCCTATTCTTGGAGGAGACAATGCGATTGCAAAACAAAGTGGCGTTGATTACCGGCGGCGCTGCCGGTATCGGCAAGGCGACGGCAGAACGCTTTGCGGAAGAAGGCGCGCGCGTCGTCATTTGCGATGTCGCCGAACAGGCAGGGCAAGAGACAGCGAAATCGTTGGGGACCGACGCGCGCTTTTACAAAGTAAACGTCGCGAATCGGCAAGAGGCGCAAGCGTGGGTAGACGATGTGTGGAACCAGTACGGGCGCATTGACGTGCTCGTCAACAACGCGGGCATCTTGCGCGATTCGCAACTCGTCAAAGTGAAAGAGGGCGTGCTCGTTGGACAGATGGCGGAAGCGGATTTCGATTTGGTGGTCGCCGTCAACTTGAAAGGCGTGTTCAACTGCGCGCAAGCGGTCGCACCGTATATGATCAGGCAGGGCGGCGGCGTCATTCTCAACGCGACTTCGATTGTCGGCTTGGACGGCAACTTTGGGCAGACGAATTACGTCGCCACGAAGGCAGGCGTGATTGGAATGACCAAAGTGTGGGCGCGCGAATTGGGCCGCTACAACATTCGCGTCAACGCCGTTGCGCCGGGGTTCACCGCGACCGACATTATCAAGAGTATGCCCGAAAAAATCATCGAAGGAATGAAAGCGCGCACGCCGCTGGGGCGAATGGGACAGCCGCGCGACATTGCGAACGCGTACCTGTTCCTCGCGTCCGACGAAGCGAGTTTCATCACGGGCGAAGTGTTGCGCGTGGATGGCGGGATTGTGGTGGGGACGTAGGGGGTTAAATGCACGCAGCCGATTTACTCACCACGCGCGCTCGCCTTACACCCGACCGCGAAGCGCTGCTCTACACCCACACGGGCGAACGGTTCACGTACGCGCAACTGAACGCGCGCGCGAATCGTGCCGCGAATTGGTTGCGCGCGCTCGGCGTGAACAAAGGCGATCGCGTTTCGATTCTGGCGCACAACAGCGTTATCTACCTCGATCTGTTCTACGGCTTGGCGAAAATCGGCGCGGTCTTTGCTCCACTCAACTGGCGACTCACCGCGCGCGAACTCGCGTACATCGTCAGCGATTGCGAACCGCAAGTGGTGTTGTGTGGACCCGAATTCGTCGCGACGTTGAACGCGCTGCGCGAGGGGTTGCGGGGTGCGCAACTCGTTAGCGTCGAAGGCGCGGCGATGGATGGTGCGCGCGCGTACGAAGACGAAACTGCGCGCGCGTCAGACGTCGAACCCGAACGCCCACAACTCGATGCGGATGATCCGTACTGTATTCTCTACACATCGGGTACTACGGGACGACCCAAGGGCGCGGTGTTACCGCATCGGCAAATTTTGTGGAACTGCATCAACACCGTTGTCAGTTGGGGGCTGCGCGAAGATGATGTGTCGCCCGTGTTGACGCCGCTCTTTCACGCGGGCGGTTTGTTCGCATTCCTCACCCCGCTCTTTTACATCGGTGGGCGCATTGTCCTCGCGCGCACATTCGACGCGGAGCAATCGTTGCGTCTCATCGTCGAAGAAAAATGTACAGTGGTCCTTGGTGTGCCGACGCTGTTTCAGTTGTGGCACAACACGGCATACTTTCGCGAGGCGGATTTCTCGCGTGTTCGATTTTGGATCAACGGGGGCGCGTCAATCCCCGTACCGCTGATGCAAAGTTGGGTCGCAGCAAAAGGCGGTGTGTTTCGGCAAGGGTACGGTCTCACCGAAGTCGGCCCGAATTGTTTTAGTATGACCGACGAAGAATCGGTGCGTAAACGCGGCTCGGTCGGCAAGCCGATTTTTCACAGCCAGATGCGCTTGGTCAATCCCGAAACGGGCGCCGCAGTTGGTGTGAACGAACCAGGCGAATTGTTGATTTGGGGTCCGCACGTGTGCGCCGGCTATTGGCGCAATCCCCAAGCCACCGCCGAATCCATCACCGATGGTTGGTTTCACACCGGCGATATGGCGCGGCGCGATGAAGACGGATTTTTCTACATCCTCGGTCGCTTCAAAGATATGATCAAGAGCGGCGGTGAAAATGTGTACGCTGCCGAAGTCGAAATGATTTTCCGCGATCATCCTGCCGTGCAAGACGCCGCACTCATCGGCGCACCCGACGAAAAATGGGGCGAGGTGGGCTGGATGATTGTGTTGCTCAAGCCAGGGCAAACTGTCACCGAAGACGAACTGCTGAAATTCTGTGAAGGCAAATTGGCGCGCTATAAAATTCCCAAACGCGTCATCTTTACCAATACGTTCCCGTACTCGCCGTATGGGAAGATTGAGAAGGCAAAGTTGAGGGAAAAGTATCTGTAGGGT
>DYLA01000046.1 GCA_020722265.1 Anaerolinea sp.
GTCTGGACGTTCTTCGTCCTGCCCCTGCTGGCGCTCGGCTTCGTGCTGACTCACGGCGCGGCGCGCGTGTGCAGGTGTTGACCGCCACGCGCGGGCAGGCAGGCTCATGCGGAAATCCGCCGCTGTGCGCTCCCGAAGAACTGCCCGCCGTGCGCGAGAATGAACTGCATTGCGCCTGCTCTGCCCTAGGCATTCAACCGCCGCTTTTGCTCGATTACCAGGACGGTCAACTTGCCGAAGCCGACCCCGCGAACTGCTCGCGCGCGAGTACGGTGCCGCGTCGCTCACCCGCTTGCCGCTGCTGCCGTACGAGGTGAAGGGAATCGCGCGGCTGGGTGAGGTGGAGCGGTGGTTGTTTGCCGCGTAAAATCGAAGGACGAACGCGCGTGGCGTTCGTCCTTCGGCTTTCATCCCTCGTCAGGTTCGTAATTGCGGAAACAGAATCACTTCGCGGATGGATGCCTGATCAGTCAGCAGCATCACCATCCGATCCACGCCCACCCCCAGTCCGCCGGTCGGCGGCATGCCGTGCATCAATGCTTGCACGAAATCGAGATCAATGGGATGCGCTTCAGCGTCGCCGGCTTGGCGCTGCTCCGCTTGGGCGAGGAAACGCGCGTACTGATCGAGTGGGTCGTTCAGTTCGGTGAACGCGTTGCCGAGTTCGAGATTCCCCGCGAACGCCTCAAAGCGTTCGACCAGACGCGGGTTGTCTGGCTTTTTCTTCGCGAACGGCGAGATTTCCTCCGGATAATCCACCACGAACGTCGGCTGAATCAGCGTCGGCTCGGCGAAGGTCTTGAAGAGTTCGTCCACCTGCTTGCCCCACGTCGGCTTGGGCTCGATTTCCAAGTTCAGGGCGGCGATGCGCTGGCGCAGCGTCGGCAAATCGGTGTACACGCCGATGTCTACGCCGCTCGTCTCCAGAACGAGATCGCGCATCGTCACGCGACGCCACGGCGGGGTGAGGTCAATCGCGTTTCCCTGATACGTGACTTGCCGCGTGCCGCACGCCGCCTGCGCGCACGCGGCGTACAACTCTTCGACGAGCGTCATCATCGTCGTGTAATCGGCGTACGCCTGATAACACTCCATCATCGTGAACTCGGGATTGTGCTTGACGTCAATCCCTTCGTTCCGAAAATCCTTGCTGATTTCGTACACCCGCTCGTACCCGCCGACGAGCAGTCGCTTCAAATACAATTCATCGGCGATGCGGAGATACATCTCGCGATCGAGTTTGTTGTGGTGCGTGACGAACGGCTCTGCTGCCGCGCCGCCGTACAGCGGCTGCAACACCGGCGTTTCGACTTCGAGAAAGCCATGCGCGTCGAGGTGCTGGCGCATCGCGGTGATGATGCGAGCGCGCGTGACGAAAATCTTGCGCGCGGTCTCGTTCGATAGCAGGTCGAGATAGCGTTGGCGATAGCGCGTCTCGATATCTTTCAACCCGTGCCATTTCTCCGGCAGTGGCGAGAGGGTCTTGGCGAGTAACTCGAACTGCGTTACTTGGAGCGTGATTTCGCCGGTTTTGGTAGTGACGATGTTCCCCGCCGCGCCGACGAAATCGCCCAGGTCGAAATCCTTGAGCAGCCGCGCATAGTTATCCGCGCCGACTGTGTCGCGGCGAAACATCAATTGGATTTTGCCGCTGCCGTCCTGCAGATGCGCGAACGTCAGTTTCCCCATCTCGCGCAGCGCGATGAGCCGACCGGCGAGGTGCGCGCTCCGCACGGTTTCGCCGCGCGTGAACGCTTCGATGGCCTCGCGCGCGGTGTGCGTGCGCGTCGCGCGTAGCGGATATGGCTCGACGCCACGTTCGCGCAAGCGGAGAAGTTTTTGATAGCGTTGTTGCTCTTGGTCGTTCAAACGCGCGAGGAAATCATCCAACATCGAGTCTCCCTATCATTGGATTTCGATGATTTTCAAGTGACGCACGCCATCGGGAATCTTGACTTGGACTTCGTCTCCCACGCGCTTGCCCAGCAACATCCGCCCGATGGGAGATTCGTTCGAGATGCGCCCGCGCGCCGGATCCGCTTCTGCCGAGCCGACGATTTGGTAGATTTCATCTTCGCGCGCGCCCCGTTCGAGCACGGTGACGTACGAGCCCAAGCCCACGGTATCGGTCGCGCGGGTGGTGTCAATCATCACCGCGTTCTTGAGCATCTGCTCGATCGTCATAATACGCCCTTCGACGAACGCTTGCTCGTTCTTGGCTTCGTCGTAAGCGGAGTTTTCCATGATGTCGCCACCCTCTTTGGCAGAGTGAATGCGCTCCGCGACTTGGGCGCGGCGAACGGTTTTGAGGTTTTCCAATTCCGCTTCTAGTCTGGCGCGTCCTTCCGGCGTCAAAAAGACAGGTTTCTCTGCCATTGCATCTAACCTCTCGCATAAAAAATCAGTCGGACATCGCCACAGGGGGTGAGGCGCGATATCCAACTACAAACATTATACCCCAAAACCAAGAATCGCGCAAAACGCGTTGCCGCAGGGTCGCAGACCTCGCGCCACTTGCGGGGTGCACCGGCGGCTTCGCTCCGCTCGCAATGACACTGGGTTATCACCCACGCGGGCATCTCCTACTCGCGCCGCGCGTGACGTGTCGCCGCGCGCTCGCGGTGTCGCACCCTCTTGCGCGCGCAAAAACTTTAAGGTACGCTTTACGCAATCTTAGTGTATAATCGAGACGAGCAAAAAATTCATGACAAAAGGGCGAGGACGCGCGTGAACATTTTGGTTGTCTTTAACGTTGTAGAGCCGGCAGGACAGCAGGAAGAAGAGGACGCTCTCCTTTCCGAGGAGGAGAGCGCAGTCGTCGAACGAGACATCGAAGCGGCATTGCGCCAGCGCGGATACACGACGGCTGCCTTGCCGATTCGACATGATCTCTGGGAACCCCTCCGCGCCTACAATCCCGACGAGTGGTTGATCTTCAATCTATGCGAGAGTATTCGGAACAAGACCTACCTCGAACCATACATCACCTCGGTCTTTGAATACTTGGGGTTTCGCTACACCGGTTCGGATCGAGAGACCCTTGCCAAATGCCTCCACAAAGCGCGGACGAAGGAAATTCTCCAAGCGCACGGCTTGCCGACGGCGGCGTTTCAAATCTTTACGCCCTGGACGATTCGCCGCTATCTTGATTTTCCCTTGTTCGTCAAACCGGTTTCGGAAGACGCCAGCATCGGTGTCTCGCTCAACTCGGTCGTGCACGATGACCGTTCCCTGCGCCGACAGGTGCGTTACATCTGGGAGATGTATCGGCAACCCGCGCTGGTGGAGGAATTCCTGAACGGACGCGAGTTCAACGTGACCGTGCTGGGCAACGATCCGCCGCGCGTCCTGCCGCTCTCTGAAATCAATTTCCGTCACATTGCCAATCCGTTTGCGCGCATCGTTTCGTTTCGCGCCAAATGGGTCACCCACTCGGACGAGTACTTGAAAACGCCGCCCGCCTGCCCAGCGCGCGTGAGCGAGACACTCCGCGCGCGCATCGAGCAAAGCGCGTTGCGCGCCTATCAAGTGATGGGCTTGCGCGATTATGGGCGTGTGGACATTCGCGTGAAGGATGGAACCCCGTATGTCCTCGAAGTGAATCCGAACGCCGATCTCTCGGCGGATGCCGGGATTGCGCGCGCCGCGCGGGTTGCCGGAATGTCGTACGCTGATCTGGCGGACGAAATCGTGCGACTCGCCGCAAGACGCTATCGGTTGAAGGGATTTGGGCGCCCGCGCCTCGTCAATTATGAACTCAAACTGCGCCACACCGGTCATGACGGGATTTACTCCATTCCCGTCCGCGCGCTGTCGCCTGTCCCTCCTCGCGCCGATAAGGTCAAACGCCTGCACCCCGCGCCTACTGTCAGCATCGCCGCCTGACTTGTCTATGCCTGTCGAACCTCCACTACCTCAAGACGCGCCGGCCGTCTCTCGAATCGCTGCCAGTGCCGGTGTCTTTTCCGCAGAGGAACTGCGCGTGGTGAGCGAGATGCTCGACGCGTACTTTCATCCGACGCCTCAAGACGATTGGGAGTTCGTCGTCTATCGCAACGGCAATCCCCACTCGATTGCCGGCTTTGCGTGCTACGGACCCACACCGCTAGCGGATCGCATCTGGGATTTGTATTGGATCTGCGTGGATCGCGCCCAGCAGGGCAACGGTGTCGGCAGCCAACTCCTGGAACGAGTCGAAGCGAACTTGCGCGCGCGGGGCGCGCGCGCACTCTACCTCGAAACGTCCGATTCCGATGCATACCGCCCGGCGCGCGAGTTCTACGAGCATCACGGCTATGTACCCGTCGCGCACCTCGACGATTTCTACGCGCCGGGGGAGGGCAAGGTGATCTACTGCAAAGCGCTTGCCCAGTAGCAACCCCGTGGGGAAGGTTTCTCGGAGGGAAAATATGCCACCAGAAAATCCAACATCCAGCGCCGCCGCCTCAGGCGGCATCACTCGACGTCAGTTGCTGCTCGCGGCGACAGCGGGGGGCGCCGCGCTCGCCGCGGGCGCGCTCGGCGGCGCCGCGCTCACCGACGCGACGGCGCGCGCGACCGCCTTCGCCGAAGCCCAAGTCGAGGTGCTGAAATTGCGCGCGCTCCTCGCCCTCTACGAAAATCTGGAACGCGTAGGGCTCGATGCCATCGTCGCTACCGGCATCCGCATCGTTCGCGCCGCGCTCGAGACGGTGCGCGCGGGCGTGCGCTTGCTGCGCGACGGCATCACGACGGCGGAAGCCGCCATCAAGAATTTCCAAACGATGCTCGACGGATTGCGCGACGCAGCCGATGGAGTCACGCGCCTCGTCAACGATTTGGGGCAGAAATTCCGCACGGCGGAAACCTTCGTGCTGGTCGTGCTGGGGACGGCGCGCCCGCTCGCCGAATCTATCGCCGCGTTCTTCAACGCGCTGATCGCCAAAATCCCCTTTGGCATCGGCGAGGAGATCAGCCGCGCCCTCAACGCGCTCGTGGAAATGATTCGCGCGATCCCGACGACGGTGGACGCGGTGCTGAACCAACTGCTCAAGCCGCTGCGCGAGGCGTTCTTTCCAACGAGCGGCGACCCGGCGTACAAAGCCAACTTGCTCGACCCGCTGACGAAGAACGTGTTCGAGCCGCTGAAGAAATTCTTGACCGATGTCGAAAAACTGCTCGATAGTTGGGAAAAGGATTTCGTCAAGCCGGCGCAAGACGCGCTCGACGAACGCGCCAAAATCCGCAAGCAGATCGCCGAGTTTCGGCAGCAGTATAACGTGTAAGCCCCCCTACCACATTCGCGCCAGCGCGTCTACTAATCGTTCCACGTCGGATGACGTGTTGTAGGCCTGAATCGAAACGCGGAGGAATGGACGACCCTGCCACACGAGAACCGGAACTTCGATGTGGAATTCGTCCAGCAGCCGCGTTTTGATTTGCGCCGCATCGCACGGCGGTAACGGGAGGGTGATCATCTGCGCGTACCACTCCGGCGCATCGGGGCTGAGCGGCGCTAAGCCGGTCAGCGCGGTGATGCGTTCTCGCGCGACGCGTGCGAGCGCGTGACAATTCTGGCGGACTTGGTCCCAGTGATGTTCCTTCTGGAATTCGATGGCGGCGGGGACGCTCAAGTACGCCGAAAGATCGCGCGTGCCGGTCCACTCTTGTTCGTCCACAAACCGCGACGTGCGCGGTTTTTCTGCCGCATAGCCCCAACTGACGATGAGCGGTTCGATGAGCGGCTGCGCGTCGCGGCGTACATAGAGGAACGCCGCGCCCTTGGGCGCGCAGAGCCATTTGTGCGCGTTCGAGGTGTAGACGTCCGCGCCGATTTCTTCGAGGCGGAGCGGGATTTGTCCAAGCGCGTGCGCACCGTCCACGACGGTGAGGATGCCGGCGTCGCGCGCACGTCGGCACAGCGTCGCAATCGGAAAGATGAGCGCGGTCGGCGAGGTGATGTGGCTGAGGAAGAGAACGCGCGTGCGTGGCGTGACGCCCGCCCACAACGTTTCGACGAAATCGGCAGCGGTGGTTACCGGCACCGGCATCGGCTGACGGACGTACACCGCGCCGGTCTTGCGGCAGACGAATTGCCACACGCGATCCATCGCGCCGTACTCGTGATCGGTGGCGAGGATTTCGTCGCCGGGGTTCAGAGGCAGTCCGCGCGCGACAATGTTGACCGCCGTAGTCGCATTGGGGACGTAGACCAGATCGTCGGCTGCGCACCCCACGAATGCGGCGAGGCGCGTCCGCGCGTCACGCATCAAGTCGGCAAAACGGCGCCCCAAAAACTCGACCGGCTGCCGTTCGAGTTCGCGCTGCCAGCGCTGGTACGTGTCGAAGACCGGGCGCGGCGTCGCGCCGAACGAACCGTGATTCAGAAAGACGATGTTGGGGTCGAGCAGAAATAACGCTTGGAGAGACGATGGGGAGGGCAACTCGAAACGCCGCGACATTTCTCGGTCCACTGGGTTGGGCGCAGAATGACAACGCCGCAGAACTCGGAGATGGAGTTTGCGGCGTTCGTTTTACTCGGACGGGGGAGTTTCCGGTATCTCCTCCGGCTGCGCTTCGACGATGCGTATTTCGCGCAGACGCGCGGCTTTGCCGTGTCGCCCGCGCAGATAGTAGAGTTGGGCGCGGCGCACGTGCGTGCGTCCCAATATTTCCACGCGCTCGACGCGGGGGGAGTGGAGCAAGAACGTGCGCTCGACGCCAATGCCATGCGTCGCGATGCGACGCACCGTGAAACTCGCGTTCGCGCTCTTGCCTTTGCGTAACCGCATCACCGTGCCCTGAAAGACCTGAATCCGTTCGCGGTCGCCTTCGACAATGCGCGTATGCACCTTCACTCGGTCGCCGGGGTGAAGTTCCGGAATATGCGGGTTCGCATCCCGTTTGGTGATAGCATTCACGAGATCCATAAAAACCTACCCTCGATTTCAGTTGCGGATTGACGAACGGCGGCGATTATAGCACGTATGCGGAAAACGCGCAAATTCACGTTATCGAATCCCCCAGGTCTCCAAGCGTTCATAACCATCCACAAGGGCATACGTCCGTTCGATTTCCGGGCGTGTCAGCGTGGCGCGGGAGGTCCACCACAGCGGGAGGATCACTGCCTCCTCTTCGACGAGTATTTTTTCCGCCGAACGATAGAGGGCGCGGCGTTTGGTCACGTCTATCTCGCGCGCGGCGCGCGCGAGCGTTTGGTCGTACGGCGAACTTGCCCAGCGCGTAAAATTGTCCGGCGATTTCGATTGGAACACGTCGGCAAAATTCGCGGCGTCGGGAAAGTAGGCGCAATAGCCCAGTCGAAAAATCTGGGGCGCCTCCGCGCGTAGCGTTTGGAGGTAACTCTTCCAGTCCAGCGCGCTGACGCGCACCTCGACGCCGAGGTTGTTCTTCCACATTTGCGCGATCGTTTCGGCGAGGCGCTGGTGCGTCTCGTTCGTGTTGACCCCCAAGGTAATCGCGGGCAAACGCTTGGACGTGCCGTACCCGGCTTGCTTGAGATAGTCACGCGCTTGGGTCGCGTTGAACGGAATGCCTAGTGTATCTGAAATCTCGGGCGAGGCGTGGATGCCGGCTCGTATGAACCCGCGCGCCGGCTCACCCAGTTGGACGCCGGTACTCACCAGTGTCTCGCGATCGAGCGCGGCGACGAACGCTTTGCGGACGAGCGGATCGTTGAACGGCGCTTGGCGTGTGTTAAAGCCATAGTACTGCGCGCAGAGCGTCGGCGCGATGTGCAGTTGATTGTGCAGACGCGGATCTTCGCGCAGATGCTCGACATCGGTCGCGGTCAGTCCGCCGTACGGATCGAGCGAATCGAGGTTGCCTTTGTTGTACTCGTCGAGTGCGGTGGCGGTGTCCGCGAGCATTGCCAGGCGAATACGCTCGATCCGAACGCTCGCCGCGTCGTACCAGTACGGATTCTTTTGCAGGACGATCTCGCGGCCGTGCCGCCAGCGCGCCAGGACGTACGGACCATTGGTCCAGAGATTGCCCGGTTCGGTCCACACGACGCCGCCTGCTTCTACCGATTCGCGCGGCTGGGTGCGGACGAGCCACGTGCTCACGATACTGGGAAAGTAACTGGCGGGGCGTGTGAGGATGAAGCGCACGGTGGTATCGTCCACCGCTTGCGCGCCCAAATTGGCGAATAGTTTTTGGAACTCGGCATCGCTCGTTTGCTTGGGGTCGGCGGCGCGCAGTGGGTCTGCCCCGCGAATCAACGGCGCGAACATTGCCGCAAAACCGGAACCCACGCGCGGATCGAAGACGCGGCGGACGCTGTAGACGATGTCGGTGGCGGTGACCGCGCGCTTGGGCTCGACGCGGTCGTTCACCGGATTGTAACGCACCCAGACGGCGTCTTGGCGCAATTTGAATTCCCAAATGAGACCGTCGGCGGAGACTGCCCATGCGGTAGCGAGCGCGTGTTGCGGCGCGCCGGTTGCCGCGTCAATGTCCACGAGACTGGCGAAAATCATCCGCGCGATTTGCTGCGCGCCCGGATCGGTCGCCTGCGCCGGGTCGAGTGTCGCCGGCTCTATGCCGAGATTGAGGCGCAGATCGCGCGACAGCGTCTCCGCCGCCGGTCGGCAGCCGAGGAGGACGAGGGCGAGGGTCAGCGAGAGGAGTAAGGGCAGGCGCGGGGAAAACATTACGAGCGGCTCACGCGTCGCCCAACCGGAAATTGTCAATCAGCCGCGTCGCGCCGATGCGCACTGCCAGCGAGAGGAGCACGCGCGTTTCGACGCGTTCGAGTTCATCGAGCGTATCGGGGTCCGCCGCGCTGACGTACTCGACGTGCGCGAGCGGTTCCGCCGCCAGTACCTCGGACATTGCCGCGCGCAGTTTCGTCGCGTCGCGTTCGCCGGCGTCAAAACGCGCTTGCGCCGCGCACAAGGCGCGATACAATACCGTCGCGGCTTGGCGCTCCGTCGGTGAAAGGTACACGTTGCGCGAACTCATCGCCAGACCATCCGGCTCGCGTACCGTCGGACAAACGACGACCTCGAGCGGAAAGTTCAAATCGGCTACCATCTGGCGAATGACGGCGGCTTGCTGCGCGTCCTTCTGTCCAAAGTACGCCTTGTCGGGCGTGAAGGCGTTGAACAATTTCGCGACGACCGTCGCAACGCCGCGCAAGTGCCCCGGCCGTCGCGCCCCTTCGAGTGGTTGGCTCACGCGTTCGACCGTGACGTGCGTTTGAAAGCGCGGCGGATACATCTCCGCGTCCGTCGGCGTCCATACCAGATCAACTTTAAGGTCTTGGAGCAGTGCCAGATCGCGCGGCAGATCGCGCGGATAGCGCGCCAGGTCTTCGTGCGGACCGAACTGGATGGGGTTGACGTAGATGCTGACGCCGACGTGCGCGCACTCGGCTTGGGCGCGCCGCACCAGCGAAAGATGTCCCGCGTGCAAATACCCCATCGTCGGCACGAGTCCGAACGTGCCGGTGAGGGCGGCACGCGCGGCGCGCAATTCGGCTAACGTGGTCACTACTTGCATCGAGTTACTCCTTGAACCTGTCCGAAGCGTACAAGGACGAACCCGCGACCGCCGCGCGCACGAGTCGCCACAAGAGTTCGTTCGTCGGCGTCGGCACGCCCAGTCGCGCGCCCTCCCGCACGACCGCGCCGTTGATCGCCTCGATTTCCGTCGGCGCGCCGCGCAGGAGGTCTTGCAACATCGAAGAATGATTCGTGGCGGTGAGGCGCGCCACCTCGCGCACGCGCGCCGATGGATCGGCGTAGGGCAGTGTGATGCCGCGCGCGCGCGCGACTGCCGCGCACTCGCGCGCCGCGCGTACCATCAGCTCCTCCGCGTCCGGGCGTTCGACCAGTGCACCATTCGGCACACGCAAGAGGGCGGTAAGCGCGTTGATGCCGCAATTGACCGCGAGTTTGCCCCATAAGAGTGATTGCGCGTCCTCCACGAGGTGGGTCTCAAAGCCGGCGCGCGTGAACAGCGCGGCGATCTCTTCCAAACGCGCGCGCGTCGCCGGGGCTGCGCCGAGGTGCGTCGCGCCGCCGCCCGCGTAGCGAATGTGTCCGGGTCCGACGAGCGCTGATCCTTGCGTCGTCACGCCGAGTGCGGCGCGGGGTGCGCCGACCGCGCGCGCGATCTGTTCGAAATTGCCCAAGCCGTTTTGTAGCGTCAGTGCAATGCCATCGGGCGTGAGGATCTCTGCCGCTTGCTCTGCCGCGTGGGGTGTCTGCCACGCTTTGCGCGCGATGATCGCCAGATCGCACTTGCCCACTGTGCGCGTATCCGTCGTCGCCGCGACGCGTACGATGTCCGTTCCCGCTGCCGATTCGACGTGAATGCCGCGCGTGCGGATCGCGGTGACGCCCGCTTGCCACGTTCCCAGCATTTTCACTTGCGCGTGCGGTGCGAGTCGCGCGGCGAACAGGCAACCGAGCGCGCCGACGCCGATGAGAACGATTCGCATTGGGGCATCCTTTGGTTGCGACTAGTGCATCAACTGGACACCTGCCCTAGCGGGCGGAGCTATCCATCCCAGGTTTTGGGAGAGAGTCCGACTGGCTCAACGCGTCGAGCAGCGCGGCGAACTCGGCATCGTCTATCGTGTAAGTGTGCGCAGGCGTTGGGAACGCGCGCGTCTCGACGTCGTGTTTGTACTCGGCGAAGGCGCGCGCCATCTCCGCGTGAAGGTCGGCGTACTTTTTGACGAACTTGGGCGTGAATCGGTCGAACAAGCCGAGCAAGTCGTGCGTGACGAGCACTTGGCCATCGCACCCTGTGCCCGCGCCGATGCCGATAGTTGGAATGGCGATGCGTTTGGAAATCAACTCGGCGATGCGATCGGGTACGGCTTCGAGGACGATGGCGAAGCACCCTGCCGCTTCGAGGAGGCGCGCATCCTCGATGAGGCGTTGCGCCGCGCGCGCGGTACGTCCCTGGGCGCGAAAGCCGCCGAGTTTGTGAATGCTTTGCGGCGTGAGTCCCAAGTGTCCCATCACCGGGATACCCGCGTCCACGATGACGCGCACCGCTTCGACCACCTCGCGTCCCCCTTCGAGTTTGACGGCGTCCATCCCCGCTTCTTTCACAAAGCGACCTGCGTTGCGGAGGGCGTCCTGGGGCGAAACTTGGTACGACATAAACGGCATATCGCCGACGAGGAGGGGATGCTGCGCGCCGCGCGCGACGGCGCGGCAGTGGTGCAGCATCTCGTCCATCGTCACCGGGAGCGTCGTCGTGTAGCCGAGCACGACCATACCGAGCGAATCGCCGACGAGGATGATGTCAATCCCGACGCGCTCCATTGCGATAGCGGTGGCGTAATCGTACGCGGTGAGCATCGTGATCACCTCGCCGCGTTCTTTTTTCTGACGCAACGTGAGGGTGGTGATTTTCGCGCGTTCAAGTGATGTAGGCATAGTCCCTTCCCTGATCTATTCAACCGGCCTCGCGTCGCACTTCATCGGCGAACGTCTGCGGGTCCATCGGCGCGAGGCGTAGTCGTGCGCCATCGAAGAGCGCGCCGTCCACATCCACGCGGTTGCCGTCGTCGTCGAGGACGACGGCGCGATGGGCGCGTACGTTACGCGTCGCGCGCGCGCCGATGGCATGCTTCACTTGCATTCCGACGAACAAGCGTTTGGGTTTATCGTTCACGTACACCGTGATGGTTTCAGTTTTCATAGCGCGCTCGGCTTTCTCGCGTCACGCCCCACGCGTCACCAGGCCAGCCGTGCAGCGATCGGTTGCCTTTTTTCACTTTGCCTCGACGATGCGCCCTTCCACTGTGGGGTTGACGGGCGAATGTTTTTTCACGTAAGCGACGACCACGTCAATCACCGGCTCGCCGTACACGAGGTTCTTGCCCTGCGTGAAGGTTGACTGTCCGTCGCCGCCGTTGGCGAGATAATCAATCGTCTGGACGCGGTACACTTTTTGCGGGTCTAGCGGCGCGCCGCGAATCAGGATGTTGGAAACGCGCTCCCCGGAGCGTTTGTTGCAATCGTAGACGAACGACATGCCGGCGACGAGGATGTTGACGCGTGGACAGGAGGTGGCGTGTTCGAGGATGGCTTTGATCTGCGCGCCGGTCAAATCCATCGCGGTCAGCACGTTATCGAAAGGCAGCATCTCGTACAACTTGCCGTAGGTGAGCGGACCTTTGGGGATATCGGCGCGGATGCCGGCGTTGTTGTGCAAGGCGATGTCTGCTGGTTTCGCGCCGGCTTGGTTCGCCGCGAGCATCGCATCCACGACGAGATTGCCGGAGGGGTACTCGCCGGTGCTGCGCCCATCGGCGGTAAAGGTGCGCTTCAAGTCAATCAGCGTCTCGCCAATGACCTTGGTCGTCTCCACGCGCGCTTCGGCAACCAACTTGCCGATCATCGCGGCGACTTCGGGGGGTGGTGTCGCCTTGGTGCTGACGGCGGAAATCAGCGCGTTGGTTTTGGTAAACTCGACGATCTTTTTCGTCGTCGGGTCAATCTTCAACTCCAGCCGTCCGACGTATTGCGCTTTGGCGCCCGCCTGCACGATGATGGTGTTGCCGACGACGCGCGGCTGACGCAGTTCGGTGTGCGTGTGTCCGCCGACGATGACGTCAATGCCGGGCACCGCCGCGGCGATTTGTTGATCGCGGTTAAAGCCGGCGTGCGAGAGGACGATGATGAAATCGGCTTGGCTTTTGACTGGGGGCAAAATCTGCTTCAGTGCCTCAATCTCGTCAATGAATTTGAACGCCTTCAACTCGGGCGCCTTGCTGCTGATGGCAGGCGTGCCGGTGTAGGTGAGTCCGATGATGCCAAAGCGAATGTCGGCGACCGATTTGATGATGTAGGGCTTGATCCACGCCGGCGGTTGGTTCGTCGTCGCCTGGACGAGATTCGCGGCGAGGAAAGGGAACTTGGCTTCGGCGGCGCGCGCCTCCAGCACCGCGATCCCTTGATCGAAATCGTGATTGCCAACGGTCAGCGCGTCATAGCCGATGGCGTTCATCGCCGCGATGATCGTCTTGCCTTGATCGCGGTTCGATGCAAAGGTGCCTTGCCAAAGGTCGCCATCGTCGAGAACGAGCGTGCGATTGCCGGCGTCTGTTTTGAGCCGCGCAATCGTGCCGATGACATTGAGGATGCCGCCGAACTCGAAGGTCGTGCCATCGCCCCCCTTTATTTTCTCGCCTTCGAGATGGCCGTGCATATCGTTCGTGTGCAGAATCGTGATGGAGAGCGGACCGGTGGGCGTCGCCGTCGGCGCGAGGGTAGGCGTCGCGGTGGGTGGGGCGGGAGTGACCGTCGGCGCGAGGGTGGGTATTGGCGTCGGCGTCGGGGTCGCGCACGCGGTCAACAGGGCAAGGGTGAGTGGTAGCCAGATCGTCAGTATCTTTTTCGACATTCTCGCCTCCGAAATCTTGGATTTATAGGGCAGCATCGCCGCAACCCAGGCGATTTTATCTGCCAATGTCCTCGTGGTCGTGACAGATTCTGCGAAGGAATCCGGTATACTATATCGCATTTCGCGAATTCGTCAACTGCGGTTGCAAATTCATCGCGCCTCAAGTATAATCAAACCGGGAATTCATCAGGGGGTAAAGAATGCCCGGTTTCTGGGGACATACCACCGCGAACGCGGTGGTGCTAGTCGGCACGACGATGGTGATGCGTTGGCAAGGCTGGTCGTGGCAGGATGTGATGGCGGTAGACGCGGGCATCGCCGTCGCCACGTTCGTCCTTTCGCCGGATATGGATTTGTTCCGTTCCGAGTCTATCAAGGGATGGGGCGTCTTGCGCTATCTCTGGCTGCCGTACGCTAAACTCGCCAAACATCGCGATCGTTTACATTTGCCGGTTGCCGGAACCCTGGTGCGTTGGCTGTACGTGATGGCGATTCTCGCGCTCTTCGTCATCTTGTTCCGTTTTTGGTTTCGCCGGATCGGCTTGCAGGTGAGTTTCGATTTTGCTGGTGATGCCGACGACATCATCTACAACGCACTGTACATCGTGGACGTTTTCATCGGCGCCGTGATTGCAGACACAACGCATTACCTTCTCGATGTGGCGTCCACGCGGCTCAAGCGGCTCATCCCGCGCCGCTATCGCGAGCGGTACGAACGCTACGCGCAGAGGCATCGCGAACGCGATCGCGGTCCGCTGCGTGGGAGCGAATGGAATCTCCAAGGAGAAGAACGGTGAAAGAAAAACTAGACGAACTCAAAAAGCGGCTGGGCGTGGTGGCGGATTTGCAACGCGCCGGCGCGCTGCTGGGGTGGGACCAACAAACGTATATGCCGCCGCGCGGCGCGGCGGCGCGCGCCGAACAGACGGCGACGCTGAATAGGCTCGCGCACGAGCATTTCATCGCCGACGCGGTGGGCGCGTTGCTGGAGGATTTGCAGGCGTACGCCGCGCAACTCGATTACGACTCGGATGAGGCGAGTCTGATTCGCGTGACCAAACGGGATTACGATAAGGCAAAACGCGTACCCCCCGCGCTGGTGGAGGAGCTCGCGCGCGTGACGACGCTCGCGTACGAAGAGTGGGTCAACGCGCGCGCCGAATCGAATTTCAAATTATTCCAGCCGCATCTCGAAAAGATCGTGGACTTGGAAATCCAATTGGCGAACTGTCTCGGCTATCGCGAACGCATCTACGACGCGTTGCTAGACCAGTACGAGCCGGCGATGACCTCCGCCCAAGTCGAAGCGATTTTCAAGCCGCTGCGCGAGGAACTCGTCGCGCTCGCGCGGGCGATTGCGCGCAAGCCGGAGGCGGTGAGTGACGCGGTGCTGCGCCGCGAGTACGACGAGCAAAAGCAGTGGGATTTCGGCGTCGCGGTCATCAAACGTCTCGGCTTTGATTTTGAGCGCGGACGACAGGACAAATCGCCGCATCCATTCACCACCGGCTTGGCGCTGGACGACGTTCGTATCACGACGCGCGTGGACAAGAATTTCTTGCCGACGATGCTCTTTGGTACGATTCACGAGACCGGGCACGCGTTGTACGATATGGGCTATCGCGCGGACCTGGAGCGCACTCCGCTCGAAGGAGGGGCGTCGCTTGGGGTACACGAGTCGCAGTCGCGGCTGTGGGAAAACATCGTTGGGCGCAGTCGCGGCTTTTGGACGTACTGGTTCCCGCGTCTGCGCGAGGTCTTTCCCGCGCAACTCGCCGATCAAGAGGTCGAGTCGTTCTACCGCGCCATCAACCGCGTGCAGCCTTCGTTCATCCGCGTCGAGGCAGACGAGGTGACTTATCCGTTACACATCATGCTGCGATTCGAAATCGAGAATGAGTTGATCGAAGGCAAGTTGCAAGTGGCAGACGTGCCGGCGGCGTGGAACGCCAAGATGCAAGAATATCTCGGCATCGTGCCGCCGAACGACGCGCTCGGCTGTCTGCAAGACATTCATTGGTCGAACGGCTACTTTGGTTATTTTGCGACGTACGCCCTTGGCTCGATGTTCGCGGCGCAGTTGTGGGAGCAAGCGGTGGGCGAGGTGTCAGACCTCCCCGTGCAGATCGCGCGTGGCGAGTTCGGCGATCTGCTTGCCTGGCTGCGGGCGAAGGTGCATACGCACGGGCGCAAGTTCACGCTCGACGAGTTAGCGCGCCGCGCTACCGGCGCGCCGCTGCGCGCTCAACCGTTCGTGGCATATTTGAAGAGGAAATACGGCGAGATTTATGGGGTGTGAGGGCGCGGTTCCGTTTGGAAGTTTTGACACGCGTCGCGAGTGAGGATACAATTTTCCCGGGATAAGGTTCAGCCATCTTCCCGCGAGTTAGCGCCGGCGATCTATCTTTTGGGCAGCGCGGTGTCACGCAAGTGGTGTGCGCGTGTTCCGTGTCGCGTTCACGCGCGCGGTGCGTTGCCGTCGCAAAGCACGCGCGCGGCATCGCGTTCAGGCGCGCGGGGCGTTCGCATCGCGGATTGTGTGTTGCGGGGACGCGGTGCAGGGGACGTTGGCTTTGCCCATAAGCGAAGATGACGCGCGGAGAGTGTCTGTTCATACGCTACGTCATTCCATTGCGACGCACGTGTTGTAAGATGGAGTGGGCATACGGTACATTCAGGAGTGGATGGGGCACGACAGTATCGAGACGACGGAGCGTTATACGCACGTGACGGAGCGGGGGATGCAGAAGGTCAAGAGTCCGCTGGACAATTTCAAGTTATAGGAGGAAACA
>DYLA01000047.1:0-5760 GCA_020722265.1 Anaerolinea sp.
GGGCATCAAGTGCACCAGTTTTGACGTCTCCACGATTGAATGTAGCGTTACCAGCGGCAGTTGAAACTGCAGAATTCTGCTCTAATCATACCACAAATCTCACAAATCCGATAGCTCGAATCCCAACTTGACCAACGTCTCCCGCCACTCCGCCGGCAGCGGCGCAACAAAATTCACTTGGCGTCCATCGCGCGGCAAGGTGAACGCGATTTTCCACGCGTGTAAGAACTGCCGCGTCAGCCCCAACGCGTTTTTCTTGCGTCCGTAAATCGCGTCACCCACAACCGGGAAGCCGAGAAACGCAAGATGCACACGAATCTGATGCGTGCGCCCCGTTTGCGGTTCGACTTCCAAGAGTGTGAACGCGTCGCGCGCCGTCGAATGAATTCGGCGGCTATCTAGGTTCAAGTCGGCTGAAGCCGACTGCGCGTCAGCCCGCTTGAGCGGGCTTGTACCTGTTGAGCCGAGCGATTGATCGCTCGGCAGGTGCGCGCACGTGCGGTACACCGTCACCGCGGCGCGCGTTTTTCCGCGCATCCTAACCGCCATTTTCTGCCGATGCTTTGGATCGCGTCCAATCGGCGCGTCAATTTTGCCGCGCGGCGGCTTCACGATTCCTTCGACGAGCGCGAGGTACGTCTTGTGCACGCGCCGCGATTTGAATTGCGCCTGCAGATCGCGCATCGCGGCATCGTTCTTCGCGACGATGATGATGCCGCTCGTGTCACTATCAAGACGATGCACGATGCCCGGCCGTTCCACGCCGCCCACGCTCAGATGGGGGCAATGCGCCAGGATCGCGTTGACGAGTGTGCCTTCACGACGACCCGCCGCCGGATGCACGATCATTCCAGCCGGTTTGTTGATGACGATGAGATCGTCGTCTTCGTACAGAATGTCGAGTGGAATTTTTTCCGGGCGCGGCACGGCGGGTTCGGGCGGCGGGATGCGTATGCTGATGATTTCGCCAGCGCGCACGCGGTAACTCGCCTTGCGCGCGATGCCATTCACGCAAATTTGCGCGTCGTCAATCAAACGCTGAACTGCCGCGCGCGAAAGATCGGGCAGGTGCTCGGCGACATAGCGGTCGAGCCGCGCGCCTGATTCGGTTACGGTGAGAGGGGGCGTTTCCATTTGTGGGATCAGCCCGTCGAGGTTTCTGAAAACCTCGCCGGGCTAAAAGGAAAACCCCAGCACACGCTGGGGCTATTCATTGCCCGCCGATTTCGTCTCGTCCGGAGAATCCGTCGGCACGGGTTGCGGCTCGGCTTTCGGCGATATGCGCCACAGGCGAAACATCAGCAAACCAACGCCGGTGACAATCGCCGCATCCGCGATGTTGAACACGGGAAACGGCCGTACGTAGAGCAGATCGGTCACAGAGCCAAAACGCAAGCGATCAATCAAATTGCCAATCGCGCCGCCGAGTTGCATTCCCAGCGATAAACGCACGATCCATTGTCCCGTCGGAATTGAACGATAGTACGCGACGATGACGACGGAGACGATGAGTGCGACGAAGGTGAAGACGATGCTGAGTTGTGGAAACAAACCGAACGCCGCACCCGAATTCGTAATGCGTGTGAGGATGATCCAATCGCCAAGCGGTGGAGGAAAAATGTCATAGGCAGTGTTGAGCGGAATGTTTTCGATTGCCCATGCTTTGCTGGCTTGATCCGCGCTCAACACGATGGCGGCAATCGCGAACAAAATCAAATCGCGTAATTTCATGCGACAGTGGCTGCTTTCAGCGGACGTGTTTGCCGTTTGGCGCACTCGATACAAAACGCGGCGGAAGGCATTACCTTCAGACGCTCTTTCGAAATCGGACCCTTGCAGCGTTCGCAAATGCCGTACATTCCTTTTTGCGCACGCAGAATGGCACGATCAATCTCACTGATCATTCCTTCAAGATGACGGCGCAAGGCGAGCGACTTGGCTTGCGCTTCCACTTCGCTCGCATCATCCGCCATATGATTCCCTGTGGTTGGACGTTCTTGCGCGAGCATTTCTTGATGTTTCAGTTCTTCGATCAAGCGGCGGCGTTCTTTGCGCAGCGCACGCAGCGCGGGCAAATCGGCGAGCCCGTGCGGTTCGATTTCGACGGGCGGCGGGATGGTGCGCCCCGTTACCAAAACCGCCTTCGCCGATTTTTTCGCGCGCTTGGCAACCGATGCGACGCGGTGCGCGATCACCTTTGACACCGGTTTCTTTCGTAGATCATCATTCTTTGACATACGTGCCTCCAAGCGATGAAACGTCATTGGCTCATCACTCGACCACAATTCTAAGCGGTTTTCGATTCTAGCGCAAGTTTCAGAGACGACCGCAGACAACCGCTTCTCGCAATAGCAAGGCGCGGTCGGGAGTCAGCCGTCGTCGGTCGTCGTTGAGGCTACACCTTCACGATTGCCAGCGAGACCTTTTCCCCATCAAACGTGTCTTCCACCGCCGCCGCGTGCGTGGGCGCGGCGGATGCGCGCAGTTCTTCCGCGAGCGTCTCGCCCATAATGTACGCGCGATGCGCTTCGATCGCGCTCGCGAGTTTTGGCGTCGCCGTGTAGTAGATGTTGATGTGATCGGCGATGTCGAACTCCGCGCTCTTGCGGAGGTCTTGGACGCGGCGCACGAATTCGCGTGCGAGTCCTTCCGCCTTAAGGTCGGGTGTCACGTTCGTATCGAGCGCGACGACGTACTCGCCATCCGCCTTCACTGCGAACCCTGGTTTCGGCTGCGGCGTGATCAGCACTTCGTTCGGCGCGAGTTCGACGCGCCGACCATCCACATCGAGCGCGAGATTTTTCCCCGCGCGCAAGGTCGCGACCGCGGCGTACGGATCCATCGCGCCGAGTGCGGCGCGCACTAGGGGGAACGCTTTGCCGAACTTGGGTCCCAGCAAGCGATTGTCGGGCAACAACTTGTACGTGACGAGTTCGGCTTCCCTTTCGACGAGTTGCATCGTCTTGACGTTCAACTCATCCGTGATGAGCGCGCCGATGTGCGCGAGGCGTGCGCGCTGTTCCTGCGGCGCGACGACGAGGACGCGCGCGAGCGGCTGGCGCACTTTGAGATTGTTCTCGGCGCGGACGCTGTGACCCAGATTGACGACTTGGCGTGCGGCGTCCATTTCCGCGAGCAGTGCGGTGTCCAGTTTCGACGCGTCGGGGCGCGGATAGTCGCAGTGATGCACGCTTTCGGGTGCATACGCGTCCACCGAGCGCACCAGATTTTGGTACATCACTTCGGTTGCGAACGGGATGAATGGCGCGAGCAGTTTCGTCAGCGTGACGAGGACTTCGTACAGCGTCGCGTACGCGGCGCGCTTGTCCGCATCCGCTTCCGATTTCCAAAAGCGTCGCCGCGAGCGGCGGACGTACCAGTTCGACAAGTCGTCAATGAATTCTTCGACGGCTTTGGTTGCTTTGTACGCGATGTACTCGTCCATCTGCGTCGTCACTTCAGCGATGACTTGTTGCAAGCGCGCCAAAATCCATCGGTCTAAATCACTGACCGCCGACGGCTGACCGCTGACCACGGGCGTCCACTTGTCGAGGTTTGCGTACGTGACGAAGAAATTGTACACGTTCCACAGCGGCAGGAAAAATCGGCGGCGCGTTTCATCCGCGATATGATAACCAAAGAGCATATCGGTTTCGTAGCGCTGGCAGCAGTACATCCAACGCATCACGTCTGCGCCGATTTTGTCAGCGGCTTCGTTGAACTCGATCATATTGCCGCGCGACTTGTGCATCTCGGTGCCGTCTTCGGCGAGCAAAGTTTCGTAACCATGAATCGTGCGCGTCGCAGGTTTGCCTTCCAGCACCGCCGCCATCGTCAAGAGCGCGTAGAACCAGTTGCGGAACTGGCCTGGGAACGATTCGCTGATCAGGTCGCCAGGAAACCATTTTTGCCAATAGTCGTGTTGCGTGCGATAGCCCATCGTCGAAAGCGAGACGATGCCCGCGTCGAGCCAAGGGTTGCCCACGTCTTTGATGCGCGACACTTTTGCGCCGCACTGATCGCACTGGATTTTCACTTCGTCAATGTACGGACGATGCGGCGTGTGTCCATCGAATTTGTCCCAGCCCTCGACCGCGCGCGCTTGCAATTCCTCGCGACTGCCGATGACGGTAAAGTGTCCGCACTGTTCACATTCCCAAATCGGCAGTGCGAGACCCCAATAGCGTTTCTTGGAAATCATCCAATCGTGCATATTGCGCAGCCAATCGAGTTCGCGTTCCTTGCCGAATTCGGGGATCCAACGGATTTGATTCGCAATGTCCATCATCAATGGACGAATTCCATCCATCGCGATAAACCATTCGTCCACCAGACGAAAGACGAGCGGTGTGTGGCAGCGCCAACATTCGGGATAGCGGTGCGTGTACGATTCGAATTTATACAGTACGCCTTTCGCTTTCAGATTCTCGATGATCGGCTCGGTCACTTGGGAAACGTGTTTGCCCGCAAGCCAGCCAAAGCCGTCGCCGTAAGAACCATTTTCGTCGAGCGGTGCGAGGACGGGCAAGTTGTAAGTCTTGCCCAGCGCAAAGTCTTCCTCGCCACAGCCAGGGGCGATGTGAACGATGCCCGTGCCTTCCGCCTCGCCGACTTGATCCCACAAGATGACGCGGTGCGCGTCGATTGCGGTCTCTGGGATGTGCGCGAACAATCGGCGCATCGTCGCATCTGCCCAACCGCCTGGTTGACGCGCGGCAGGCAAATCGTCGAACGGTCCCACGTACTTCCAACCGCGCATTTCCGCACCCTTGAGTTCGCCCAACACTTGGAACGAACCTTTGAGCATCTGGGTCGTCCCTTTCGACAAATACAAAATGTCGTTTCCTTGTTTCACTTTGACGTACGTGAGATCGGCACCAACTGCCGCCGCGACGTTCGACGAAAGCGTCCACGGCGTCGTCGTCCAAACGAGCAGCGATTCACCTGGACGATCAACGAGCGGAAAGCGCAGCGTCACACTCGGATCCGATTTTTCGATGTATCCTTCGGTGACGATTTCGTGCTGGCTGATGCCCGTGCCGCAGCGCCAACACCACGGCATTACATCGGTGCCTTTGTAGAGCCAGCCGTTGTCGTGACACTTTTTGAGCATCCGCCAGATGTCGTAATTGTTCTTGTCACTGAAGGTGAAATACGATCCGCCGTACGGGACTAATCCAAGTTGCCCAATCACTTGCTCGACGGTGCCTGTCATTTGCGCGCCCGATGGCGCGGTGATCGTGATCGTCGCGTTCGGATTCTCGCCGAGTTTGTCGCGCAAATAGCGCAGTGTTTCGGGATCGTCCCAGTCCATCCACATTCCAAGACGAATGGATTGCTCGGTTTGCACAGCCGCGTAATTCAGGACGCGCTGCTTGCACAGAATCACGAACGGCGCGAGTCCGTAGTTTTCGATATCCTTCTTCGTTTGGAAACCTAGGTCTTTTTCGACATTGACCTCGACCCAGAGTCCTTGGCAGTCGAAGCCGTTCTGGTAGCGCAATTCGTGACCGCGCATCGTGCGATAGCGCCCGAACAAGTCTTTGTACGTGCGACCCCACGCGTGGTGTACGCCCATCGGATTGTTCGCGGTGATCGGTCCGTCAATGAACGACCAGCGCGGTTGGCCCTTGTGCAATTCGCGCATCTTTTGAAACGCGCGCGTCTCTTTCCACCATTGGAGCACATCGTGCTCTTGCGCGACGAAATCTACTTTGGCGGGTACGGGTTTGAATGGCATAGTGACTCCGTTTATGATTT